>JAGLTQ010000099.1 GCA_023135195.1 Gammaproteobacteria bacterium | reverse complement strand
GCGACCTAAGCAACGCGAAGTAGTACCTGAGGTAAAGTTCTATAGTTCTCCTTGAGCTCACCTACAGATTTTATACACCCTTATAGGGTGATATCACAACCAAGTTCTTAGAACGTGGATTTTTACTTTTTTCTACAACAGGATATTTAATGCAAGTCGGATTAGTTAATCTTGTTATTTTATATAGAAATGGAAACCTTCGTGGCTATGTTGCTACTATCTGTTCAACAAGAAATGCTTATTGTTAATTAGATTGTATTGGTTTCTAATAATGATTTCATCGCTGAGATAACTTCCCTTAGTTCCATCGGTTTTGTTAAGTAATATTTAAATCCAGCAGACAGCCCTTTTTGGATATCATTTTTTGATGTTGCGGCACTTAGTGCAATAGCAGGTATATGGGCTGTTTCAGGAATGTTAGCCAGCTCTTTGAACATATCAATACCATTCATATCGGGTAAGTTGATATCAAGAATAATAATATTTGGTTGCTTCTCCTTAGCGAGTGCGATGCCATCATACGCATTCATAGCGATGATTAATGTAAGGCCTTCTATATTTCCAGTGAGGGCTTCCATTAATCTTATATTAGCCTGGTTATCCTCAACATAGAGTACTGAAGCCTCCAGTTTCTCAATCATTAAATCCTTTTTTGGTTCATTACTATCATTATTTATTATATTGTCTTGTTGATATTCAGGCTTTTCCATCAGTGGAATATCTATCCAAAAGGTACTTCCTTTACCAATTTCACTTACAAAATTAATACTGCCATTCATGATTTCGATTAATTTTCTGGAAATAGTTAGACCGATCCCTGTTCCTTCTGCGGATGGATTATTAGTATTAACGCGGAAAAATGCTGTAAATATATTAGCTTGTTTATCATCAGCAATTCCAATACCAGTATCTTTTATATTTATTCGTAATTTATTTTTATCAATAATTTTATATTCAATTGTTATAGAACCATTTTTCTTATTATATTTTGCAGCATTGGATAAAATATTGAGTAATATTTGTTTGAGACGGGTATTGTCAGCTTCAATAACTTTATTATCCTGATTTTTATAATCATAATTAATTTTAATGTTGTACTTTTCAGCAAGTGGCAGGATCATGACTATGCATTCATCTAAAATAGAATGTAAATCAAGTTCTTCTATAAGCAGATCAACTTTATCTGCTTCAATTTTTGCTAAATCCAGAATATCGTTAATTAAATTGAGCAGGTGTTTACCACCTTTTAAAATTTGTTCAACATAATCACTCTGATCCGTAGTTAGAGGTTCATCAGGATTAGATTCCAGTAACTGACCAAAGCCTAATACTGCATTTAAAGGCGTTCGGAGATCATGGGACATTGAAGAAAGAAATTCAGTTTTTACCATATTGGCTTTCTCTGCTTCCTCTTTAGCTTCAATTAGAGCGGATTCATTTTCTTTAATATGCGTTATGTCATGAATGATTGCTGTAAATATTCTTTTTTGATTAAACTGCATATCACTGATTGCAATACTTGCGGGAAAAACTGAACCATCTTTACGTTGTGCTTGCACATCTCTACCGGCTCCCATAATCTCTGGCTGCCCGGTTCCAACAAATTTATCAACGTATTCAATGTGTTTATCTTTCAGTCGTTGAGGGATAAGAAGATTAATATTCTTGCCAATTATCTTATTAGCAGTAAAACCAAATATATTTTCAGCAGCAAGGTTAAAGCTTTCAATGGTGCCTGAGATATCTGATGTAATAATTCCTTCAGCGGCTGTGTCCATAATCTGGTCTAGTCGTTTTACATTTTCTTGTGCTTCTTGTTCTTTTATTCTTAATTCTTTAGTACGTATTAAAACCTGTTCTTCTAATATCTTCTGATGTTGTTTTAATTGGCTTATAAAATCAAGGCGTTCTGCTTCTCTCTTCTTGGCCATCCAACCATAGGCAACAATTCCAAGGCAACCTAAAAAGAGTATAAGTAGATGAGTGATTAAAATAGAGTGGGTTGCAGTGTCAACCACACTTATATATGGCTTCATAGGAATAGAAACACTGACTCCACCATGAACTTTACCCACTTTAATTCCAATATGACCATGACATTTCATACAGGCCTGTTCCATGTTCATGGGTTTCATATAACGAAGATAGGGTACACCATTGATCAGCGCTTCTTCATAAACTTCAGTTTTACCTCTTTCAAAGGCAGTAAGCATTTTATCTTCCCACTCGTCGGCTTTATTGATGGGATTTAGAACTTTTTTTGCTGTAATTCTACCTTTGATACCATAAGAACTTTCATATTCTTCTGTTATCTGACGCATCATAAATGCCGGGTTTAAAAGAGTAAGCTTCATTCCATCTGTTGTTATAACATCACGATTAGGAATGTGGGATAGGTAGGGGCTAGGTTGTGTTCGTGCATTTGGTTTTACATAAAGGCCTCCATGTTTTGTAGCCCAACCTCGAAAAGCCTGGTCTTTATTCCAGTTACTTCTGGCTTCTGCCAGTGCATGGTTAATTTTATCCTGATGCAGGTTATTAATATTCCAATAAAATGAGAATCCTACAAGAATAGTGCATATTATGAGCAAGGTAACCGTGGTATAGGCGACGGGTTCTCTTACAGGCAGCAATAGGGTCTTAGATTTGTCTGTGCTGTTGTTGTTTATTGAGCTCAATATTTAACCATATTAATGTTAGGGAATTCACAATATTTCCAGTGTAACTTTATCTGGAAGTATGTAAAGTCCTTTATATTAATATGTTTTTAGGAAATATGAAGATTTACAAGACCATTATAGTATTTTTAGAGCTGTTTAAATTCGGATTCTTTAAATCCAACAAGTAGGGTTTTATTTTTTTCTGCAACAGGACGTTTGATGAGGGTAGGGTTTGCTAATAGCAATTTACTAGCTTGCTGGTTTGTTGAAATAGCCTTGTCTTTATCAGAAAGATTGCGCCATGTTGTGCTACGTTTATTAACTAACGTTTCCCAGCCCAAAGTATCAACCCACGAGGTGAGTAGCTTTTTATCAAGTCCATCCTGACGGAAGTCATGAAATTGATATTCAACTCCATGATCTTCCAACCAGCGACGGGCTTTTTTTACGGTATCGCAGTTTTTGATGCCGTAAAGGGTAAGCATGGTTAGATATTGCGTAACAGTTCGTTAATGCCAACCTTACTTAATGTTTTTGCATCAACTTTTTTCACAATAACGGCACAGTACAAGCTGTAAGTGCCATCTTTAGACGGTAAGTTACCAGAAACAACAACAGATCCAGCAGGGATACGACCATATGTTACTTCACCTGTTTCACGATCATAAATTTTCGTACTTTGACCAATGTAAACACCCATTGAAATAACCGAACCTTCTTCAACAATAACACCTTCAACGACTTCTGAACGTGCACCAATGAAACAGTTGTCTTCAATAATAGTTGGTGAAGCTTGTAATGGTTCAAGTACACCACCAATGCCTACACCGCCTGAAAGGTGAACATTTTTACCAATTTGTGCACATGATCCAACGGTTGACCATGTGTCTACCATTGTGCCGCTATCAACATAAGCGCCAATATTGACATATGAAGGCATGAGGATAACGCCCGGAGAAATATAAGCACCTTTACGAACCGTTGCAGGAGGAACAACACGAACTCCAGCTTCACGGAAATCACGTGAATTGAAATCGGCGTATTTAGATTCCACTTTATCAAAGTAGTTAGTGAAACCGCCTTTCATGAATTCGTTATCATTAATACGGAATGAAAGTAATACTGCTTTTTTTAACCATTCGTTTACAACCCAGTCACCGTCTTTTTTCTCAGCAACACGAAGTGCACCCGTATCGAGTTGAATAATAGTTTCAGTAACCGCTTCTTTTACAATGGTATCAACACTACGAGGTGTGATATCTGCACGGTTTTCAAAGGCGTTTTCAATAATTGTTTGTAAATCGTTGCTCATGATTTTTTTCTCGTATTAAATTCGGTTTGGGAGTTCGTAAAGCGGGCTATTTTATAGCGGAGGGCTTTTATATGCTAGTTTTTGCTGGTTTTATTCGTTAAATAACCACGTCATTGCGAGCAAAGCGCGGTAATCTATGAAAAAACTCATTTTGTATGAAATTACTGAAGCCATGGTTTACTTCATTGTTGTTGGCTTTTATAGGCATTTTCTTTAAAAGCTGGATTCCCGCTAAGAGCATACGGGAATGACAGGTAAATTTAGCTTAATCGTTTTTGCTCGTCATTCCGGACAAGCAAAGCGCGATCCGGAATCTAATTTAAACTACATAAATTCCGGTTAATGGTATGCGGGAATGATAAACATAATCTATTTTAAAAATTGACGGATCCTCTTCGCTGCTTCAATGCATTCCTCATAAGGGGCAACCAGGGCCATACGCACATGCTGGCTTCCTGGATTGATGCCATTGGCTTCTCGGGATAAATAACTGCCAGGTAAGACGGTTATATTTTGTTCTTCGAATAATTTTTGTGCAAAATCTTCATCACTGGCTGGGGTTTTGGCCCACAAATAAAAACTCGCATCAGGTTTTTTTACATCAAGTACAGGTTCTAATATTTCCAGTACGTCAGTAAATTTTTTCTGATACAAAGCTCGATTTTCTTTTACATGCTTTTCATCTTGCCATGCTTTGATACTGGCTTTTTGATGATGCAAAGGCATCGCACAACCATGATAGGTGCGGTATTTCAGAAACTTAGCCAGTATTTCTTTATCACCGGCAACAAAACCAGAACGCAAGCCGGGTAAGTTAGAACGTTTGGATAAACTATGAAAAACGATACAGCGTGAATAATCGATATTTCCCATTTCAGCTGCTGCTTCAAGTAAACCAACAGGAGGATTTTTTTCATCAAAATAGATTTCTGAATAACATTCATCTGAAGCAATAATAAAGTCATGTTGTTCGGATAGCTTAATGAGTTTTTGTAATGTAGCTTTATTAATAACAGCACCGGTTGGATTTCCCGGAGAACAAACATAAAGCAACTGACAACGAGCCCACGTATCATCATTAACGGAGTCAAAATCGGGCAAGTAATTATTCTCAGCAGTGGTGTTAATATAATAAGGTTCTGCACCTGAAAGATAGGCTGCACCTTCATAAATTTGATAAAAAGGATTTGGCATTACAATCAACGGATTCTTGTTACGATCAATTACTGCTTGAGCAAAAGCAAACAACGCTTCGCGAGTACCATTAACAGGAATAATATGGTGTTCTGGGTTTAAACTATTTGTTGGTAAATTAAAACGCTTTGTTAACCAGTCACTAATGGCTTGGCGTAGTTCAGGAATGCCTTTGGTTAATGGATAAGCAGAAACACCACAGAGTTGTTGTTGTAGTTCTTTCATCACAAATTCAGGAGCTTGATGTTTAGGTTCTCCTATTGATAATGCGATATGATCAAGTTCTGGATTTGGTGTAATACCACTTTTTAACGCAGAGAGTTTTTCAAATGGGTAGGGGTGTAGTTTGTCGAGTTCAGGGTTCATAATAGGCTTTTATATCAAGTATTAATATTTAGTTGAGACGAATGAATAATAAGAATGACAGTATAAGCCAGACGGGTTTTTCCTCCAAATCCAATAGACATTCTATGCTACCGGTAGTGGGTTTACTTTTCGCCTCAACAATGTGGGGACTTATCTGGTATCCACTGCGTTTACTGGAAGATGGCGGTCTTCATGGTTTGTGGGCATCTGCCTTAATGTATTGCGGTACATTAATTGTTGCCGTGCCAGTGCTGTTTAAAGGCTGGCGTGAATGGAAGCAACATCCTTATTTATTCTTTTTTATGGCAATCGCAACAGGCTGGACTAATATCGCTTTCATTTTAGCAGTGCTTGATGGAAATGTGGTTCGGGTATTATTGCTTTTTTATCTCTCTCCATTATGGGCGACACTATTAGGTGTTTTCTTTTTGGGAGAACAACTCTCTCGTCGTGCTTTGGGTATTTTAGGTATTGCTATGATTGGTGCGGTGATCATGTTGTGGCATGAGTCATTTGGTTTTCCTGCGCCTAAAGATACCGCGGATTGGTTAGCACTATCAGCGGGTGTTGCTTTTGCGATAACAAATGTTTTAATTCATAAATTAAATCATGCTTCTATTATGGTTAAAACAGCAACAGGCTGGCTTGGGGTTTTATTTTTAGCCTTCATTTTAATTCTGGTTACAGATCAAGAAATAGCGGTATCAACCGAAGTGATTGCCGGTGCCTGGCTGCTTGGTGCAATAGCTATGACATTAATGAATATTGCAGTGGTTTATGGTGTTACGAACATGCCGGTATACCGCTCAGCAATCATATTATTATTTGAAATTGTTGTTGGAGCAGTGTCTTCAATATTATTAACCAATGAAATAATTGAGTTGCGTGAGTGGATAGGTGGAGGGCTTGTTATATTAGCTGCCTACCTTACTGCAACGAGTCAGGTTGAAGATGGAGCAATTTTATGAGTGACAAGATTATATTAAAGTTACACCATGTTAGTTTAATTGTTGAAGATTTAACTGTCTCATTGGCTTTTTATAATGAGGTGCTAGGTCTTGAGGTAGATAATAGTCGTCCTGATCTTGGTTATCCCGGAGCATGGTTAGCTTTACCTGGACAACAACAAATTCATTTAATGCAACTCGATGATCCTGATAAAAATAGCGTACGCCCAGATCACGGCGGGCGGGATCATCATGTTGCCTTTGCAGTAAATTCAATTGATGCAATATCAACGTCTCTTAAAAACCTGGATATGACGTTCACAAAAAGTAAATCTGGCCGCAAGGCATTATTTTGTCGTGATCCAGATGGTAATGCCCTGGAGTTTATTGAAGGTTGATATTTTACCCGTTTAAACAAACCTCTATGTAAGATATTACTAATGTAGAAGGGATACAAAAGGCTAAATTACACTTTAAAAATATAATTAACAATATATTATTGTAAACTAATGGCTTACACTATGAATGTAATATTTATAAATATGAGCTTATCACGGAATGATTAAATCCTGGAAACATAAGGAATTAAAGCGGTTATTTGATACTGGGCGTAGCAAGATAAACAAAGTTCACCATTCTAAAACACTTAGAATATTGGACGTTTTGGAAGCAACAGTAGTCGTTGAGGATATGAATATTCCCGGTTTTGATTTTCATCCTTTAAGGGGATTTAAGCCAAAACGATATAGTACACATGTGAATGGTAATTACTGTATTACATTTGAATTTGATAGTGGTCATGCCTTTGGTGTGTTGTATGAAGATTATCATTAAAGAAGTGAGGTTAACAAAATGAGCAGGCAACCAACTCATCCCGGTGCAGTATTGCGTGAAGATATATTACCAGCATTGGCTATTACTCGCACAGCTTTTGCAGAGTCTATTCAGATGTCTCGTACCATGCTGTATGCGATATTAAACGAAGAAAAACCAATAACACCTGAAACAGCCATTAAGTTAAGTATTGCATTGGGTAACACTCCCGAAATGTGGCTAAATATGCAAATGAAATATGATATATGGGAAAAGCGGAAAACGATGAAGCCGATATTAAAACGTATTAAGCGAGTAGCGGAGTTAGCGGCTTAATCATTGGTGTATGGAATAATAAGATAGTTGTTTGTATGGTGCTTACTCAAACAATTACAGGGCATAAATAATTCTCAGCTTTCGAGTATAAGTGCTTAACAGAAGGTGAAGAGGATGGGCTGCTTCCGACCGATACTGTTGACAAACTCTTTTTTATTTAAAGTAAAAACTTTTAGCTTATATAACGAGTTTTAATCATTTATATATGTGAGTACATTCAATTTACAAGATAGCTCTACTAAGATCATCTTGCAGCCTTATATAGGATAATTGAATCTTATTTTATAAAAAAACAACTTATCCGAAATTTCTATGTTATAAAAATTTCGAGTTTTTCAACAGTATCGACCCAAAACAGTCATTCGAAAAAATAGAAAATTTATATGGATAATCTATATGGATAATCTAATACTTTTAAAGGCGTGGTTATGTCGTCAATAATTACATCACTAATTTTTATTTTATTTTTTGCTCTTATTTTAGTTTCTAACTACGTTAGAGTATGGACCATTGGGGCTGGAATTTTAGGTGCTATTTTAGGTAGTTCAACTGGTGTGGCTAGTGGTGGTACAGCTCAATCAGGTACAATAATATTTTCTTTCTTATTTGCAACAATTGGATTTCTGATTGGTTTACATATTCTCAAAGAGAAAAAACGTAATATGACGAAAGATGATAAATAATAATATAGGATAATTAGATGAGAACTTTTATTGGTGTAATCATACTTTTAATTGGCATGTATTCTGTAGGCTACGCAATATCCGATATACCAGCGGGTGCTGGAGCTATGTATTTGCTCGGCTATTTCATACCATCCGGTGGAATATTCATACTTGGTGTAGTAATCCTTGTCTGGGGGAAGAAAAAAAAGAATGAAGTATTAAGTATGTGTTTTTGTTACTTTGCTATTTATAGTTTCTTACTACATTAAAGCATGTCAATTGGGGCTGGAATTTTAGATGTTGTTATAGGTTGCAAGAATGTTTGATTATCCATTTGTATGTAAACCAAAAGGAATGAGTATGAAAAGTATTATATTAATAATCACTGCTGTCCCGTTAACTCCCTCTCCCTTTGGGAGAGGGTTGGGGTGAGGGAATAATAATAGGATAACTCGTTGTTTTATTTATCCCCTCATACTCGGCAACTGCTCCTGCGTTGCTCTACCTCCTGCGTCCTTGCAGTCGTAGCCTTCTCCCAAAGGGAGAAGGAATCACTCCGTATACAGTGGTGTGCGATCTCATGTCTTCAATATCATTGAGTAGGTAGAGTGTTCACAAAATCAGTAACTTACCATGCGTTACTAATATGTTAGCGGGACAGCAGTGA
>JAGLTQ010000098.1 GCA_023135195.1 Gammaproteobacteria bacterium | reverse complement strand
TTTCGCGGTGGGGTATGTCCAGTGATATAGGTCCAGTGGATCTCCGCGATAGCGAAGAGCATCCATTTCTGGGCAAGGAAATAGCCCAACCGCGTCACTTTTCCGAAAATTCAGCGAAGTCGGTGGATAAGGCTGTAAAAGAACTTCTATGCAATGCCGAAAAACAGGCTATCGATTTAATTGCAACACACAGGGAAGTGCTGGATAGCCTGATTAATGAACTTGAAGAACATGAAACCCTCGACCAGGAGCAGATTAAGGTTTGCATTGGCAACAAGTAAGAACATGCGAATCCAACATGTTAACTTTTGGACCAGTTCCATCTCGTCGTTTGGGTCGAAGTCTGGGGATTAATTAACATCCCGCCAAAATTCTGTTCTTACTCATGTCTATATTGTCAGGTTGGACGCATAGTGCATAAAGAGGTTAGTTTCCATACCTTCTATCAACCAGATGAAATTTTTCAGGCAGTGTAAGCTCATATTTCTGCCGCACAAGCAGCAGGAGAGAAAATTGATTACCTGACCTTTGTTCCCGAGTGGCGTGGCGAACAAACCAGTCATCATAGCGGTAATGATATTTCTCGAATGGTTTAGTCTTTGGCATTACTAAGAACCAAGAAGAACTTTTATCATTAACATTAATAAAATACCTGTTATAAATGCTGCATAGTTAACAAGATTGGTTTTGATATCTCCGTGCTTGTTCACTTCAGGGACCAGATCTGAGGCACCAATATAGATAAAATTACCTGCGGCAAATGGTATTAAAAAAGAAATATCCATATTAAAGGACAAGGTATAAGTTACTAACCCGCCAAGCAAAAATGTTAAGGCAGATAAAATGTTGAACAGTAGTGCCTTCCTTTTTCCCCAACCACCATGTATTAGCACAGCAAAATCACCGAGTTCCTGTGGGATTTCATGGGCGGCGGCGGCAAGCCAAGTCATAACGCCTAAACGGATATCGATCAAAAAAGTCCCGGCTATCGCCAGACCACCAATAAAATTATGCAGACCATCACCGATTAGAATTAAATAAGTAAGAGGTTGTTTACAACTGGCTTGGGCACGACTGCAATGATGCCAGTGCAAGAATTGCTCTAACGCAAAAAACATACAAAACCCCAACAGTAACCAGGCAAAAAACCCGGTGTTGTTACCGTATGCATCAAGGCCGGCAGGGATCATATGGAAAAAAGCGCCGCCGATTAATGAGCCTGCGGCAAAAGCAACCAGGGGTAACAAGATGCGTTGTAAAGTTGATGCTTTTAACAACAGCGTAACGCTGCCTACCATCGCGATGGCACTCATTAGAAGACTACTTCCAATAATCCAGTAGAGTGTTTCCATTAATATAATTTAATAGTTATTAGCGGTTATATTGCTCAGTGTCAGCTATGTGGTTTTGGTAATCCAGATTTAGTCATGTTGAATCAGATTAAAACCATAATGACTTTTTGAGAGTATAGTATGAAATATAGACAGGTTGAGATGATTTATATCAAAAATGACAGGAATCTTTATGCCTAATAAATTCAAGAACAGTTTAAACACAACTGTACAAACATTTATCAATATATTGCCAATCGTGTTTGGTATGCTTTTGTTAACGAGTCTGGTTATCAAACTTTTTCCAGCACAATTATCAACAGGTTTATTTGGACAAAATAGTTTTCTTGATGCATTGCTTGGTGCCTCGTTTGGTGGCATCGCTGCCGGGCATCCACTGGTAAGTTATATGCTTGGTGGTGAGTTATTGACCTCAGGCGTAAGTTTGTTTGCTGTGACGGCCTTGATAGTAAGCTGGGTAACCGTCGGTATTGTTCAATTGCCAGCAGAAGCGTTGATGTTAGGTAAGCGTTTTGCAATTTACCGTAACCTGATGTGTTACCTGTTTGCGATTGCTATTGCATTTTTAACAGTTTATACACTTCAGCTGATAGGTTGATTTCTTGTGAAAAAAAACAAGCTGCAAAAAGGCAAAATAAAAGGCGTAGGTGGATGGTTATTCCTGGCGATCGTATTATTAATATACGGCGTGACCGCATTGTTTGATAGTGGATTGGCCTTGAAGGCAGTCACATCCTTTATACAACTGCTTGATAAAGTTGTACCTGTATTATTAATCGTATTCATTCTGATTTTTATTGTTAATCTATTGCTTGAACCTGCTCGAGTTAAAAAATATCTGGGTAGTCAATCTGGCATTATGGGATGGCTAACAGCAATTGTAGGTGGTGTTTTATCGACAGGTCCAGTTTATCCCTGGTATGCGTTACTCAAAGACCTCAGAGAAAAGGGAATGAAGACATCATTAGCTGCTGTCTTCCTTTATAGCAGAGCGGTAAAGTTGCCATTATTACCCTTGCTAGTGCATTACTTTGGCATCACTTATACAATGGTATTGATCAGTTATTTAATTGTGTTTTCAATTATCAGTGGTCTTGTCATGGAAAGGATTCATAGTGTACATACTAAGGCTGATTGAAAATTAATTATTAAGTAAGAAAATGCTGATAAAAATAAGAGATTTACTCAAAGAAAAGGAATATGACTGCCATGAGCTCATTGTTAAGAAAGGTTATTCAGTACGCGAAGCCGCTGATGCAATGAATGAAGGAGATATATTATGGAACATCAGGTAATAGTTTTAATTCATTTAATAGGAGCAGTGCTTTTTGTAGGCGCTCTTGCATTAGAGGTCATAGTACTTGAACCTATTAGAAAACATATTGGTGAAGAAAGTTTTCAAAAATTTGAGTTTTATCTTTTTAGAAGAATTAAAAGAACCTATTGGGTAGGAGTGCTACCAATATATGTAACAGGTTTTTACATGTATAGTAATTATATTGATGGTTATGGTAGTTTCGATGCTTTGATAGCTACAGATTTTGGGAAACTTCTAACACTTAAATTAATAATAGCAATTGGATTACTTTTTATTTTTGCAGCTGCCCCATTTCTATTTATGAAAAAACAACCAAATCCAATAAAACACTTTTTTATCATTACAGGAACCTGGAAAGATTTTAGAATTGATCGATTTGAATTGATTCACTATATAGCTTTAGCACTTGGTGTATTGCTTGTAATTATTGGTAAGGCTCTTTGGATGATATAGCCCGTAGGGCGCAATAACCAACGGGCCTTGCCTACAATTAAAGGAGGTGGAGTCTGAGGGATCCCCATAAAATTATTAATAATAACTCTTCGCAAAAGAGGGCGATTGCTGTTCCAGTAGAGGGAAAAGATCTTTCCAATTTGCTTACTTTGTCGAGTCGGTCATTTTTTACCTGCACCAGAATAATAATAAATACATAATTATAGCGTTACTGCAATCAAGCACAACAACCATCATACACAGCATGTCTCATAAATAGAGTTAAAACTTGCTTAATATATTTATTTTTTTACAGGTCGATTTATAAATGCATAAGAGTAAGTTTTAATTTTAATGTGTATGGAATTGGTATAATTAATGGCTTTAATAAAAAACAAACACTACACAAAAATTGGAAGATAGGTTATTGTCTAATTGTAATTATAGCCCCCGATATATTATATAAATGATAAAAATAATACTAGCAGACGATCACTGTTTGGTTCGTACTGGCCTACGACGATTAATAGATGATATAGAAAATCTTACCGTTATTGCTGAAGCTGATAATGGTAACGATGCTATTTTACATGTCAAAGAACATCAGCCTGATGTTGCTATTCTTGATATCAATATGCCGGGACTAGATGGCATTAAAACAACAGAAATTCTTCGCCGCGATTATCCTGAACTTAAAATCATCATTATCAGTATGCACAGTGATGAGCTTTTTCCTCAGCGATTGATTAAGGCCGGTGCAAATGCTTATTTAACAAAAGACTCAGGTATTCAAGAGATTACCCATGCCATCAATGAAGTAATGGCGTCACGTAATTACATTTGTACTGAAGTCGCGCAAAAGTTAGCTCTGAGCAACACGGGCGGTAATGGCGCATCTCCCTTCAAAAGCCTTTCCAGTCGCGAACTTGAGGTTTTAGGTTTGATGATCAAAGGTCTAAAAGTTGCTGATATATCAGATAAGCTTTGTTTGAGTCCTAAAACAGTGAGTACTTATCGCTATAGGCTGCTCGGTAAGCTTTCTGTGCAAAATGATATCGAGTTAGTTAAACTTGCTATGCAACATGGCTTTATTGAAGAATCCCCACTTCCTTAATATAATCAATACGTTACTTAATTTTATTGAAGTAGATAATGATCCGGATAGTCGGGCTTGCTCCTGACGAATCCCCACGAAATTAATTAAAAAACATATCAAAAACAATAGCTTAACAATATATGCATAAATACTAGAATAAAACGCTGTCATTGAGAACGACTGTAGGGATGCAGGAGGTAGTCGTCGCAATGACAGGTAACTCTAAAATTCGCGGGGATCCCTTAGGTTTTGACCTGTCCGTGTACCTCCGTGTCTTTC
>JAGLTQ010000097.1 GCA_023135195.1 Gammaproteobacteria bacterium | reverse complement strand
AAAAGGGAAATAATAAGGTTTTGATTCTGACGAAACCCCACGAAATTAATTAAAAAAGGGATCAAAAACAACAACTTAGTAAAATAGACATTAATAAATGATGACAACACCTACTGAATTTGACGCTAAAGCAGCATTACGCAACATACCCAATAATCCAGGTGTGTATCGCATGCTCGATGAAAAGGGCGTTGTTATATATGTCGGTAAGGCAAAGGTATTAAAGAAAAGAGTCTCAAGCTACTTTTTGAAAAATGTCAGCAGTCCAAAAACACGCGTGATGGTTTCTTATATTCGCGAGATTGAAGTAACAGTGACGCATACTGAAAACGAAGCGCTGATACTTGAAAACAATTTAATTAAGTCTCTTAAGCCTCGTTATAACGTTTTATTCAGAGATGACAAAAGCTATCCCTTTATATACTTATCAAGTAAACATAAGTTTCCACGCCTGGGTGTGCATCGAGGTGCTAAAAAACGAAAAGGGCGTTACTTTGGCCCTTACCCAAGCGCTGGTGCTGTGCGTGAAACGTTAGGTTTATTACAAAAGATTTTCCCGGTACGCCAATGCGAAGACAGTTTTTATAGCAACCGATCACGAGCCTGTTTACAGTATCAAATTAAACGTTGTACAGCGCCATGTGTTGGTTTAATTTCTGAAGAAGATTATGCAGAAGATGTAAACCATGCTGTGATGTTTTTACAAGGTAAAAGCAATATTGTCATTGAGCAATTGATTACACGCATGGAACAAGCCTCAGAAGATCTTAACTTTGAAAAAGCCGCTCACTTCAGAGATCAAATAGCCAGCCTGCAACGTATTCAGGAAAAACAGTACATTGATAGTGAAGGAGGTAATCAGGACATCATCGCAACGGCATTACAAAATGGTATTGCCTGTGTACAAATTTTTTCAATACGTGGTGGACGTAACCTGGGTAATAAAACCTTCTTTCCACAAAATGCTAAAAATAGTGAGCCTGCAGAAATTCTTAATACCTTTCTAGCACAGTATTATTTAGGGGATGCGCAAAGTCACGGACGAGAGATCCCTTCCGATATTATTATCAGTCATGAAATAGAAAATAGAGAACTGATGGAGCAGGTACTAAAAGAACAAAGCGATCATAAAGTTAAACTACAGTCAAAACCACGTGGCCAACGTGCACGTTGGTTAGAAATGGCAGAACAAAATGTGAAACAAGCATTACAGAGCCGTTTAAATAGCCATGCGACCGTACTTCAACGTTATGAAGCCCTGCAAAATGCCTTACAACTCGATGAAATGCCAAGCCGCATGGAATGTTTTGATATCAGTCATACAATGGGAGAGGCAACAGTGGCATCATGTGTTGTATTCGATGATAAGGGGCCACTAAAAGCAGATTACCGCCGCTTTAATATTGAAAATATCACCGGCGGTGATGATTACGCCGCAATGAAACAAGCTTTAATGCGTCGTTACAAACGCTTAAAAGAAGGGGAAGCTAAACTCCCCGACATACTCTTTATAGATGGCGGCAAAGGGCAGGTAAGCCAAGCAGAAGCCGTACTTGAAGAGCTTCAAATAAATGATGTGATGCTAATTGGTATCACTAAAGGTGAAGGTAGAAAGGCAGATTTAGACACGCTTTACTTGTCGGCAAGCAAACGCAAGATTATACTGCCCGCTGATTCACCCGCTTTACATTTAACCCAGCAAATTCGTGATGAAGCACATCGGTTTGCAATAAGTGGTCATCGGAATCGAAGAGCGAAAAAGCGAAAAACATCTGTGTTAGAAGGTATAGACGGCTTAGGTCCTAAACGCCGACAACAGTTGTTAAAACAGTTTGGTGGGTTACAAGAGGTTACTCGGGCAGGTATTGAAGATATGGCGCGTGTACCCGGTATAAGTAAGCAGCTAGCTAAAAAAATATATGAAACGTTCCATATGGACAGTGATTAATTAAAATAGAAATAACATGAATCTAAATATCCCAAATATTATTACCTTATGTCGAATCGGCTTAATGCCTGTTTTAGTGCTGGTCTTCTTTCTCCCTGAGTTTGAAAACCAACACGTTGTATTAGCCAGCATGTTCTTTGTAATAGGTGTAACCGATCTATTTGATGGCTATTTGGCCAGAAAGCTTAACCAGCAGTCTAAATTTGGTGCTTTTTTAGACCCCGTTGCAGACAAATTAACCGTTGGTATTGCTCTTGTCCTGATCGTTAGCGCAAACCCAGGTGCTTTAGTGGCCGTTCCTGCGGCAGTGATAATAGGGCGAGAACTAATGATTTCAGCCCTAAGAGAATGGATGGCGAGCGTAGGGGATGTTGCTGCGGTTAAAGTCTCCTTTATGGGGAAAGTGAAAACATCAGGCCAATTATGGGCAGTCGGATTTATGCTCTATGAACACGATATTGGTGATTTCTCACCGCTAAATTTTGGTATTTTATTGCTCTATATTTCAGCAGCATTAACACTTTGGTCAATGGTGACATACTTAATTGCAGCTTGGCCAAGTTTAAGTAAAGACAGTTAAAAAAAGACCTGAAATTACCCTTGACACTCAGGCTCGTATCTATAAAATACCGGC
>JAGLTQ010000096.1 GCA_023135195.1 Gammaproteobacteria bacterium | reverse complement strand
AGTCTGGTCCAAAAGGCCCACAGGCTGCAAACATTAAGTAAGACCTTTAGTTTGTGCTTTATTAAAACCCTGCGACATGTCGCGGGGTTTTTTTATTTTTAAAACTCGTAAAATAAATATACAGCAAACCAAGGGGCCAGAAGCTGAGGTATCCCTATGAATTTGTGAATAAAAGATTACAAAAACAAGAACTTAACAAATTATGCATTAATACCAGAATTAAAGCTTGTCATTGCGACGAGCACAAGGAAGTGCGATGGTACAAAGTGAAGGTAGAATAATGCATTAGGGCAGGACGCCCGTAAGTAGGATAACGCAGGAGCCGTTATCGATGAGCAATTGTCGAGAGCAACACAGGAGCAGTTGCCCTACCTCCTGCGCAGCCCAGGCTAGCTTCTCAATCTACGATTTCACCTTCCCCATGCAGTCGTCGTAATGACGGGGAACTCTAGATTTCGAGGGGATCCCTCAGGGGCACTTGAAACTAAGGAAAGCTGTTGCTTAATTATCGTGTCCGTGAAGTTGGGGGAAGTCACATGATGTCGGAGTACAATTAATTCTAATTTTTGGAGTGTCGAACTCTGATACTGTTCATTAAAAAACCAGATTAAATTGAGAGCATATACTTTATGGATAGTGTGATTGTATATTTAGCCTTATCAGGGGCGGTAGGTCTTATTCAGTTTTACGGGACTTATAAAATACATCGTTACGAAACCGTCAAAATAAATTGGGCTATGGGGTTGGTTGAAACAGTTTGGTTTGTTGTCTCATGTTATGTGTTATGGAAAATGAATTTTACTGTACTGGAAAAATCAGTCGCGATCGTTTTTATCGCAAATATGATGTCTAGCACTATTACCTTGTCAGGCTGGTTTAATCGTGATCCTGAAAATGCTCAGGGTGGTTTTAAAATACCTGTTTGGTATATCTATTTATCGTTTGTATTTGAATTTGTTTTTGTCTCCTTAAGTATGTGGGCATTGTTAAACCATGAGCTTCAGGAAAATGTACTTTCTACGATGGATTATATTAAGACGAATATAATAACGATTATTTTATTTATTCTAGGGATACTATTTATTGGTTCATTATTTTGGGCTTTTTATAAAAAAGGCCAGCAATGGTTAAATGATGATGTGCAAGCTGCAATTACAAAACATGAAACATGTTTTGATGTTTTTGGGATTGTTAAGCATATAGAACTGGATCAAGAGGTTACTGATGAGTATGAAATGGATGATGTTTTTGCTTATTTTGTAACGGGGGAGAAAACCTCTGGTCTTTTAGTTGCGGAAATAAAAACTAATCTTCTTGATAAGGAAGAAATAGTGCAGGGGTTTATCGAGCTTTCTGATGGTGAAGTAATAGAAATAGATGAACCTGAAGGAAAAGAGTTCTGAAATGAAATTAAAGGGAATACATCAGGGATAGATCATAATTAAAAACAAGTTACATTAAATCAGTTCCCTCCCCTTCAAGGGGAGGGCTAGGGTGGGGTGATTTATAATGATCTTCTCGATAATTGCTCCTGCGTTATCCTACTTACGGGCGTCCTGCCTTAATGCACTGTTCTCGATTGTTGCCCAGGCACAATTCTACCTCCTCCATCCCTGGAGTCGTACCTTCGCCGGTTCCCCAGAGGGGGAATAAAACCAAATCCTTAACTGAACTGCATTAGGTATACACCGGTCTTTCTAATGGACAATTATTTTCCTGTATAATTAGCGGCGATGTAATGTCCATCCAGACTATAAAAGATATACAACGTTTGTTTTGTTTTATCTTTCATGTTTTCATTTACAAAGCTTACTACCCATTCTGGTTCTTTTGAAAAGATTATTTTCTCAGCCTTAACCAGTTTGGATGAAGTCCAGCTCTTTTTAATTACTCCACGACTTGCAAGATTTTTCATTGTGCGTGTCGCTTTAACCTTGGCTTTTGATTCAGAAATAGGACCAGACGAATGGCTATGCCCGCCATCGTTGTCATGTGAATGTCCTGCACCAGCATAAACTTGTGAAGTAAATCCAAAAGCAGCAATTAATAAATAAATTTTTGTTAAGTTTTTCATTTTAATCTCCATAGGGATTTACTCAAGAGTGTCATGTGTTGATTGTTCTATTACCTGTTGTGAACGTACTTCTTCCATACGAATATGTTCATGAGCATGGTTATCAGCACTAAACCCGAATTCATCTGGATTTGTCATATGGCTGTAGCCATGCATTTGCATTGTGAATAGATAAAAACCCGCAACAATTAAAAACACATTGGATATCCGGCTGAATTGTTGGAAGCTGGCATTCTTACGCCAACCTGCCAGCACCAATAGCATTACCGTCAAAGCTATAATTTGGCCAAGCTCAATACCGACATTGAATGAAATAATATTCAGTAATAATTGATCTTCGCCTAATGGTAACTGCTGCAACCTTGTTGATAGTCCAAGACCATGAATTAAACCCAGCGAGACAATCATTAGCAATAGATTAGGTGGTTTCACATCCCAGTATTTTTTAAATCCATCCAGATTTGCAAAAGCGATATATGCCACACTTAATCCAATTACTGCATCAATTATAAAATAATTTATTTGCAGTCCTGCGAATGTTGCGTATATCAGTGTTGCACTATGACCCAATGTGAAGGCGGTAATATATTTAATGATATCTTTAAACTTCGTTAGGAAAAAGATAATACCAAATATAAATAGCAAGTGGTCATAACCCGATAACATGTGAGTCGCACCAATCCACATGTATCGTAAGTTACCACCGTCAATAATAGATAGTTTCTCCGTCTCCGACATGCCATGAGCAAATACCTGGCTCACAAATAGTAACGTCACAATAGTCAATAGCCACTGTGATTTTTTCTTTTTTAAAATCATTAGAACCTCACAACAATATTTATAGAACGTGTTTATTCGTTCTGTTGTTAAAACATAAAACTTAAGGAAATATTATGAGGTTATAGGTGGGGCGCGCAGACGAATAGAAGTGTATTGATGATAATTTTGATAAATATCCTGTTGATAAGATGCAACTACAGTCTTAGATGATATTTTCCGTTCTAAGACATTCCACGAAGTAGAGGGAATAACAGTAAATAATTCTCCCTGAGTGCCATGAAATTGAGCGCAAACATATTCAAGAGCAACAACCTTATGATTATCCGCGTGGGATAGTGTATCGCTAGCAATATCAATAGTATCAATATGATGACTAGTTAATTGGTGTTGATGAGTGGTGACTTGATGTTGATGCTGGCCACTATCATGCTCATGTTCACTGGCAAGATGAATATGTGTAGCAGACCACTGCAAAAACAAAAAAGCAGTAATCAAGCTAACTAATAGTGGTTTATTAAAATTGAGTTTTTTCATTTACATCATTTATTTAAGGTTAGTTGAGTATAACTAATAAATTTGGGCAGACATAATTGTTTCTAATTAAATGAGGTAGAAACCTTTAACTGTTAGTTGATTATTCTTGCCTAGGCTGGAGGCATGGCAAGATGTTTGTCATCAGGTTTGAAGTGTACTGGCTAGCGTAATAAAAAGTAAATTTTCTTAAATAGTAAGAAATGATAAGGGAGATTTGATATCCCTTTTTTGTGTCTTTATTGTAAAATATAGGTAAAACTAAGGGATAAAATTAAAGTAATTCATATTGTTACCGAAAGAATATGTATGATAATTAATATTGTAATAGCATTTTTTTAATAGGGTTATTATGCGTGATTTCAAACAATATTTTCCTGCTGGCTTAATTCTTATTGTTGGCTTGAGCATTTCATTTTCATTATATGGCTATCTTGTTGAATCAGAAAAGCGTATTGCTGTAGAAAATTTCAATCGTGCAGCTACCGAACGTATCAATAAAATTCAAGATAAAATAAAAAATAAATTAACAGTAATCAAATCAATGGTTGCTTTTTATAACGGTTCATCATATGTCTCAAATAAAGAATTCCATACCTTTATTAACCATATATCAAAAAATGGAGAAAGCATTCATGCTCTAAAATGGCTACCTGCTATTTCGACTGATAAGCGACGGGATTATGTTGATTCTATTCAAAAAGCGGGGTTTCCATCTTTTCGAATAATAGAAAAAAATAAACAAGGTAAAAACATTATAGCGGGTAAACGAGAAGTATATTATCCGGTTTATTATGTTGTTCCTTATGAAGGTAATGAAGGTGCTCATGGATTTGACTTAGGAACAAATCCTATTCGGTTAGCTGCTCTTAATAAAGCGCGTGATTCGACTAAAGTTATAGCAACTGGATTGATTAAATTAGCACAATTAAAAGAGAAAAATGAAGGTGTTTTAGTCTTCTCTCCTATCTATACTAAAAAATTAACCAGTAATTCGATAGATGAACGTCGTCAAAATTTACAAGGTTTTATTTTAGCTGTTTTTAGACTCTCTAATTTGGTATCAGGTGTTTTTGCTACGCCAAAAAATACACTGATGGTAAAAGCCGCTGGCATTGATATTTACCTTTATGATGGATCAGATAAAGATAAGTTGTTATATGTTCATCATTCTCGTGCTCGAGCTAAAGAGACAGCCCGCTTGTTAACGCTTGAACAAGCACGGAATGGTATTAACGTTAGTCATTCATTCGTAGTAGGGGGAAGAACGTGGACGCTTGTTTTAAAACCTATTTCTACCCTGCTTTCTAAATCATCGAGTGGTTTAACGATATTGTTATTGGTTATTTCTATATTGATGACTCTTTTGGCTACTTTTTATTTTATATCTATTGCTCGACGTACCAAATTAATTGAGATTGAAGTTGAACAACGCACACGTGAGCTGAATGAAGCTGTTGAAATATCAAGTGATAAGGAGAAAAGAATACGTGCGATTGTTGATAATTCAGGTGATGGTATTATTACTTTGAGTGAGGACGGCGTTATATCTACTGTTAATCCAGCATTTGAAAATATATTTGGTTATTCACAAGAAGAAGTTGTTGGTGAGGTTTTTAATAAGTTTTTGCCTGACGTTGACAATATAAATAATAAGTTAATAAAAAATATTTTTTTTGAAAAATTTAAACATACAAGCGAAACACATGATGTGTCTAGTCTGCGTAAAAATGGAGACGATATTTTATTAGAATTAACACTGTCATCAGTAATTATTGCCGCTAAAAAAATGTTTATTATTATTATTCATGATGTAACTGAGAGAAAAGAAACTGAAAAATTGAAAGAAGGTTTTATTTCAACAGTCAGTCATGAACTTAGAACACCCATGACATCAATTAAAGGTTCTATTTCTTTATTGCTTTCAGGTTCGGTATGTGAAATACCCGATGCAGGGAAAACAATGCTTAATGTTGCTTATAATAATAGTGAACGTCTTATTCGTTTAATAAATGACATTTTAGATGTCGACAAAATGTTATCAGGGAAAATGACATATACAATGGAATCGCAAGATTTACTTGTATTGCTAAAAAATTCCATTGAAAGTAATTTGGGTTATACAGAGAAAAAAGGCATTAACTTAATATTAAAGACAGATTTACCGCATGCAAATGTAATTGCAGATTCTGATCGATTAATGCAGGTAGTAACCAATTTGTTATCAAATGCGGCTAAATTTTCTACTGAGGGTGCAGATATTATTGTTGGTCTCGAACACGATAATAATCAATTCCGTGTTTCTGTTGCTGATACGGGTAAAGGCATACCTGAAAAGTTTAGAGATAAAATTTTCGAACGTTTTTCTCAAGTAGATTCATCTGATTCAAAACAAATTTATGGTACAGGTTTAGGTTTAGCAATTAGTCAATCAATTATTGTTGAGCACAATGGTTATATTGGCTATGACAGTATTGAGGGTGAAGGTACGACTTTTTATTTTTATATACCTGAAGCTAAATAAATTATGATATTCGATGGGTAGTGCTTGAAGCAGAATTAATTAGAGAACAACCATTCCCTCGCTGTTTCAGTTATTGCCGCTACTGCGGGATGAGAAATTTTTCGTTCTACTGAAATAGCATAGAATTGTTCACGCACTTTATTTGTTTCACCAATAATAACGACACCGTACTGTTTTTTAACTTCTTCTGCTATTGGGGTGGGTGCGATAAATACTCCTGTTCCTGTTTGGCCGAAAGCTTTCATTAAGGCGCTATCGTCAAATTCGCCAACAATACGTGGATAAATATGTTGGTTATCAAGCCACTCGATAAGTCGACTGCGTACCACAGTCATTTCACCAGGCAACAATAATGGCATCTTATCGAGATTTTGCGGAAAGTCTTTCTTGAGCTTTCGTGCAAGTGTGGCGGTTGCAAAAAAAGTAATTCCACAATCGCCAAGTGGATGGTTGAAGCCACGCACATTTACGCTTGATGGAATTGGCCCATCTGCAATAACGAGATCAACTTTATGTAGTGCAAGCTCTGCTAATAGTGAATTGATTGAACCTTCTCGACATATTATACGCACGGCTTCGGGTAGTTGTAACGCGGGTGCCAATAGCCGATAGGCGATTGATTTTGGTACGGCATCGGTTATGCCAACTTTAAACACTTGTGGTCTTCCTTCAGGAAGATTTCGCAGCATTTCTTCGAGTTCGCCGCCGAGTGAAAAAATCTCTTCGGCATAACTTAATACCAGTCGTCCTGTTTCTGTTAATTCAAGATTACGTCCCACGCGTGAAAATAAGGCTTCTCCTAAATGTTCTTCCAGAAGACTAAGTTGTCCACTAATGGTTTGTGAGGTGAGATGAAGTTTTTCGCTGGCACGCGCAATGCTGCCCATTTTAGCAACCTCCCGGAAATAATGAAGGTGTTTGTAATTGATCATGAAATCATGATACATCGTTAAATACGAAGTTTATAGTAACAATATTCGACTTTTACGTAGTCTCAAAATAAACTATTCTGGCGATTATCTACAGATTAAAAACCGGAAACAGGTAAAGCAATGAATCGAATTATGTTATTTATTATGACCAATATTGCCATTATGGTTGTGTTGAGTATTACATTGAGCTTATTAGGTGTTGACAGCATATTAGCTGAAAATGGCTCCGATCTTAATATACAGGCATTGATCATACTTTCTGGAGTGATTGGTTTTGGCGGTTCATTCATTTCTTTACTGATATCCAAATGGATGGCGAAACGTATGACGGGCGCGGTGGTGATTACCAATCCAAGCTCGAATATTGAAAAATGGCTAATTGATACGGTTGAAAAGCAGGCAAAAATTGTCGGCATAAAAATGCCAGAAGTCGCGATTTTTCCATCAGCCGCGATGAATGCTTTTGCCACCGGAGCCAGTAAAAATAATGCCTTAATGGCAGTGTCCCAGGGATTACTGGATAATATGGCACAAGGTGAAATTGAAGCTGTCGTCGGTCATGAAATGAGCCATATTGCCAATGGCGATATGGTTACCCTGGCGTTAATTCAGGGTGTCGTTAATACCTTTGTGATATTTTTATCACGCATTATCGGCCACATTGTTGACCGTGTTATCTTAAAAAATAATCAGGGTCATGGTATTGGTTACTTTGTAACTGTGATGGTGTCGCAGGTTGTTTTGTCTATCCTTGCATCCACTATCGTGATGTATTTTTCCAGAAAACGTGAATTTATTGCCGACACTGGTGGTGCTGATTTGGCCGGGCACCAAAATATGATTAATGCGCTTAAGCGCCTTGGACAGGTTGAACCAGAAGCTTTGCCAGAACAAATGGCTGCTTTTGGTATTAACGATAAAGGTGGGATTATGGCACTGTTTTCATCGCATCCACCTATCGAAGATAGAATAGTGGCTCTGGAAAAAAGGGCAATGAGTCGTTCTTAATTATTAGTAGCCGAGTGATTTATTGCTGAAGCTTGATGAAATTATATATTAACTTAATAAGTGACTTTATTTTTCATTAATTTACTTTGGCAATATACACTGTGTTGATAGTTTTTCTTAGTAAGAACAATTCCCGTTATAACAATATTATTTGCTAAATCATTCCAGTTAATTTTATTTTTATATTTTGTACCTTCATGCTTGAAATAACGATGAATATTTGAAATTTTCTTTTTATTCGATATTTGTAAAAAGATATTTTTAGCGTACTGAATTGTTTTTTTGCATTGTTTACGACTGGCTTTTTTTACCGGTTTACTTACCTTAATATCAATTGTGCCGCGACGGACATTGTAATTGGCGCCTATTGTTGCATGACGTAAGCCGGGATAGATTTTATTGGCTAACACTGAATTTAGTTTTATCAGACCTAGATCCATCATGGTGACGGGTTCTTTTGCTATGATACTTGCTGTTGTTCTTTTTCCTGCTATTGACAGGGCAGGTAATAGTGATGAAAGAATAATAAAGTAGAACGCTATTTTCATTGTTATTTTTCCTTTAAATTCATCCATAGCCCTTTCCTTGTTAGTGGCCTTATATTCATATCTAAAATATAGTAGCATCTTTAAGAGTATGCGAACTTATCTCTTTTACTGAGTCTATCGAATATGCAAGATTTTATACAATTTAAGGTTTTTATTGCGCAAGATATATTAACGGTTTTTTACATCGTTATGGCCATTGTGCTGCCAGTTATTTGCTGGTTTTGGCTTTCGTGGATAGTTCGCCGTTATGAAATAGTCATCAAGTTTTATAAGGAAGCGAAACGTTCACTTGTTGTTACTTTTATTATTTGGATTATCCGTAGGATAAACTTCTTTCAAAATAAGATTGAACAAAAACTTTCATGGGAATCATTGAGCATAAGTCAAAAGTTAAAGTTTATAGCTATCTTCTTATTTATTGTTGTATTTTCAGAATTGTTTTTACGTTTAATGTTTGAATATTTAATTGCATACATGCAAATGCATGAATGGATGAACCCAATAAATAATAATTAATCTGGATTAATGTATGTCTAAACAAGTTTTACATCAACCTAAAATTGGTCTTGCACTGGGCAGTGGATCTGCTCGAGGTTGGGCGCATATCGGCGTTATTCAGGAACTAGCAGAAATTGGAATCGTTCCTGAAATTGTCGCGGGCAGTTCTATAGGAGCAATTGTTGGTTCTGCATATGCGAGTGATCAGTTAGATATTCTTGATGCTTGGGTTCGAGGGTTGACGTGGAAAGAAATTATTAATTATGTTGATCTCACCATAGTAGGTGGCGGCTTTATCCAGGGTGAAAAATTATTAGATCTTGCCCGTCAATATATCAAAGAAGATTCCATTGAATCTTTACCTCGACAATTTGGAATGGTTGCAACTGAATTAGATACGGGCAGAGAAATATGGTTTCAGGATGGTTCTATTCTTGATGCCTTACGTGCTTCAATTGCACTTCCTGGTATGTTTACACCAGTTAAAATTAATGGGAAATGGCTGGTTGATGGTGGATTATCGAACCCAGTCCCTGTTTCTTTATGTCGGGCAATGGGAGCAGATATTGTTATTGCCGTTAATTTAAACGATGACATTGTTGGAAAACATAGTCGCAAGTCTGCCGAGAAAAAAGAACGTTTAGAACTTGAAAATAATACTCAGGAAAATGCTTTTTGGGAACGAGTGTCTAACCAGTTAACAAATGGTTTAAATGAACGAAAAGAAATTATTTTAAAAAAATTATTTGGAGATTCTCTTGATGCTCCCGGTTTATTTAACGTTTTAGCAAGTTCTATAAATATTATGCAGGATCGTATAACCCGTAGTCGCATGGCCGGTGACCCACCAGAAATTATTCTCTCACCTCGTTTGTCCGAATTGGGACTGATGGAATTTGATCAAGCAGAAATAGCAATTGAAGAAGGGAGAGCATGTGTACAAAGGATGCGTCCTGCTTTGGAATATCTGCTAGAAAGTTATACATAGCAGTAAAAAAGAACGGAAGGATTTATTTATAAAATATATGACTACCTATTCGTGCAATAGGTTTCTTTTTTCTGCCCAACTTGGTTTGATATATTTTGCATGATAAAAAAGCGCGCCTTTTAATTGCTTTTTATCTTTTTCTTTATAAGCTTCTTCAGTAATTTTTCACGCTCGAAACCAGGCTTTTGATTTTAGTTTTGGAGGCTGATCAAATTCGGTCCATGAGAACTGACCAATATATCTTTTTCGTATTCTGTCCCAATGTTTTTCATAGACGACATCACAAATATTATTCGGGTATCGCTTAGAGGCAACTCTGTTTAAGGTGACACTTGCCACTGCACGTTGTCCTGCATTACTTTCACTTCTTGCTTCGTGAAGAGAGGAATTAAGGTAATAACAAAAATAAATGCGCTAAGTAAAAGATATCCTGTTTTATCTTTTAATTGCCAGTGAAAATAAAAGTTATGCCAGATAGAAGGGCTTAGCCTGACTAAATGAGATGATATTTTTTGGCTAAAATCTTTAAATATGAAACTAATACATCCTGTTTTATATTAAATAAGGTTGTTTATGTTCTCGAAATATACAACTTGAATGGGCAGTACTCTAAACTTTTTTAATAAACAGACGCTAAGTTTATACATGGTTTCAATAGGGCATAATGGCTAAGTGGGTACTAACTTATGATGGTTAAAATGAGTGTTTCAGCATGTTTCATTATGCTGTTGTCACCTACGTGGGCTGGCTCTCAATTTTATGGTGCAAATATTGATGAAGCCAAGTGGCGAACAAGTGGTAATCGCCTGGAATGTCGCTTAAGTCAGGATATTCCAGGATATGGTGAGGCAGGCTTCAAGCACCGAGCCTTGCATGCCATGGAATTTCGTATTTCATCTAATTACCGACCGAGAGAGCCTGGTCAGGCTATGCTCTTTGCTAATCCGACTGTCTGGAAGCGCTATGCGAATAGGACTCTGTTAGGCCGGGTTCCGCTAACAACAAACAAGGATACAATTATCGTACCCGAAGACTGGGCATATCGAATGGCGCTGGAATTACGAGAGGGTATGGAAGCGGTATGGACTCATGCAGATTTTGCTGATGGAAAGGATATCGTTACCGCGAAAGTTTTGCCTCTCCGTTTTGAGCCTGCCTGGCGTGATTTTGAGGAATGTGGTCAAAATTTAATCGATTACAGTTATGAAGATGTTCGTTCTTCAACTTTTTATTTCACTAAAAAGAGCATGCGATTGAGTGCTAGTGAGAAAGCTTCTCTCAATAAATTAGCTGAATATGTATCACTGGATACAGATTATCAGCACATTAGAATCAATTCTCATACAGATAGCCGGGGAGTTCGCCGTTTAAACCTGTCGATCTCAAAGCAACGCGCAAATATGGTGAAATATTACCTTATAAATAAAGGGGTTGATGCCAAACGCTTTGTTATTGTTGCGCGTGGTGAGAAAAAACCGAAATATAATAATCGGACATCATCAGGCCGAGCG
The DNA here is from genome assembly GCA_023135195.1 of Gammaproteobacteria bacterium. Classification (GTDB taxonomy): domain Bacteria; phylum Pseudomonadota; class Gammaproteobacteria; order UBA6429; family Thiohalophilaceae; genus JAGLTQ01. The sequence goes on along the minus strand of JAGLTQ010000096.1, from coordinate 3,559 downwards.
AAAAACCGTCGGATTGAGGTAAAATTAGTTAAGTAAGAATAAACCATGGGGGACACGGGGCTCACAGGGGAAACAAGTAATATATCAAAAATATCTTCCCTGTGCCCACAGTGTTCCCCGTGGTTAATTTAGATTTCCTGTTATCTCGGGTATAATCCGCCCCTAATTTCCTATCTGTTAATTTTAAACACGTTCGGCATAGCTGGATTTGTGGAGTTTGGTAATGAGTGACATTAAAAAAGTAGTTTTAGCCTATTCAGGTGGCCTGGATACATCAATTATTCTGAAGTGGCTGGAAGATACCTATGGCTGTGAAGTTGTGACATTTACTGCTGATATCGGTCAGGGTGAAGAAGTCGAGCCAGCGCGTGCTAAAGCAAAGGCAATGGGCGTCAAAGAGATTTATATTGAAGATTTAAGAGAAGATTTTGCTCGTGACTACGTATTTCCAATGTTTCGTGCCAATACCATTTATGAAGGTGAATACCTGCTCGGTACTTCAATTGCCCGTCCATTAATTGCCAAACGTTTAGTTGAGATTGCTCAAGAAGTGGGTGCAGATGCTATTTCTCATGGCGCAACAGGCAAGGGTAATGATCAGGTTCGTTTTGAATTGGGCGCTTATGCCTTGATGCCGGATGTGCAAGTGATTGCTCCCTGGCGCGAATGGGATTTGAGCTCACGAGAGTCTTTGATGGAATATGCTGAAGAGCATGGCATTGAAGTGGATTATGCCAAGCAGGGTAAAAAATCACCGTATTCAATGGATGCAAATTTACTGCACATTTCATATGAAGGTGACATCCTGGAAGATCCCTGGAATGAACCAGAAGATGATATGTGGCGTTGGTCTGTGTCTCCTGAAGCAGCTCCTGATAAAGCAACCTATTTAGACATTGAATATATAAAGGGTGATATTGTTGCTATCAATGGTGAAAAAATGTCACCGGCTACTGTAATGGAATATCTTAATAAAGTTGGTGGCGAGAATGGTATCGGTCGTGATGATATTGTTGAAAACCGTTTCGTTGGTATGAAGTCACGTGGTTGTTATGAAACACCTGCGGGAACCATCATGTTAAAAGCACATCGTGGTATTGAGTCATTAACATTAGATCGTGAAGCGATGCATTTGAAAGACGATATGATGCCGCGTTATGCCAATATGATTTACAACGGCTTTTGGTGGTCTCCAGAAAGAGAAGCATTACAAGCATTGATCGATAATACACAACAAACTGTTAACGGTACTGTGCGTATTAAATTGTATAAAGGTAACGTGAGTGTTGCTGGTCGCAAATCCGAAAAAGATTCTTTATTTGATGAAAATATTGCAAGCTTTGAAGATGATGGTGGTGCGTATAACCAGAAAGATGCTGATGGGTTTATTAAACTTAATGCACTTCGTTTACGCATTGCAGCGAAGAAACATAAATAAAAGGTTTATTCCCTCCCCCTAGCCCCCTCCCTGAGGGAGGGGGGATAGAACAACTGTTCTTAAGAAAATAAAAAAAACCGGTTACTATTTATATAGTAACCGGTTTTTTATTGTAAATATTTTATTATTGTTCGGGGTAATATTTTCTTCGAATATAATAATCCAGGCTGACGTACCGTCCACTGCCGATAAAGAATAAAGCTAACAGCATTATGAAATATGTTGCAGCAAACTCAATACCATTTTTCAATATAGTGACGTAACCGGCTTCGGTTAACCATTTGTAATTACCGTGCTCTTTTAATAATGATTTAACAGCGGCTTTGCGTTCGTTTGCCTGTTCAATTAAATCAACACGCCATTCCCATGGAACCGTTAATTTTGATTCAGGTAACGCATGCCAGCCATTGTCCCAGTGTGCTGTTGCAGCCGCAACAATCATGGTCATCATTAGTGGAACAGCAAACCAACGTGTCGCTAAACCTAACACAAGGGCAATACCACCTAACAATTCAGTCGCGCCTGCCATTACTGCCATAAACATAGGAGCAGGCATGCCTAACATTTCTCCAAAGTAATATGCCGTGCTATCTAAAGCGGTTAGTTTTCCATAACCCGCAATAATAAAAATAGGCGCAAGGAAAATACGTAAAAGCAATGGGGCAAGAAAGTCTAATTGACGGGTTTTGTCGAGCAAGCCTTGTAAGTCGATGAGTTTATTTATTATCTTATCCATAAGTAACTCCATTTATTTTATTGATATTTTTATATACGATTAGGTCTTATTAACACCCAGAATTACATTTCTGTTTTTTAAGTCCTGAATGATTTCATAACCACCTTCTATAACAATATTAGGTTCAGGATGCTTCATTTGTTTCGCAATATTTTCTAAAATTTGTTTTGTTGTTAATTTGTTGTCTTCTGCAATCTTTTGAATGAGTAAAGCAGTGATTGGATTGAGTTCCATAAAATGAACATCATCTTTATCATCGCGATAAACTAAGAGGTAGACAGGTTGTTCGGAGGGTTCTTGTGGAAGAAAGTCACTACTGATTTGTTGAACGGGATATTGATAAGTTAATGGCCAGGCTAGAGGAGACATAACGGGTTGATTGTTTAATAAGTCTCCATCGATATCTATTTGATCCCAATTAATATCGTTATCCAGATCAGATGTCATTAAGGCGAGTTCTATCCATTCATAATGAGCAAGTTCTTTTATGAAGGGCGGGTCATCTGAATTAATGCGTTCAGTCTCAATATAATTTAAAAATTCTCGTGGCATTTCTGGAAATAAGGGCGTATGTGATAAATGATGACTAAAATAATCACGTAACATTTTTAGCCATTCATCTTCTGAGGTGATTTCTTTTAAGACGGGATAAGTATTTGAGATAAAATCCTCAACGTTATTAAAAAATAACTCGCTGTATATTTTCATACGTCGAGGTTCAATACCGTCAGGTACAGGATTAGATTCCGGATCACGGATATGTGCAGCAAACTCATATTGAGCTTGTTTAAAAACAGGTAAGTTAGCCATGTTGACTACTACTTGAGTCTTGTTTAGACCATTTACCCTGAATTTCGATAATGGTATCAACTTCAGTTAAAAGTTCTGCAATAGGTGGGATATTAAAATCGCGCTCTAATAACGTGGGCATGACACCAAACACGTCATACGTTTTGTGCAGTAGATCCCAGACTGTATCAACAACATTAGCACCATGAGTATCAACAATTAAATCTTCGGCTTCGTTGTAATGTCCAGCAATGTGTAAGTAGGTGACACGTTCTGCGGGCAATTTTTTTAGAAATTCAACAGCATCATATTTATGATTGATACTGTTTACATAAATGTTATTTACATCTAATAAAAAGTCGCAATCTGCTTCACTGATCACGGCGTTAATAAAATCGATTTCTTCCATTTCTTTAGAAGGTGCTGCGTAGTAAGAGACATTCTCCATCGCTATACGTTGTTCTAAAATATCCTGAGTACGACGTATACGATCAGCAACGTAATGAACGGCTTCTTCAGTAAAGGGAATGGGCATAAGGTCATAGAGATGACCATCATCACCACAGTAACTTAAGTGATCACTGTAGGTAGGAATA
>JAGLTQ010000095.1 GCA_023135195.1 Gammaproteobacteria bacterium | reverse complement strand
TGTGTTGTTTTATAAATTTCTTAACTTTATATAAGAAAGCTTCATCAAGTGGAGCAGGACTACCAATAGATAAAGATAAACCATGAAGGGCAACAGGATATTGCTCAGCAAAAGCACTAAATTGTTTACCAAGTGCGCCACCTACACCGATCCAGTTTTCGGGTGCGACTTCCATGAAATTAAATTGAGAAGGTGGTTGGTCTGCGAGCGAATCCATTATAGATCGTCGCAGACCCAAACCTGCACCATGAACGGGATATTGATTATTGTTCATGATTTTGAAGGTGTTGGCTTAACTATTACCGCCACATTTTCCTTCACCACATTTACCTTCCATTTTTTTACCTTCACCACTTTTCATGTCTTTACTGCCGCCACATTTACCTTCTTTCATCTCTTTACTGTTACCACATTTACCTTCTTTTTCACCTTTCATGCTGCCACCACATTTGCCTTCTTTCATGTCGCTTCCACTGTTCATGCTTCCGCCACATTTTCCTTCGGCAAGTTGCATGTAGCCACCTGACATTTCGTTCATAGCGAAAGGGTTAGCACCTTCAGCAGCATTTGCAACATTGCCCATTGCTAAAGAAGCAACAAAAGCTGTACCAGCAGCGATTGAAAGTGTAGTGATTGATTTTTTCTTAGACATCAGCGTATCTCCAGTTTTTAAAATTATTTGTAACATTATTGTTTTTTATAAAAATATTGAGCTTCTGAATTAAACTTCTTATATATCCACAGCTTGCAAAATATGACATACATCTATAACAAAAGTTTCGTAGTTATTCGAGACTTTTTTAATCAATGCTGTAAATAAATGTTACTTAGGCATTTTATAAGTATGGAATATGTTATTTATTAAAATAAACTATATATAAAACAACAGGATATGTCGTTTTAACTTCGGTGAAATGTTTAAGGGCTATATTACGTATATTTCTTTAAGCATGTTAAATAATCGGCTTCATCAGGGGCACGATTTTGAGATTGTGCTTCCCAAAGCATCTTCCCCAAACATTCCATCATAAGATGTTCTGTTTCATGAGGATCTTTAATTTTATTGAGCATGGATTGATGGAGTTGTTCAATACCTGTGGGACGTTTTGTAGAGAGTTGTTCTTGTATGGATATGTGCATCGCCATATGAAGGAAGGGATTGGTTTGTCCCATTTCTGGTGTGTAGTCTTTATCAAGTTGAGCAGATTCATTATCAAATAAAGCATGATATTCAGGATGAAGTTCAATAATCCTGGCCACTACAGCTTCCAGTGGTTCCATTAGCTGCTTATTTTGATGTTTTTTCCATGCGGTAAAAAACATTTGTCGTAGTTCTGTGCGGTCTTGTCCAAACATAATGATAGGGTAATGAGTGTTCTGATAAGTTACAAGTTATTCGATTACTTTATCTTTGAATTCACAAAGGTCTTCAATGACACAAGCTCCGCAACGTGGTTTACGAGCGATACAGGTATATCGGCCATGAAGAATGAGCCAGTGGTGTGCATCAATCATAAATTCTTCAGGAATAAATTTGAGCAGTTTTTTTTCAACCTCGAGCACGTTTTTACCGGGAGCAATTTTTGTGCGATTGGAAACACGAAAGATATGAGTATCTACAGCCATGGTGGGGTGGCCAAACGCGGTGTTTAATACGACATTCGCTGTTTTACGACCTACGCCAGGTAATGCTTCAAGTGCTTCTCGATCGTCGGGAATCCGGGAGTCATGTTCTTCAACCAACATTTTACAGGTTTTGATAATGTTTTTGGCTTTAGTGTTATATAGCCCGATTGTTTTAATATATTTCTTTAAACCGTTTTCTTTTAAAGCGGCCATTTTTTTTGGCGTTGGTGCTTTTTTAAATAAATCTTCGGTTGCTTTATTAACACCTTTATCCGTTGATTGAGCAGAAAGAATAACAGCAATCAATAATTCAAATGGCGAAGAGAAATTGAGTTCGGTTGTTGGATTAGGTATATGTTTTTTCAGGCGAGTGAAAATTTCTGTGCGAATAGTTTTGTTCATAAAGTTAATTAGTTTGAGGTTGATGTTTAGATTATTTAATTACATTCGGGCATATTAGTATTTTTTCAAATTGCTCGTCATTCCTGTATGCTCTTAGTCGGAATCCAAAAGACTTAAACATGGATTCCGGCTCGGGCTTTGTCTGGCCGGAATGACCGAGTAACGTTAACTGGTTTGTTGAGCCGCTTCTAACTTTGCACCTGCAACGAGTTTCGCACGATCCGTTTGTTTTTTATCAATAATATTTTTTCCTGCAATTAAAAATCCAAGACCAATGAATGCGCCGGGTGGCAGGATAGCGAGTAAATAGCCTCGATAGTCATCAAATAATGTAATGGTAAATCCACGCGCAGCTTCACCAAACATAAGGTGAGCTTGTTGAAACAAAGTACCAAAACCAATTGCTTCACGCATTGCTCCCAATGTAACCAGGACAAGAGTAAAACCTAAACCCATAAACAAACCATCAAGAAATGAACTTGGTACAGTATTTTTTGAAGCAAAGGCCTCAGCACGGGCGATGATGGCACAATTCGTTACAATAAGCGGGATAAATATACCAAGGATATTATAGAGCTCATGGAACCAGGCATTCATTGATAGTTCAATGATAGTTACCGTAGAGGCAATAATTAAAACAAAAACAGGTATACGAATTTCAGGTCGAACCCAATGTCGGATGATGGACACCATTACATTTGATGCAACTAAGGTGAGTGTTGTCGCTAAGCCAAGTCCAAGCCCATTTATAACCGTATTTGATACCGCTAATAAAGGACAGAGGCCAAGTAGCTGAACAAAAGCAGGATTGTTGACCCATAAGCCGTTGTAGATGATCTTACTGTAGCTGTTATCACTCATATAAGGTCTCTCGATGTTCTTTGTAATAGCGTAATGTATTATAGACTGCTTTTACGATTGCGCGGGGTGTTATTGTTGCACCGGTAAACTGGTCAAACTCCCCCCCATCGCGTTTAACTGCCCAGCCTTTTGTCTCTGGATTAGTTAACGATTTTTGATCAAACGTTTTAATCCAGTCAGAGCGGTTTTCTTCAATAGCATCACCCAAGCCGGGTGTTTCTTTATGATGTGTAACGCGTACACCTGCCAGCGTACCATTATTTTGAATTGCAACAAGAAGCTCAATGTTACCGTTGTATCCATCAGGGGCAATGCTATTAATAATAACAGCAATGGGTTTGTTATCTTTACGTGCACGGTAAATTGTTACTGGCTTTTTACTTCCTAATAATTTTTTATTGGTGACCTGAATAATGTCTGTAAAGATATCGTTATCATGCGCAGTTGGAGAAATAAGAAGATGAATAGATCTTAATAATGCGAGACGTTTATTTTCATTTATGCGATCAATTGTATTATCAAAAGTATATGAAACAAAAAATGTCCCCGCCACAGCAAACAATGCCAGTACAACAGCACTAATGATCATGTTTCGAATAATATTCATTTATACTTTAGCCCTTGTTCGGCGCGCCAAACACAGCTGGCTTACTATAATAATCAATCATTGGTACTGCCATGTTCATCAGTAAAACTGAAAAAGCGATAGCATCAGGATAACCACCCCAGGTACGAATTACATAAATTAATATTCCAATGCCTGCGCCATAAATTAACCGACCTTTCGTTGATGCCGCAGCGGTAACGGGATCTGTTGCAATAAAAAATGCACCTAACATCGCTGCGCCACCAAACAAATGGAAACTGATGGAAGAGTAACTACCGGCATCTGAAAAATTAAAAATCATGGCCATGAAAGCAAGTGCACCTAATATGGAAACAGGGATATGCCAGCTGATAACTTTAATTGAAATAAGAACGATGCCACCAATTAAAAACATGATGTTAATCCATTCCCAACCGTAGCCTGCTATGTTGCCAAACAAAGAGGAGTTAGTGGTACGAATTTCATCTAAAGTATAACCAAGGCTAAGTTGAGTTTTTATACTATCCAGCGGGGTTGCCATGGTGAGTGCATCGTAGCTCATACCCGCGGGTAACGTTTCAAATAAACTATAATTTAATGTGTTGAAGAAATTTAAGCCGTGTGTTTCTGCTGGAATCCAGGCAGTCATTTCCTTGGGGAAGGCAATCAATAACATGGCATAACCAACCATTGCCGGGTTAAACGGGTTATAGCCCATACCGCCATATAAATGTTTTGCAATAATAATAGCAAACCCGGCACCTAAGGCTGGTAACCACCATGGTGTTAGAGAGGGTAGAGCGAGCGCAAGAAGTATTGCTGTTAAGACAGCGGTACCATCATATATAAAAGGTTTAATAGGGCGGTTACGAACTTTTAGTATCGCAACCTCACAGATCAAAGCTGTTATTACTGCAATTAAAATATTAATGATAACGCCGAAGCCAAAAAAATGGACATAAACTAATGTGCCGGGGATGAGTGCATAAATAACCGCTAACATCATGCGAGAGACATTTTCATTATTTTGAATGTAGGGTGAACTATGCATGATTAATTTTCATCCTTTGTTTTTTTACGCCGCGAATCAATTTCAGAAATGGTTTTTTTCTGAGCTTCAGTCAGATTTGCGGTGTTTTCTGGCGTGATAGATTGTTTTTCACGTTTAGCTTTAACTCGTGCCATTGCAGCATCAATTGCCGCTTTTTTAGAGTCTTCGGCATTTGATTTATCACTACTGGATTTATCACTACTGGCTTTGTCACCGCTTACTTTTTTAAGGAGTTCACGTTTTTGTCGTTTACGCTCTTCGTTTTCTGCTTTTTTGCGCTCCACTCTAAACTGATGGAACTCATGACGTTGGCGAGCAATATCCGAATTTTTCTTTTCCTGTTCTTGCGCCCATATTTCTGTTTTTGCAAAACGATAATATTGCACTAAAGGAATATGGCTTGGACAAACATAAGAGCAACAACCACATTCAATACAATCAAAAAGGTTAAAGTCTTGAGTCTTATCGAAGTTTTTCGCGCGAGCATACCAGTAAAGTTGTTGCGGTAATAATTGTGCTGGACAAACTTCGGCACACTTTCCGCAACGAATACAAGGCATAACAAAGTCAGGTTTTCTATTTTTACTTTGAACAATAATACAGTTGCTGGTTTTTATAACGGGGAGATTATCATCGCTCACTTCAAATCCCATCATTGGGCCGCCCATAATAAATTGTTCAGCCTTTGAATTTCTATCACATAAATCAATTAACGCAGAAAAAGATGTGCCAAATAAAACATCAAGGTTACGAGGATGACTGACACCTTCACCCGTTACTGTAACGTAACGACTAATTAAAGGTTTCCCTTCAAGTACTGCTGTTGCAGTTGCGGCAGCAGTAGCAACATTATGACAAACAACACCAATGTTTATTGGTAAGCCAGCGCTGGGAACTTCTTTGCCGGTAAGGGATTTTATAAGTTGTTTTTCGCCTCCGGCAGGATATAACGTAGGAACCTGAATAATTTTTATATATTCTGCTTCATGTTCCTGTAGCGCGTTAACAAGCATAGTGTGAGCAGCACGCTTATTATCTTCTACTGCAATAATACAATGTTCAACTTGTAGTGCATGACGCATAATATTAAGGCCGTCAATGATCTTACGGCTTTGTTCCTGCATTAACATGGCATCACATGTGATGTAGGGTTCGCACTCAGCACCATTTAATATAAGGGTGTTGACCATGTGATTTGAGCCGGGATTAAGTTTTATAAAAGAAGGGAAGCCTGCACCACCCAATCCTACAATACCCGCATCACGGATAATGTCGCGTAACACACCTGCATCGAGTTGGCGATAATTTGCGTTTATTGCATCTTTATTTTCAATCCAGCGATCTTCCCCATCTGTTTCTATAATAATACAGTTTGTTGTTATTCCTGATGGGTGAGGTACTAGTCGTTTTTCTATTGCAATTATTTTTCCGGATGAAGATGCATGAATGGGGCTGCTAACATAATCTTTTGCCGCTGCAATCATTTGTCCCTTTAAAACAATATCGCCCACTTCTACTATTGCTTCAGCAGCATGACCAATATGTTGCTTTAACGGCAGTACTAATATTTTAGGCAGGGGAGCAGCTTCTGTCTCTTGTGACATCGACATGGTTTTAAAACCAGCTAACTTGAGTCCACCAAATATTTTCCATAAACGTGTTGTCATTTTGAATCCACCTGCATGGTGTCAGGCATAGGCCATTTCCATGTGCTGATAGTTTCAGTAACGGGTTTAATATAAATACAATCAACGGGACAAACCGGTATACATAAATCACAACCGGTACATTCTTTTTCAATAATGGTATGCATTAATTTTGCTGCACCAACAATGGCATCAACCGGGCAGGCCTGAATACAGAGCGTACATCCAATACAAATTTCTTCATCGATATAAACAACGGTTTTACTTTCCGAATGTTCGCCGTGTTCTTCATTTAGTGGTTTTGCATCAACACCGAGCAAATCAGCAAGTTCGTTAATTACTGCTTCACCACCGGGAGGACACTGGTTGATATCTGCTTCACCTTTTGCAATTGCTTCAGCATATGGACGGCAACCAGGAAAGGTACATTGACCACATTGAGTTTGTGGCAAGATAGCATCTATCTTATCGACGATAGGATCGCCTTCAACTTTAAATCTTATGGCAGAAAATCCCAGGATAAGACCAAAGACGATAGCAAGTGCGGCTATAGCGAGAATCGTTTCCAGCATATTAGACCTTAACTAATCCTGCAAAACCCATAAAGGCCATCGACATCAAACCTGCTGTAATTAAAGCAATGGATGCCCCTCGAAAAGGCTCTGGTACATCTGCTACATCAATACGTTCACGCATAGCGGCAAATAAAACAAGAACTAAAGAAAAGCCAACCGAGGCACCAAAGCCATATAGAGCCGATTCAATAAAACCATGTTCAGTTTGTACGTTGAGTAAAGCGACGCCTAATACAGCGCAGTTCGTTGTGATCAAGGGTAAGAAAATACCAAGCACCTGGTAAAGCAAAGGACTGGTTTTATGTACAACCATCTCTGTAAATTGTACAACGACCGCAATGACGAGAATAAATGTAATTGTTCGGAGGTATTCAATACCGAGTGGAGCGAGAAGGTATTCATTAACCAGGTAACTACTAATAGAAGAGAGAGTTAAAACAAATGCAGTGGCGAGTCCCATGCCGATAGCTGTTTCCAGTTTGCGAGAAACGCCCATGAAAGGGCACAAGCCTAAAAACTTCACTAAAACGAAGTTGTTAACCAGGATGGTGCTTATAAGAATGAGTGCGTATTCAGCCATAATATCACCGAGTATAACGTAATATTAAAAAGTGCATAACCACGAAGGACACCAAGAACACCAAGGAAAATCTTTAAAAAGATATAAACCACGGGGGACACAGGGAGCACGGGGTTAAAAATAAAGAATTTCCCCAGTGCTCCCTGTGTCCCCCGTGGTTTTATTTTTTATTGAATGTTTTCTTCGTGTTCTTGGTGTCCTTCGTGGCTCTAATATTTTGATATTGATCTTATTTAACCCGCATTCCCGGTTTGGCCCCATCATGAGGTTCCAATATCCAAAGATCTTCACCACCTGGACCTGCGGCTAATACCATGCCTTCAGAAATACCAAAACGCATTTTACGTGGCGCAAGATTCGCGACCATAACAGTATGTTTACCTTCCAGATCTTCTGGCTGGTATGCTGATTTAATACCAGCGAAAACATTACGTGTTTCATCACCAATATCTAATGTGAGCCGTAATAATTTATCCGCACCTTTGACATGTTCAGCTTTAATGATTTTTGCGATACGTAAATCAATTTTTGCAAAGTCATCAAAAGCTATTTCATTAGCTATTGGCTCTATTTTTTCATCTGCTTTTTTAATCGTCGCTTTTCGTTCAGTTTTATGGTGTTCTTGTTTTAAGTCTTCTTTTGAAGCTTCTACCAGTGCATCCACTTTTTCTTGTTCAACCCGTGTCATTAATGGTTTGAACTTATTAATTTCGTGGCCCGTTAATGGTTTAGAAATTCCTGCCCATGTCATGCCATCAATATTAAGGAACGATTCAGTCGCTTCAGCCATGGTAGGTAATACGGGCTTCAGGTAAGTCATTAACACGCGGAAGAGGTTAATACCGACACTATAAATGTCTTGTACCTGTTGTTCCTTGCCTTCTTCCTTGGCTAGTGCCCACGGTTTTTGTTCATCAATGTATTGGTTGGCCTTATCTGCCAGAGCCATGATTTCTCGAATAGCATGACTAAACTCACGCTGATCAAATAACTCTGCTATTTTATCTCCCGCTTGTACAAATGATTGGTACAGCTTGGGTTCTGAACAGGTAGTACTTAATTGACCGTCACATTTTTTCTTAATGTAACCTGCGCAACGGCTAGCAATATTGACAACTTTGCCCACTAAATCTGAATTTACACGTAGGATAAAATCATCCAGATTTAGATCGAGATCATCAATACCATTACCCAGTTTTGCAGCAAAGTAATAACGTAAATATTCAGGATTTAAGTTGTCCAGATAGGTACGGGCTTTAATAAATGTACCTCGTGACTTAGACATTTTTTGTCCGTTGACGGTGAGGAAGCCATGACAAAATACCGCTGTTGGTGTGCGGAAATTACTGCCGCTTAAAACCGCAGGCCAGAACAGGGTGTGGAAGTAGGCGATATCTTTACCAATGAAATGATAAAGCTCATGTTTACTATCAGCTTTCCAATAATCATCAAAATTAAGATCGTCACGTTTGTCACACAGGTTTTTGAAACTCGCCATGTAACCCATGGGGGCATCGAGCCAAACATAAAAGAATTTGCCGGGTGCATCAGGAATCTCAAAACCAAAATAAGGCGCATCACGGGAGATATCCCAGGACTGTAGGCCAGATTCAAACCATTCGCTGACTTTGTTTCCGATGGAGGTTTGGGTGTGGCCACCGTTAATCCATTCGCGCAACATAGGTTCAAAGTCTGCAAGTTTAAAGAAATAATGCTCGGATTCTTTTTCAATTGGTGTTGCACCAGAAACTACAGAAACAGGATTTTTTAACTCAGTCGGCGCATAGGTTGCACCGCAAACTTCACAGTTATCGCCATATTGGTCATCTGCCCCACATTTTGGACAAGTACCTTTAATAAAACGATCCGGCAGGAACATCTCTTTTTCAGGATCGTAAGCCTGATTAATGGTGCGCTGTTCAATATGACCCGCATCTCGCAGACGTTTATAAATCATTTCAGCTATTTCACGGTTTTCATCAGAATGTGTTGAATGAAAATTGTCGAAGTTGACGTTAAAATCCGCGAAATCAGCACGATGTTCTTTATCTGTTGCTGCAATCAATTCTTCAGGCGTAATACCCTCACTCTGAGCGCGAAGCATAATAGGGGTGCCATGCGCATCATCTGCACAAACATATGTGCACAGATGGCCTTGCATTTTTTGAAAACGAACCCATATATCGGTCTGAATGTATTCAACCAGATGTCCTATATGAATACTGCCATTGGCATAAGGCAGGGCACTGGTAACAAGAATTTGGCGTGTTTTATTGGTCATATTT
>JAGLTQ010000094.1 GCA_023135195.1 Gammaproteobacteria bacterium | reverse complement strand
TGATATTTAACGACTTTTTGAAAGGCGCTACCGTAGCAGTTATCGGTCGCAACTGCCACTTTGAACGGGTAGAATGTGCTGTTTTATAGGACTAGCTCTCGCACAATTATATATTTTTGTGTATATTGCGAACCCTTAATTACCAGATTAAATTACTGGGTTATTTAACCCTATCACTAGTAGGAGATAGAGCATGGCTAATGTCGCTCAATCACAAGTTGAAGAAGCATTAAAAACGTATATTGATCCTTATCTTGAAGCTGATCTTGTTTCAACAAAAACAGTTAAAGATATTAAAGTTGATGGCGATAATGTCACAATTGATATTCTTTATGGGTTTCCCGTTAATGGTTACATCAAAGAGTTAACTGAAAAATTAACTGAGAAAGTAAAAGCGGTTGATGGTGTTGCTAACGTAACAATTAACGTTACACATAAAGTGGCTTCTCATGCCGTACAAAAAGGCGTGAACATGATTCCTGGCGTGAAAAATATTATTGCGATTGCGTCAGGTAAAGGTGGTGTGGGTAAATCAACCACAGCTGTCAATTTAGCGTTAGCTTTATCTGCTGAAGGTGCATCAGTCGGTATTTTAGATGCCGATATTTATGGCCCAAGTCAGCCACGTATGTTGGGTATAAGCGGGCAACCAGAATCGGCAGATGGTAAAAGTTTAGAACCAATGAGTAACTACGGCATTCAATCTATGTCGATTGGTTATTTGATTGATGAAGAAACACCAATGATTTGGCGTGGCCCAATGGTAACGCAAGCATTAGAGCAGTTACTAAAAGATACAAAGTGGAATGACATTGATTATTTAATTATCGATTTACCACCAGGTACAGGCGACATCCAGTTAACATTAGCGCAAAAAGTTCCTGTAACGGGAGCGGTCATTGTTACCACACCTCAAGACATTGCGTTGTTAGATGCACGTAAAGGTCTGAAGATGTTTGAAAAAGTTGAAATTCCTGTTTTAGGTGTTGTCGAAAATATGAGTATTCATATTTGTTCAGAGTGTGGTCATGCAGAACATATCTTTGGTGCTGGTGGTGGTGAACGTATGGCTGATGAAAGTGATGTTGATATGCTAGGTGCATTACCATTAGATATATCTATTCGTATCGGCACAGACGAAGGTAAGCCATCAGTAGCCGCTGATCCAGATGGTGCGGTTGCTAAGATTTACCGTGATATTTCACGTCGTGTTGCGGCGAAGCTTTCGCAGAAGACGAAGGATCATAGCGCAGCGTTCCCCAACATCGTAATCCAAAACAACTAAGAGCGTACTATTTTCCTTCTAGCGGCGTTGGAATAAGAAATTTAAATCGTCATTTGCTATTTGCAAACTCCTTTTTAAATTTATTCTTCCGCCTTGCTAGAAGAAAAATATTCCACTCTTGTTATACGCTGTTTTACAGCGTATTTTTTTGTCTAAAATTTATCTTTTTGTTTTTAGATATGAGTACAAAAAAGAGGATACGGAATGGAGGTTGCCAAATAAAGACCGTCTGCCACTGGCAAGAATTGTTCCAGACAATTCTACTGCATGTCCGCCTTCCTTGGCGGCCAGACCGGGAGTTGAGCTGGCAGGGATGCCGTTTTGCGAGTCTTGATTTGGCAACCTTCGTTTCGTAGCCGGGACATCAAGCATTATCTCAAACGTATATGACAAATAATCCCATCAATATGATATATTCTTTTTTCTTTTTGGTGTCGTACAAGTACAAACAGGCAGAACTAAATGAGTATTAAAGCAGATAAGTGGATTCGTCGAATGGCGGAGAATGAAGGCATGATTGAGCCTTTTGAGCCGGGTCAGGTTCGGGACGTAAATGGTGAGCGTATTGTCTCTTATGGCACTTCAAGTTATGGCTACGATGTGCGCTGTGCTGATGAATTCAAAATTTTCACTAATATTAATTCTGCCATAGTTGATCCAAAAGATTTTGATCATCAAAGTTTTGTTGATGTTAAAAGTGATGTTTGTATTATCCCACCCAATTCCTTTGCGCTTGCGCGTACGGTTGAATTTTTTCGTATCCCGCGTAGTGTTTTAACAATTTGTTTGGGTAAATCTACCTATGCTCGCTGTGGCATTATTGTGAACGTGACACCATTAGAACCTGAATGGGAAGGGCATGTAACGTTAGAGTTTTCAAACACAACACCATTGCCTGCAAAAATATACGCAAATGAGGGGGTTGCGCAAATGCTATTTTTTGAAGCTGATGAAGTTTGCGAAACATCTTATAAAGATCGTGGCGGAAAATATCAGGGACAACAAGGCGTAACTTTGCCAAAGGCATAAATTATATTGTTTCTAATAGTTTAATTTCTTCAATAGGTACGGGTTTAGCAATCCCGTAGCCTTGTACAAAATCAATTTTCAAGTCGCGTAATATATTTAATACGTCATCGTTTTCAACATATTCAGCAATAGTTTTAAGCCCCATGCTATGGCCAATGTGAATAATGGCTTCCACCATGGTGACGTTAATAGAATCAGTATCCAGATTTTTAATCAGGCTGCCATCAATTTTCAGATAATCGACAGGTAAATTTTTCAGATAGGAAAAAGAACTTAAACCACTACCAAAATCATCAAGTGCTATTTTACAGCCAAGCCCTCGCAATGTTGAAATTGATCGTATTGCATTAGATAAATTTGAAATTATTGCTGTTTCAGTTATTTCAAAACATATTCGACTTGTATTAACCTTACATTCTGCGATTTGTGAAATACAATTATTCATAAATCCCAAATCACTTAATGATTGACCGGAAAGATTTATTGAAAACTGGATACTCTTGTATTTATCTTCTTGCATAATTAAAAGTGTATTTTTTATTACCCAATTATCTACTGAAGATATAATATTAAAGCGCTCTGCGGCGGGGATAAAAGAATTAGGGGGAATGGTTTTCCCATCTGTATCGAGCATTCTTACCAGAACTTCATAATGCTGATGTTTTTTATTGTTTAGTGCTGTAATTTGTTGAAAATATAAAATAAATTGATCGTTATCAAGAGCAGTATTAATACGGCTTAACCATTTGGTTTCACTGGTATATTGAGTAATAGCAGTCGATTTATTATTGTAGATATGAACTTGATTACGCCCATATTTTTTTGCCAGATAACATGCGGTATCAGCAGCTGTTAAAATTTCTTTTGATGTTTTACTTTGAGCATTAATTGTGGCAATACCAATACTAATGCCTATTTTAAATATTTTTTTATCCCATATAAAACGAAACTCTTCGACCGTTTTCCTGATGTTTTGTGCAATCACTTTAGCTTTATCAAGAGGACAGCTGGTCAGGAGTAAACCAAATTCATCACCACCAAGACGGGCTAAAGTATCATTTTCCCTGACTTGAGAAGATAGAGTTGAGGAAAGTTGCTTTAACAATTCATCCCCTGCAATATGTCCGCAAGAATCATTAATTGCTTTAAAGCGATCCAGATCCATAAAACACAGTGAGTGAGTTTTGTTATTTATTCTACTATCTTTAGTACTTAGTTCCAGGCGTCTTTCAAATTCGCGGCGATTTATCAGGTCGGTTAATGAATCGTGTGTAGCCTGATAGATCATTTCTTTAGTTAAACTTCTTAATTTTGTAATGTCCCATATATACATGCGGTAAAATTTTGTTTCCTTGGTGTAAGTGATTTTTTGTTCAAAGGCTGAATCATCCACTTCAATGTCACGGATAATCTCATCACCTTCCCTTAATGATAAAAGTTCTTCATCAAGCCCAGAAAATATTTTATGTTTAGAGTGAGTATTTTTAATATCAGGAAATAACTCAATAGCTGCTGGATTAACGTAGGTAACAGTTCCGTCTTTTTTAAACTCAATAATAGGATTTGGATTGTGTTCCGGAATAGATGCCAGGCGTTTAAGTTCCGCTTCTTTTTCTAACCGCTTGGTTATATTGTGAATTGTGGCAATAACAAAGTTTTCATTGTCAATGGTAAACGGATTTAAACTAATATTACTTGGAATAACACGACCATCTTTATGTAGACATTCTAATATCATATCAGCCCCCATAGGACGGCGGTAAGAATTAAAAGAATGTTCAGTGCGTAGTTTGATGTGATTCGAGCGGTATTTCTCCGGGAGAAGATCCTCTATTTGGCAGCCAATAATTTCTTTACGTTTATAGCCAAATTGTTTTTCAAATTCAGTATTAACCAGAGAAATTGCACCACTTGCTTTGGCTACAAGGAGTGGGGCTGGCGTGGAATTGAGTAACTCTTTAAAAAGTGACTCACTTCGGCGTATTGCTTTTTCAGTTACTCGTGATTCTGTCAGATCTCTGATTTTTTGAATTATTCCAATTGGCAAATTATTTTGGTTACGTATAACTTTTATACTAAGTTCCAGTGGGAGATTTGTTTTATTAGCTGGCTCATCGGCTTCTGATATAATGACAGTATCAATCAGGTCTTTTCGTGCCTGACATACCTTACAAGGTATGCTTTCACCATCTGGATGCGAATACCGGGTAACAAGTTGACCAACCGCTTCTTCAGCATTGGTGTTGTAGCTTTTATAAAAAGCTTTATTAGCACGAATAATACGATCATCAAGATCAACCATATAAATGGGTTCATCCAGAAAATCGAGTGCATTTGCCCATTCTGTTTCTGCTTGTGCGAGTTTTTCTTCATCAATACGTAAATGAATGCGTAATTTATAGATATAAAGAAAAGCAGGTTGCAAAAACAACATTAGAAATAAAAGTGATTGTCCCCAGTAGAGTTCGAAGAATCCCAGTAGATCAATTTTATAGGGGGCAAGGTTAAGTTCTTTAAATAAATTACGAACAAGATAATAATCCAGAGGCGCTGTCCATCCTGAAATTTGAGCTTGTTGTGCAGCGATACTATTTGCGGGGAGCTTGAGCAAAGCAACACCTACGGCTTTAGCGAGTTCATCGGAGGTGTTTTTTAATTTTGCGATGGGCCATTCGGGGTAAAGTTGTGTTGAATAAATAAATGGAAAGTGACTATTGTTTTTACGGTTGATAATTTTAAATTCATCGATATTAATTAATCCTTCCGCGGCCATACGTTCTAATGTTGTCGTGCGTACGGTGCCCGCATCTATTTTCCCATTTAAAACTGCATAAACAACTTTATCTTGAGGAAATCCGCTGAATTCTAATGATGATAAATCTTCAAAAGGGTTTATGCCTTGATTTTTTAATTCCAGCCAGGCCATTTGGAAACCACCAAAGGCATTTTCATTTACAGCCATAAAAGATTTATTGCGTAGATCTTCTAATGACTGAATATCATCTCGCTCAAGGCGAGTGAAAATAATCGCGCCAAACTGACTGGTAGTTTTATTTTGACTTTTTGCTTTTAAGGTGGCGAGTCGGCTGATGCCAAAATGGGCTTCCAGATCAATATAATTCCCCGGGTTAGTGAGAATAAAATTAATGCTTTTTTCTTTTACAGCATCGGCAGTTTGCTCCAGCTTGAGAGGGGTGAGAACAAAATACTGATCTGGAATCGTTTTATTCAGGTAATCAATCGTAGGCTGCCACATTTGATGAGTGATTTTCTCTCCCCACATTGCGAGTACACCAATATGTACATCTTTTTCGATCGCATAGCCGGGTTGCGAGAAACAAAATATTATTGCAAACAACGCAGAAATAGATGATTTTTTCAGTTTGCTTATAGACACACACTTACCTTCAATAGAGAGAATCCCCGTTCTGTTATATCGGATTTTAGAAACTGATCTTGAGGTAATTTAAGGAAAATACTGTATATTTTTGCAATATAAGAACGGGGTTATTCAAATTCATCGGTATATATGCTTAAAGAAACAGATTGTTGATTAAAGTGTGTTAAATTCAGCAAACTTTCATCACCTTTATGATTAATATTGCGTATTCTTACCGGTAAAAAATTCATATCCTCAGCACACCAGAAGGTAAATCGATGTTTTGTTTTTGGATCATAGTGCTCCATTTTAAGAGTACTAATTTCCCCTTTGTTTGTTACAAGATTTTCTTTTTTTATAAATTTTAAGGTGTATTTTTTAAGATTGTCTTTTTCAGCAATTGTGTAGGTGATATTACGTTTACCTGCTTGCATGTCTTGCATGATTGCAACGGTAAAACCAAGGGTATCATGTAAATTATTTGTTACGGGGTAGAGCTTTTTCATATGCGAATTGTAGAAGTTATGATTCTTATCAAGGCGTAGCTGGTAGCCTTTATTTTCATCGCCATTTTTTTCGTTAAAGGTGTAAGAAACAAAATTCAAACGTTTATTTTTAAGTCGTAGCTTGCTTGTTTCAGTAATCGTTATGTTAAAAAACCAGGCGGCAACGCCCGCGGTTTCTGCCGTCGATGAAAAGGTCAGGTTTTTATTTTCTGTATTTAAACTTCTTTTGGATTTACCAATGAAAAATTCATTATGATAAAGATCATAACTGGCTGTGAAATCTTTAACGGGAGCTGCGTAGGCAGTACTTTGAAAAACAAGAGCTAATATTATTGTAATTAAATATTTCATAGTATGGATATACAATCTCTTTAAGTTATTTTTTCTCGGCAAACATGCGTATGGCTTGAGGGTAAATACGGTGTTCCTGCTCATGCACACGCGCAGCTAACGATTCTGCGGTATCGTTTTCTTTTATTTCTACTGTTGCTTGTAATATTACCGGGCCATCATCAAGTTCGGGGGTAACAAAATGCACACTACAGCCATGTTCTTTGTCTCCGGCATCTAAAGCTCGTTGATGAGTGTTAAGCCCTTTGTACTTGGGCAACAAAGAAGGGTGAATGTTCATCATTTTATGTAAATAATGTTCAACAAATTCATTACTAAGAATGCGCATGAAGCCTGCGAGAATGATTAGATCAGGTTGATAGCCATCGATGAGTTCTTTTAATGCAAGATCATACTGATTGCGATTGCTGAAATCTTTATGTGATAAGACACGTTGTTCAATACCAGCTTTTTTTGCCCGTTCTAAACCATATGCATCTGCTTTGTTGCTGATAACAGCAACAATTTTAGCAGGAAGGTTGTTATTCGTTATGTCATCAATAATAGCTTGTAGGTTGCTGCCATTACCGGATATCAATACGACTAATCGAATAGGCGAAACCAGGTCGTGACTCATTACTGAATACGAACCGCAACATCGTTTTCTTTAGCTTCAATGTGACCAATGCGTACCGCTTGAACCTGATGTTGCTTTAGAATATCGAGTGCCTTATCGGCAACACTTTCATCTAAAATCAATACCATACCTAGTCCATTATTAAAGGTGCGGTACATTTCACTGTCTTCGATATTGCCTTTTTCCTGTAGCCAGTCGAACACAGCAGGGCGTTGCCAGCTATTTTTGTCGATTACTGCACAAGCATCATCCGGCATAACACGGGGAATATTTTCTAATAAACCACCACCGGTAATGTGAGACATGGCATGGACATCAACAGTTTCTAATAATGCTAAAAGAGGTTTGATATAAATGGTGGTTGGCTCAAGTAAGCGTTCACCTAATGTTGCACCATCGAAGTTTTCATTCAAATCTGCATCTGACACCTCAATGATTTTACGAATGAGCGAGTAACCATTTGAATGCGGGCCGCTGGAAGGTAAACCGACTAGTACGTCACCGGTTTTTACCTTAGAGCCATCAATAATTTTGCTTTTCTCGACTACACCAACACAAAAACCGGCTAAATCGTAGTCGCCACCTTGATACATGCCTGGCATTTCAGCCGTTTCACCACCGACGAGTGCGGCGTTTGACTGCTTACAGCCTTCAGCGATGCCAGCAACGACATCCGTTGCGGCTGCAACGTCGAGTTTACCTGTAGCATAATAATCGAGGAAAAACAGGGGCTCAGCACCCTGGACAATAAGGTCGTTGACGCACATTGCGACCAGATCGATACCAATCGTGTCGTGTTTATTGAGATCCATGGCAAGTTTCAGCTTGGTTCCAACACCATCAGTGCCTGAAACGAGAACCGGTTCCTTGTAACGATCGAGGGGTAGCTCAAATAATGCACCAAAGCCACCTAAACCGGCCATGACACCAGGGCGTTTTGTTGCAGCGGCAAGCGGTTTAATATGTTCGATAAGCTCATTGCCCGCGTCGATATCGACCCCAGCGTCGCGATAGCTGAGAGATTGGTTCTTAGATGGTTCTTTTGTAGCCATATTTTTAATACCCTCGAGGGTAACCCCTGAATTAAGGATCAATACTGTTTATAATGGAGCAGTAGTTTAACAATTCAAACAAAGGCATGGAATGAAAATAAGAATAAACGGCATAAAGAATTTTGGTTTTACGGCACTTTTTTTGTCAATAACGACTATTTTACCGATTACGAGTGCTAATGCGGATATCGTACATCATTTGTACGAGGTGGAAATGCCGGTTGAAAGCCAAGGCCGTAAAGAACGAGCTTATGTTGTTCGGGAAGCCTTGAAAGAAATTCTGATCAGAATATCCGGGAGAAATGAGGCGGCTGCTTTGGCAGAAGATAAATTTCTTGTTCCTCGCCCAACTCGATTTATGCAGCAGTTTCGTTATCGAAAATTCAAGTCGAATGAAGTTATTCCTGTAAATCCTCTTGACGGAGCAAAACCCTATACACAGAAACTGTGGCTTCGTTTTACTGAAAAAGCAGTAGCAAAATTGCTGCGAGATCAAGGTTATCCTGTTTGGGGTAAGACGCGTCCAGCTACATTGGTTTGGTTAGTTGTTGATGATCAAAAACAGCGGGTATTAATTGGTAACAGCACGCAACATGCCAGTCGCCCCTATATTGAGCAAGAAGCCACAAAGAAAGGCCTGCCTTTTCGTTTACCCCTTCTTGATTTAGCCGATCAATCAAAAGTTCAAGCTAGCGATGTATGGGGTAATTTTGAAGATTCGATATTAGAAGCTTCTTTACGTTATCAGACAGAAGCTGTGTTAGTAGGAAGAATTTATTCAAGTTATGCTAAAACGTGGAATTCTCGTTGGAGTTTATATTCAAACGGACAACGTCATGACTGGGAAGTGAGCAATAGTGAGACTTTACGTGCGGCTGTGAAAGAAGGTTTATCAAAAACGGGTGAAGTTTTATCTGCCCGTTTTACTCAAGTGAACACTACTCAGGATAATGAAGTGCTTTTACTTCAGATTAAAAATGTCTCAGATTTAAAAACATACAATAAAGTTATAAAATATTTAAAAGCATTAAGTGTCGTAACAAAAGTTCATGCACATCAAGTGAATACGGATGATGTTATTTTTAGTATCAATAGTCGCAGTGGACGAGTTGGTATTGTTCAGGCTATCTCGCTTGGTCGAGTGTTAGTGAATGATATGAGTGAGCCTATTATTCGAGATGGTGCTTCTGAAAATAACTCAGGTAAAATAAAAGCAGACCTTATATATAAAATGCTACAGTGAAAAAAAGAGATATCCCAAATTTAATCAGTATCTTGCGCATCGTTCTGGTTGTGCCGATAGCGTATTACTTGTGGAATCAAAATTATTCAATAGCGTTACTTCTTTTCCTTATCGGTGGTCTTTCAGATGGTTTAGATGGTTTTCTTGCGCGACGCTACCATTGGGAAACAGAGTTAGGAGTCATTCTTGATCCCATGGGTGACAAGCTGATGATGTTGACGGCCTACTTGTTATTAGGCTGGCATAATTTATTGGCTTGGTGGTTGGTGGGGCTGGTTATTTCCCGTGATCTTATTATTGTTATCGGCACATTGCTATATCGAAAATTTATTGGTGAGGCAAAACTTAAGCCATTATTTATTAGCAAGCTGAATACCGTTTTTCAGATACTACTTGTGCTTTTTATTATGCTATCTCAAGTTATAACGTTACCCTCTCTCATTGTTGAGAGTTTTTTATGGCTGGTCGTTGTTACTACGTTAATGAGCGGCTATGCCTATATAGATGAATGGGGCAAACGTGCCTGGAATATCCTGAAAAGGAAAGAGGGTAAGAATGATTGAATCAAGTAAAGGCATTTGGTTAGCTGTATTTGTTGTTGTTTCAATTTTAATTTATTTGCTGGCACCGATACTTATGCCTTTTATATCTGCTGCGGTGTTGGCATATATTGCTGATCCATTGGTAGATAAGCTTGAGAAAAAAATGTCACGCTCAATAGCTGTGAGTGTTGTGTTTTTTGTATTGTCGTTAAGTGCAATATTGGTTTTACTTATTATTTTACCTTTAGTAGAAAAACAGATCGTGGTATTAGCAGAGAAACTTCCGCTTTATATTGATCGAGCTCAAAATTATCTTTTGCCTTTATTAAAAGATAAATTTGATTTTGATGTCGCCCGCTTTGATTTAAACATGTTAAAGCAATCATTTTCAGAATATTGGAAGGCCGCAGGTGGTATAGCCGCGAATATAGTCAGCTCAATATCTCATTCTGGTATAGTTTTAGTCGGTTGGATTGCAAACTTTTTATTAATGTTAGTTGTTACTTTCTATTTGCTACGTGACTGGGATATTTTAGTTGCAAAAGTTCATGCGCTGATTCCTCGCAAAAATGAGAAAGTGATTGTTGTTATTGCAAAAGAGTCAGATGAAGTTATCGGTGCTTTTTTTCGTGGGCAAATGCTGGTGATGCTCGCTTTATCGGTGGTTTATACCGTTGGTTTAATGATTGTAGGACTTGATACGGCATTGTTAATTGGTGTCTTATCAGGTGTTGTGAGTTTTGTGCCGTACTTAGGTTTCATTGTTGGTATAACTATAGCGAGCATTGCGGCATTAATGCAATTTCAGGAAGCTATGCCCTTATTGTACGTTGCTATTGTTTTTATGACGGGGCAAATGTTAGAGGGCATGTTATTAACGCCCTTATTAGTTGGCGATAAAATCGGTTTACATCCGGTTGCTGTTATTTTTGCTGTGCTCGCCGGAGGACAGTTATTTGGTTTTGTCGGCATTTTACTTGCCTTACCTGTTGCTGCTGTTATTGCTGTTGTGCTGCGTCATGCGCATGAGTCTTATACGCAAAGCGAACTTTACGCAAAATAGTTTAGTTTATGAACCAACAACTCACACTTGGTATTCATTTGCGTGATGACGCAACGTTTGATAATTATTTTGCTGGTCAAAATGAACCAGTTATTCATAACCTGAAAATGCAGGATGAACCTTATGTTTTTTTGTTTGGGGTAAACGGAACTGGCAAGAGTCATTTATTACAGGCCGCATGTCACCAGGCTGGAAAAGATGGCTTACCCGTTGTTTATTTACCCCTGGCAGAAGAGGGTCTTATGCCTGCTATGCTCGAAGGGTTGGAAAATATGTCACTGATTGCTCTGGATGATATTCAGAATGTAATGGGAAATGAAGCCTGGGAACAGGCATTGTTTAACTTATATAATCGCGTCAGAGAAACTGGTGTGAATATGATTGTTTCTTCGACTGAACCTCTTGCTTCGTTAAATATAAAGTTGGCAGATTTAAAATCAAGATTATCATGGGGGCCAACATATAAATTAATGGCATTAAGCGATAAAGAAAAGCAGCTTGCATTACAGCAACGGGCAAAAAACCGCGGTTTGGATTTGGCGGATGATGTAGTGGCATACTTATTAAAACGCAGTCCGCGAGATATGAACAGCCTATTTGTTTTATTTGAGAA
Source organism: Gammaproteobacteria bacterium (assembly GCA_023135195.1). Classification (GTDB taxonomy): domain Bacteria; phylum Pseudomonadota; class Gammaproteobacteria; order UBA6429; family Thiohalophilaceae; genus JAGLTQ01. The sequence continues at coordinate 134 of JAGLTQ010000094.1, read as the reverse complement.
ACTGGATAAAGCATCAATGGTTGAAAAAAGAAAACTGACTATCCCGTTCATTAAAGACTATCTTTAAAAAATAGCCACAAAGGACACCAGGAGCACAAAGGAAAGAAATAAAACCACTGGGGACACGGGGAGCA
>JAGLTQ010000093.1 GCA_023135195.1 Gammaproteobacteria bacterium | reverse complement strand
GTGCTCCCCGTGTCCCCAGTGGTTAAAGATTTTTTCTTGGTGTTTTTGGTGGCTACAATTCTTTTTTATTTTTTTCTTTTAAAGCTCTTCCTTGTAATCGAGCATAATAAATAGCACCAATATAAATTTGTATACTAAGAATTATTTCAATAATAGCATATATACGTTCATTAGCATTTGCCCATGCTTCAACTGTACCGTGCATAAAATAAAGTAAGATTACAAAACTCGTCCAGGCATAGGTATATGGGTTTTCTTTTAATAAACCCCTTAAAGGAAATAATAGCGGGGCAATAATAAAACCAAGTATTATCCACGGCTTATTCTCAGCAGGAAAAACAAATCCATGCCAAACGATTAATAATAATAAAAGGGCAAAGTAACCACTTAAGGTTAAGTGAAGGGATGTTCTCGGGGTCATAAACTTAGGTGAAAAATTGAGTAACATAATCTTAATTTTATCTCGTTATGAATTTGTTCTGATTAGATTTGCATTTAGCTGGGCTTGTGCGGTTAACGCTAAACGTTTGCCAAGCGCTTTGCATAATATTTTTTCATCGTTACTTAATGGTAAGTCACCATTAATTCCAGATGTATGACTTGCGCCATAAGGCGTACCCCCTGTTTGCGTTTTTAAAAGCGTTGTTTCGGTATACGGGATGCCAATAAGTTGCATGCCATGGTGGAGTAAAGGCAACATCATGGATAGTAAAGTGCTTTCCTGGCCACCATGCAAACTTGAGGTTGAAGTAAATACTGCGGCAGGCTTATTAACCATTGCACCCGACAACCAAAGTGGACTAGTGCCATCAAAAAAATATTTTAGTTCAGCAGCCATATTACCAAAATGAGTAGGGCTACCTACTGCCAGCGCAATACATTCTTGTAAGTCATCAAGCGAGACATAGGGTGCGCCTGATTCCGGGATATTAGCTTCGCTGGCTTCTGTTACCGTTGAGATATTGGGTACCGTGCGTAACCGTGCGTTACAACCGCCTTCTTCAATACCCGATGCAATTTGTTGTGCCATGTCGGCAGTTGCGCCATGACGACTATAATAAAGTACAAGAATATCACTCATTAGCTTAATATTTTCTTCACGTTTTCAATGGGACGGCCTATTGCAATACCTTTGTCAGTAATAACAATTGGGCGTTCTATTAATATTGGGTTTTCGATCATGGCTTTTATTAAAGCATCGCGAGATAAGCTCTCATTATCCAGTCCGAGTGCTTTATATTCGTCTTGACCTTTACGCATAAGTTCACGTGGTTCCATTTTAAGACCGTTGAGCATTTTCTCGAGAGCATCTGCATCAGGGGGGGTATTTAAATATTCGATAACTTCCGTTTCAATGCCCTTTTCATGCAGCAGTTCAAGTGTCTGGCGAGATTTTGAACAGCGAGGATTGTGGTATATTTTAGTGCTCATAATTTTAGTTAGTCTCATTTAATACTGGATAAAGTTTATTTTACCTTAGAATGAATCAAATAAGTTTAAACACAGTTTTCTTGACAGCATTTAACTATTCTTCCATGATTAAGTATACATTTCGGTAGGGATATATTAACTGATTTTATGTTATTTAAACGCATACAAAAACGACTCTTTTCCACTGTAAATCTAGTTGTACTGGTCTCGGTTATCAGTGCTTGTGCTATCACTGCGCCGGTACAGGAAATGAGTGATGCCCGGCAATCGATTAAAGCGGCAAAAGACGCAAATGCTGAGAAGCTTGCAGCAAATGTACTCTCTGAAGCGCAGCAACGGTTACGTTCTGCAATGCGAGAACTTGATGCGGGTGAATACGAAAGAGCAAGAATTTTGGCTCTGGAGGCAAAACATTTGGCACTGAAAGCACGTCAGCTATCGGAGAACAATCGGCAGCAATAAAACTGATTAAAATAGTCAAGAATGGGCTTGCGTTTGTGGGGTATACATAAAGCGTAACTAAATCACAAACTTGCAGGTACTCCCTTGACGTAGGCTTTAGCCGGTGCTAATTTGCTATATACAATTACAAAGATGCTTTAACTTGATATAAAGCATTGAATTTTAAAGAATAATTAATTCTTCTGGAGCTTAAAATAATGAAATTTAATAAAATGCTTAAACTGACTGGTTTATTGGGAGCCTTTACTCTTGCTGTAGGTTGTGCTGGTCCAGCCGATAAGCCTGAGGAACCTGCTGCTGTTGAGCCTACTACTCCTGCTGCTGTAGAGCCTGTTGCTCCGACTAGTACATCAACTTCTTATGAAGTTAACCAAGGTGATCATCTTTGGGGGATTTCAGATAGTTCATATGGGAACCCATACAAATGGCCTTTAATTTATAAAGCAAACAGCGATAAAATTAAAGATGCTGATTTAATCTATCCTGGTCAGGTTTTAGATATTGATTCTGATGCAAGTGATGCGGATAGTGCCGCTGCTATTAACCATGCGAAAACACGTGGTAGCTGGTCAATTGGTGTTACTGAAGATTCGGATACAGCTTATTTAGCACAATAATAATTATAAATAAGTTTTATTTTGTGGGCTCCTTTTAGGAGCCCTTTTTATTTACAGGAAGTATGGTATGCCGCAGGTGCAGGGATGCACAGGAGCGGCTAATTCCAGCGATTATTCCACCTTTTATTTCACATTAATAAAGGGAATAGATGTGTTTACAGGTCAGGTGCTAAAAAGCATATTTAAACAATGTATTAATGATCGTTGTCCTCAAATTGCAGCATCACTTGCTTATGCCACTTTACTTGCCTTAATTCCTTTATCTGTTATTACGTACAAAATATATACTACAGCCTTCATTGATCCTGTCTGGCAACTCAAAGTTCAAACATTCGTATTTGAAAGTCTTTCTCCATCTACCGCAGAGCAAGTCCGACAGTATTTATTTAACAACGCGATTCAAGCAAGTAGTATTAATATCATCGGCCTTTTTATGTTGCTGGTTTCAGTTATTGTATTGATGTCCACTATTGATTCAGCATTAAATAGTATTTGGAAAATCCATGCGCCACGTTATTTAGCCAGACGAATATTTGTATATTTAACATTGCTGATTTTTGGACCGCTGGCAATTTATTTTAGTTTATTTGCCAGCACATACATCACTTCACTTTCACTAATCGCAGAGTACTTAGGGGAATCATCTGCTACAGGCATGTTTAGTTGGATGCCTTTTATCATTTTATGGATAGCTTTTACCATGCTGTATAAGTTTGTTCCTGATTGCAAAGTTAAATGGTTGCATGCCTTTTCAGGCGGAACAACTGCCGTTTGTCTATTTGAGATTGCAAAAAGTATTTTTGCTTTATATCTCAGCTATTTTCAGACTTATGAACTCTTATATGGTGCATTAGCATCGATTCCTATATTGCTGGTCTGGATTTATTTGACCTGGTTTATTGTCTTAATCGGTGCTGAAATTGCTCATTTTATGCAAATCATCGCTGATGAGTGAAAAATTAAATTTCCGTAATTATTTTAAATATATATTCGATATTCACGACTGCGAACATAGCAAAAATTTGTTATTCTTGATCATCTCATTTATATAGATACTCTATTATGAAAAACAAAATACAACTTTCAGTAATTATTCTCTTATTTTCAGTCTTTGCTTCAATGAGCTGGGCAGGTAGTACGAAGGTTCGTGATCCTTATAAGCATTTTTTTAATGAAACCTGGGGTGATTTACCCGAAGAAATAAAAAATGCGAAGAAAAGTGGGAAAAAAGGTATTCTTATTTTTTTTGAAATGGATGAATGTCCTTTTTGTCATTACATGAAAAAAAATGTTTTAAATCAACCAAAAGTTCAGAATTATTACCGTAAACATTTTTTAAATTTTGTTATTGATATTGAAGGCGATGTTGAAATGGTTAACCTGAAAGGGCAAACCGTAAAACAAAAGAATTTCGCAAAGAAAATGAGAGTCAGGGCCACTCCAGTTATTGCCTATTATGATTTAAGCGGCAAGCTTATATATCGGCATACCGGGAAAACATCCGGTGTTGATGAGTTTATGTGGTTGGGAGAATACATTGCTAATGGTGTTTATAAGAAAAAAATACGTTTCAGTAAGTACAAAAGACAAAAACGCGCGGAAAAGAAAAAATAGACAATGTTGTTAAAAAAGTCTTTTATTTCTACCTGCACTATATTGATGTTAATTCCATTAATATCAACAAATGCAACAGAAGCAACGTTAAAAGCAGCATCATTGCCTGAACCACTTACTCTTGATGTAGCATTAAGTTTGATTGAGCAACAGCACCCGGACTTACGTTACATTGAAGCGGGTTTAAAAAATGCTCAGTCGAACTTACAACAAACTTTATCGAATAATGATTTAAACATTAGTGTAAAAGCTGATGTACGTTGGATTGAACCATCAGTTTTATCAACAAACCAAAAGCAAGAAGATCATCGTTTAGGACTTTATGTTAATAAGACTTTATATGATTTTGGTCGCAGTTCTGCTCAAGTTGACGTTGCATCTCAACAAATAATAAATAAAAGTTTGCAGTATATTAATGCACAACAACGTCAGTACATTAATGTGATGAAACGTTATTTCGATGTTGTGCTGGCCGATTTACAATTTTATCGTTACAACGAAGAAATGGCTGTAGCCTATATTCAATTTGACCGAATACAAATAAGAAAAAAATTAGGTCAGTATACGGAAACGGATGTTGCAGAGAAAGATCTTGAATATAAACGTATTCGTCGTTTACGTTCTCATAGTCAGAACCAGCAACGAGTTACACGCTCATTATTAGCGCAAGCTTTAAATAGACCAAATAGTTTACCCTCAACCGTAGAAAAACCTGAGCTGGATGTTATTTCTCGTAAATTACCTGATATAGAAGAATTGCAGAAAAAAGTTAAGGAAAATAACCCCGTACTTGGGGCGTTACGTGCGAAACTTGCTGCTGCGAAAAATAATATTCGGTTTGCATACGCAAGCGACAATCCTACTTTAACAGGCGGGTTTGAAGCCTTTAGTTATGAGCGAGAAACAAGTGCATCTAATAAATGGCAAGCAACGATCACCCTGGATGTGCCTTTGTGGAGTGGTGACAGAGTAGATGCTGCGGTGGCTAAAGCTAAAGCAAAAGTATATAAAATTAAAGCTGAGTTAGCGCAACAAGAGCTGGCGGCGCAACAACAAGTTCTTGAATTATGGTTGGGTATTGAGACCTTAAAAATAAAGTATGATGAAGTTGTCGCTGGTATGGATTTCACAGAATTATCTTTAGATAAAAGTCGTGCACTTTATGAGTTGGAAGTAACATCAGATCTGGGTTATTCAATGGTGCGTTTTTCTGAAGCTGAGCGCAAAGTTGTTCAAACTGATTTTGATATTGCCTTAGCGTGGGCTCAACTCGATGCACTAAGTGGAAAACTTTTGAACAAGCTGGTTGAAATATCTATAAAAAATAAAGAGCCTTTACTATGAGCCTAAAATACAATATTAAAAAATTCCTGAGCATCATTACAGTATTATTAATTTCAAATTCTATAGTTATCGCGGAAGAATTTGAGGCTCATTTAATCTGGTCACAACGAGTAGAATTATCAACGCCGGTGAGTGGAGTAGTGCAAAAAGTATATGTTGAGAGTGGAAAAAATGTTGCAAAAGGCGAAGTCTTAATTCAGCTTGATCCTCGTACTTTTAAGGCAGATTTAAAATATGCAAAAGCAAAATTAAAGAACGCAAATGAACAAAATAAAGAAGCAAAACGTGAACTTGATCGGCAACTGGATATGTATGATCGAGATATGCTGTCAGATCACGAGTTGCAGATTGCCAAAAATAACTTTACTTCAGCACGGGCTCTTTATCATCAAGCACAAGCTGCTTTAATCAAGGCAAAAATAAACCTGGAATACAGTGCAATACGTGCACCATTTAACGCTATTGTGATAAAGACAACAGCCGTGAAAGGACAGGTTGTTGCTTCAGAAATTACACCACCAATTTTAGTCGTTGTCGCCGAAGCACAGAAAATATTGGCAAGATTTTATGTAACGATAGACAAAGTGAATAGCTTTGTTATTAATCAGGAAGCGAAAGTAAATATTGCAGACCATGTTTTTTCCGGGAAGATATATACGATTGCTTTAGAACAAGAACAGCTGAAATTGGGTCAATATGCTGTTGATGTGATTTTTGATTCAGAAAATAAAGTACTACGAGCAGGCCAGAAAGTAACAGTGAATTTGTAATTTGAATACTTGCACGGATAGCGTATCTAACTTAGCAGCATTCGTACTATTGTTTGTACCAACGTTTATTTAAAAGTTTAAATACCTTATTTGGATATTTATAACGCCCCAGACTCCCGTTATAACGAGCTAAAGCTCGTGTGAGGTCACCTTTTTCTTTTTTTAGATAATATTTAAGAATAGTGCAGCCCATTCGTAAGTTTGTACGAACATTAAATAAACTATCGCGCGGTTTGCCAATTTCTTTTAGCCAGAAAGGCATAACCTGCATTAGCCCTTGAGCACCCGCTTTGGAAATGGCAAACCGATCAAAATTACTTTCGACATCTATTACAGCCAGAACGAGTTCAGGATGTAAGTTTGCTCTGCTTGCTTCACGGTGAATTTGACGCAATAATTTTAAACGTTTTTCAGGTTTCTTAATCTTGTTTTTCAAGCGGTTTGACATATCAACCAGCCAAACTTCGGCATCAAATCTGTCTTCAAAACTATCGCTGTCTTTTATTGCTTGTTGCAACAATAAACGTAACTCATTATTTGTTACGTTATTATTTTCATCTGTTGTTTCAGTAGCAAAAGAATGAGTCGTACTAAGTAGTAAGCTGATGACTAATATAAAAGTGCTGTTCTTAAGCATTTTTTTTAGCATATTAAGCTAGTTTAGCTTTTATGAATTGAAGGATGTCATCAAGTGCAATATCTGTATTTTCTGAATCACGACGGCCTTTATATTCAACCATGCCTTTTTCTAAGCCACGATCTCCTATAACAATTCTATGTGGTATGCCGATCAACTCCATATCAGCAAACATAATACCTGCGCGTTCTTTTCGATCATCAAATAAAACATCAACATTTAATTCTTTAAGATCGTTATAAAGTTTTTCTGCAACAGGTTTTAATGTATCTGATTTATGCATATTCATTGGAGTGATAACAACCTGGAAGGGAGCGATAGACTCTGGCCATATAATACCTTTGTCATCATGATTTTGTTCAATTGCAGATGCAACAACGCGTGAAACACCGATACCATAACAACCCATGGTCATGACAGTTGCTTTGCCTTTGTCATCTAAAACCGTGGCTTTTAATGCTTCAGTGTATTTTTTTCCTAACTGGAAAATATGGCCAACTTCGATACCACGTTTAATGGAGAGGGTTCCTTTGCCATCAGGACTTGGATCACCCTCAACGACATTTCTAATATCTGCGATTTCAGGTAATTCAAGATCTCTTTCCCAGTTGATAGCAAAATAATGTTTACCATCATTATTCGCACCTGCCGAAAAATCGCTCATAACAGCAACGCTATGGTCAGCAATACAAGGAATCTTTAAATTGACGGGGCCTAATGATCCTGGGCCTGCACCAATAGCATCAAGGATTTCTTCATCGGTTGCAAAACAAAGTGGAGAAGCAACACCCTGTAATTTTTCTGCTTTAATTTCATTAAGATCATGATCGCCACGTACTAATAAGGCAATAAGAGGTTGTTCACTTTCTTCGTCTGCATGTACGATTAATGTTTTAACGGTATTTTCAATTTTTAATTTAAATTGTTCGACTAATTCACTAATGGTTTTTGCATTGGGGGTTTCAACCAATTCCATATCTTGTGTTGCCGCTGGACATTTTGCAGTGGGAGCAACGGCTTCTGCAAACTCAATATTGGCGGCAAAATCACTGTCACTACTAAAAGCAATATCATCTTCACCAGAATCAGCTAAAACATGAAATTCATGTGAAGCATTACCACCAATTGAGCCTGTATCGGCTTGAACCGGACGGTAATCTAAACCAATACGATCAAAAATTTTGCAGTAAGTTGTATGCATTTCCTGGTAGGTTTCATTGAGTGATGCTTCATCAATATGAAATGAATAAGCATCTTTCATTAAAAACTCACGTGAACGCATAATGCCAAAGCGCGGACGAATTTCATCACGAAATTTTGTTTGAATTTGATAGAAGCTAGCGGGTAATTGTTTATAACTGCGTAACTCGTTACGCACCATATCGGTAATCACTTCTTCATGCGTTGGGCCAAAGCAAAACTCTCTGCCATGACGATCTTTCATGCGTAATAATTCTGGTCCATATTGTTCCCAGCGTCCGGATTCTTTCCACAATTCGGAGGGTTGTGTGGCTGGCATAAGGACTTCTTGAGAACCCACTCGATTAAGTTCTTCGCGAATGATATTTTCAACTTTACGTAATACCCGTAATCCCAACGGCAACCAGGTGTAAAGCCCAGATGCGAGTTTACGAACCAGACCTGCACGTAACATAAGTTTGTGGCTGATGACTTCTGCATCAGCAGGAGATTCTTTTAATGTAGCAAGTAAAAGTTTTGAAACGCGCATAGTGTATAAATCTCGTAAGCGAAAAAATAAAACTGAATTTTATCTGTATGCAAGGTGTGGGTACAAGCAATTATCTACATTAGAACGAATGTTTATCTTTTATTCTTTTTTTGTGGGCCAGGTATTACGTTAATCTGATCTTGACTAGTAATAGTAGTGAAAGCGACCCCTTTACGGGGTGGCTTATCTGTAATTTGCCATTCACCTTTGCTGTTTTGCCACTTATAAAGGGTAGAGTTGTTTAATTCGGGGGCAACCTGATGAACTTTACCCAGAAGCTTTTGTTGTAGCCCTTCATCCAGGTAGATATACAACGTTGCCGTCGCAATAATGCCGAGAAGAATAAAATATTTAAATTTCATATTGTGTTAAATAATATTTGTTATGTTTTCCAGATTAGTCACAGTAGTTACTAATTGCATTTTGCGCACTCTTAATATTTTTAGCGCGTACATTATCATCAATAGTCGTTACATTGCCGTCCTTGTCGCGCATTCGTCTATGAATCTGGAAGTTGCTAAGGTTCTTTTTCGCTTGGGCGCAATTTTTAGCACGAATTTCTTTATTTTTAGCTGTCTCGGCGGTAGCCGTTTTGTTTGCTGTTTTTGCCGGTGCGCTTGATTTGTATAGCGGCTTAGCATTATCCGGCGCAGGTGGTGGTGCTTTTAAACGCTTGAATTGCTGATTAACTGGGCGCTTTTGTGAGTAATGTACATTCCCTTCATTATCTATCCACTTATAGAGTCCCGCAAAAGCAGAGCTGGCAAAAATCATCATCACTGTTAAAAGTAGCATTCTCATAACACAATCCTGTATTAGCTTGTTTATTATCAATATGTTAGCTCAAGTATCGCAGGGAGTTGCTGACTTGTAAATTAGCTAGCGGATCTTAATTGTTGACTTATCCTGGAGATGTGATGAATTTTTGTATTATTTAGCATATTTCTACTATCTACGGCTAATTATAACAGTGTGAAATTTAAGGCAAAATTGAAGAAAAATGAGGTTCATATGGTGCAAATCTGTCTCTAGGCTGCGTATAATACGGCGTTTCGTGTTTCCAGCATTTTAGGTTGGGACACAGCCCGTCTTACGGGCGTTTTTGTCTGTGATATTGAAAGATTTGGAGCTAAAAATCGTGGAACTCAGCGGTGACGACATTGTTACTCAATTCCTGAAAGATGAAGGCGTAGAATATATATTCGGTTACCCCGGTGGTGCAGTTTTACATATTTACGATGCTTTATTCAGACAGGATGCGGTAAAACATATTTTGGTTCGGCATGAGCAAGGGGCAACCCATGCAGCCGATGGTTATGCACGTTCAACCGGTAAGCCGGGGGTTGTGCTTGTTACGTCTGGTCCTGGAGCAACTAATGCTGTCACAGGTATTGCAACAGCGTATTTAGATTCGATTCCACTTGTCGTTATTACAGGACAAGTAACCAGCGCATTTATTGGCAGTGATGCTTTCCAGGAAGTGGATTCGGTGGGAATCACGCGCCCGTGTGTAAAACATAATTTCTTAGTGAAAGATGTTAAAGATCTAGCACTTACATTGAAAAAAGCTTTTTATGTTGCGACGACTGGTCGACCAGGCCCTGTTGTTATTGATATTCCAAAAGATATTACGGATCCAAGTATTAAGATTCCATATGAATATCCGAAGTCGATTGAACTGCGTTCATACAATCCTATTGTGGAAGTGAAATCTACTCAAATAGATAAAGCGGTTGATGCTTTATTGTCTGCGAAACGCCCAATCATTTATTCGGGTGGTGGTGCGGTATTGAGTAATGCTTCTACTGAATTGCGTACATTTGTTCGTCAGTTAGGTTTCCCTATTACACAAACATTAATGGGCTTAGGTGCTTTCCCGGAACCAGATCCATTGAATGTTGGCATGTTAGGCATGCACGGAACTTACGAAGCCAACATGGCAATGCATGATTGTGATGTATTGTTAGCCGTGGGTGCTCGTTTTGATGATCGTGTAACGGGTGACATAGAAAAATTCTGCCCTGATGCAAAAATTATTCATATTGATATTGATCCATCATCAATATCAAAAAATGTTCATGTTGATATCCCCATCAATGGCGATGTAAAACAAGTCTTGGTTGAACTGAGTAATGCGGTTACTGCAAGTAAGCGCACACCAGATGAAAAAGCATTAAAAACCTGGTGGAAACAAATTAAAGAATGGACTGATAAAGATTGCTATCGTTATGATCGTAATAGTGCACTAATCAAGCCTCAGTTTGTTTTAGAAAAACTCTATGATGTTACTAATGGTGAAGCATTTATCACGTCTGATGTTGGCCAACACCAAATGTTTACCGCACAGTTCTATAAGTTTGATGAACCCCGTCGTTGGATTAACTCGGGTGGTCTTGGAACTATGGGCTTTGGTTTGCCAGCAGCTATTGGAACACAGTTAGGCAACCCTGATGCAACTGTTGCTTGTGTAACAGGTGAAGCCAGTATTCAAATGTGTATTCAGGAATTAGCCACAGCTTTTCAATATTCAACGCCCATTAAAGTGGTAAATCTGAATAACCGTTACATGGGTATGGTGCGTCAGTGGCAGG
>JAGLTQ010000092.1 GCA_023135195.1 Gammaproteobacteria bacterium | reverse complement strand
GCTTCTGGATTCTTCCAGGCGCAGCTATTCTTTTAGTTGCACCAATGTTCATGGGTGGTGATTTTATGTCAGGTCAGGGACCAGCTTTTGGTTGGACTTTCTATGAGCCACTCTCAGGTCAATACGGTAAATTGGCGTTCTTCGTCTTTGCTGTGCATTTGTTAGGTTTCTCATCCATCATGGGTTCGATCAACATCATTGCAACCATTCTTAATATGCGTGCTCCTGGCATGACATTAATGAAAATGCCAATGTTTGTCTGGACATGGTTAATCACAGCATTCTTGTTGATTGCGGTTATGCCTGTACTAGCTGGCGTAGTCACCATGATGTTGACGGATAAATACTTTGGTACATCATTCTTTGATGCTGCCGGTGGTGGTGATCCGGTTATGTTCCAGCATGTATTCTGGTTCTTTGGACATCCTGAAGTTTACATCATGATCTTGCCAGCTTTCGGTGTGGTCTCAATGATCATTCCAACGTTTGCACGTAAGAAACTCTTTGGTTATGCATCAATGGTTTATGCAACGGCGGCCATCGCATTCTTATCATTCATCGTATGGGCACATCACATGTTTACTGTTGGTATGCCAGTAGCGGGTGAATTGTACTTTATGTATGCGACGGTAATGATTGCGGTACCGACAGCGGTTAAAGTCTTTAACTGGACAGCAACCATGTGGAAAGGCTCACTAACATTTGAAATTCCCATGTTATGGTCAATCGCATTCGTCTTCATGTTCACCATTGGTGGTTTCACTGGATTAATGCTTGGTTTAACACCAGTAGATTTCCAATACCATGATACTTATTTCGTAGTGGCGCATTTCCATTATGTATTGGTAACCGGTTCATTGTTCGCGATTATCGCAGCATTCTACTATTGGGTACCTAAGTGGACGGGGCATATGTATCCACCACTATTAAGTAAAATTCATTTCTGGGCATCTTTAATCTCAGTAAATGTATTGTTCTTCCCACAACACTTTATTGGACTCGCAGGTATGCCTCGACGCATCCCTGATTACGCAGTTCAGTTTGCTGACTGGAATTTCTGGTCATCAATCGGTGGTTTTGCATTCGGTCTTTCACAAATCTTGTTCCTGGTTATTGTTATCAAAACAATTAAAGGTGGGGAGAAAGCAACGGATCAAGTCTGGGAAAGTGCAGAAGGTCTTGAATGGACTGTAGCTTCACCTGCGCCATACCATACATTTGCTACACCGCCGGAAGTAAAATAGTACAAGCGAAGTAAGAACAGATAACTGCTTACTCAAATACTGAGTAAGCAGCTGATTTAAGTTATAGATTTGAATGAATAGAGAGAATACGTGGATAAAAATAATAAAAAGGCTTTAACAATAATACTATTAGTTATCGCCGCAATTAGTGTCTACGCATTTGTTTTTATTCAGCACATGTAATGGGTTAATGGAGAGTAATGCAAGTTAGCCAGAAACAAGCAAATGCACGAACAACAAGAAAGATATTGTTGATTGTTGTTTTTATGTTTAGTTTTGGTTTTTTTGTTCTTCCACCTTTATATGCTGCGATATGTGATGTGTTTGGTTTGAATGGCCGTTTTATAGAATTAAAAAAAGTAGAACGGGCTGAATATATCGTTAACGTTGAAAATCGTATCGATACGTCACGCACAATAAGAATAGAGTTTTTGACAACATTAAATCAAAAACTAAACTGGGAATTTCGTGCTAAACAAAACACGATTGATGTACATCCCGGTAAAGTGACAGAAGTAATGTTTTATGCCAAAAATTTAACGAACAGGAAAGTAGTTGCTCAGGCAATACCGAGTGTTACTCCCGGTTATGCTGCAAAATATTTTTCAAAGATGGAATGTTTCTGTTTTTCACAGCAAACATTCGAACCAGGTGAGGCACGGGATATGCCACTACGTTTTTATGTGGATCCAGACTTACCTAAAAAAGTTAAAACAATTTCGCTGGGTTACACTTTTTTTGATACCAATAGAAAGTTAGCCAGTAAATAAATTAATAAGAAAAACATACGATGACAGATTAAAAAGTCTGTTGAAATTTTAATAATTTTTCAGGTTTCTGGATAAAGAGGGGAAAACATGTCAGACGTAGCAGGCAGTTATTATCTTCCTGAGCCAAGCAAGTGGCCAGTAGTTGGCTCAATTGGTTTATTTTTAACAACGGGTGGTTTTGCATATGCATTAACCAGCGGTGTTGATGGTGCGATGGGTAGCATGACCATTATGTATATTGGTTTTGCAGTTATGGCCTACATGTTATTTGGCTGGTTTGGTCAGGTTATCGACGAAAGTGAAGCAGGCAAATACAACGACCAGGTTGATACATCTTTCCGCATGGGAATGATGTGGTTTATTTTTTCTGAAGTCATGTTCTTCGCAGCATTCTTTGGTGCTTTATTTTATGCTCGTAATCTAGCGGGTCCCTGGTTAGGTGGTGAAGGTAACAATGTGATGACCCAGGTTTTATTATGGTCAGACTTTACCTTTGAGTGGCCAATGCTAAGCACACCTGGTGAGGAAAGCACGCATGGAGAAAAGTTTTCTCAGCCAACAGGTATAATTGGTGCATGGGGCGTACCTTTCTATAACACGTTAATTCTTTTAACTTCTGGTCTGACCATTACATGGGCGCATTGGGGATTGAAAAAAGATAACCGTAAACAATTGATTATTGGTTTGTTCCTTACCGTTGCTTTAGGTTTTCTGTTCGTCTTCATGCAAGCTGAAGAGTACATCGAAGCGTATACTCAATTAAATCTAAAACTATCTTCAGGTACATATGGTTCGACTTTCTTCATGTTAACCGGCTTCCATGGTTTACATGTAACGATTGGAGCCATCATGCTGACGGTCATGTTAGTGCGTTCAATTAAAGGTCACTTTACCGAGAAGCATCACTTCGCATTTGAAGCTGCAGCATGGTACTGGCACTTTGTTGATGTAGTCTGGTTAGGCTTGTTTATTATGGTTTACTGGATTTAATTATATTGCTGATGTAAAAAAAGGCGCTGTCCAATAGCAACATGGACAGCGCCTTTTTTATTGTTTAATAAGTAAATAACAGGATATGTTTTAGCTATAAAAAATTTCAAACAGCTAATTTATATACCATGTGGTGAAATAAGACCGAATTGAGAGCCAACCATCATAAGGATGATTAAGCCAATAGAAAGTGCAATTCGAACGGTTAATGCTTTAAGCATTTTATCAGAATTTTTATCTTTTTTGATAAAAGAAAAAAAGGCAACGCCCAGGCTAAAAAGAATAAATAAAAAAACTGCAGCCATAACAAGTTTAAACACAATAACTCACCTCGCTAAAATTAGTAGGTTTAGTATAACAAATTCGTTGCGAAAATAATTGAAATGCAAACAGGAAATAAAATATTTAAACCTGGTCTGGTTCCAACACTGGTGACATTGTTGATTTTACCTATTTTAATTAAATTAGGTTTTTGGCAGCTTGATCGTGCCGAAGAAAAAAGAGATCTCATTGAACTGTTTAAAAAACAAAATGAATCGGGCCCTATATATATAAAAGATTTTATCGCTAAGGATAAAAAACTGAATTATCGTTTAGCAAAAATTGATGGCCATTATGTTTTAGATAAACAGATCTTTATAGATAATAAAGTTCACCAGGGTAAAGCTGGGGTGTATGTCATGACTCCTTTTAAATTAAAGAATAGTGAATACAGTATTTTAGTTAATCGAGGCTGGGTGCCGATGGTGATTGATCGCTCAAGCCTACCTCAAATAGAAACAAGATCACAATCTTTAACGTTATCGGGGAAGATAAAAGTATCAGGTAAAACCCCCTTTATGGTTGGCGATCAGTTTCAAAGCAATCAAGGTTGGCCTGCCTTAATGCAATGGATTAGTTTTAATGATATTGAAAGTAAATCAGGTTTGAAATTATTACCTTACATTTTTTTATTGGATGAAAAAGAACAAAGTGGTTATGTAAGAAATTGGAAACCAGTTGTCATGCAGCCCGAAAAAAGTACCAGCTATGCAGTGCAATGGTTCACTCTGGCACTAGCTCTGGTTATTATTTATATCGTTGTTAATTTAAAAGAAAGTAAAAGTGAGTTGGAAGATGGAGAATAAAAAAGGCAAAGGTCGTCAGCAATTATTATTGTTAATGGGCTTTTTTGTCGCCCCCATTATTATTGCGGTCATTATGTATAACCTGGTACCAGAAGGTGGCCCGGCTAAAACTAAAAATCATGGTGACCTGGTTGTTCCTGCAAGGCCACTAATAGATATACCTTTGCAACTAGCATCAGAAAAGGATTTTAAGTTTTCTGACCTGAATAAAACATGGATTATGATCTATATTGGTGACGCAACCTGCAACAATACTTGTGCTGAAGTTTTATATAAAATGCGTCAAAGTCGATTGGCACAACGTGGTGAGCATTTACGCATCAAACGTTTATACATTTCAACATCTGGCAAAGCCAAAACTTCATTATTAAAAGTGTTAAAAGATCATCCTGGATTAGAAGTGGTATCCGGTGCTAATAAAGAAATTAATTCAGTATTAAAACAATTTGAACTTGAAAACAAAGCCGCAGCAAAATCTGCTAACCGATTATATTTGGTTGACCCTTTCGGCAATCTCATGATGTCGTATGAAAAAGGGTTTGATGCAACAGGTTTGATTAAAGATATGACTTTATTATTAAAAGTTTCACGAATTGGATAATAGTATCGTTACCGGATAAAGTCTTATGAATAGAACTGTGTTTTTTAAAATGGCGTTTGCCGCAACTTGTTTAGCTTATGTTGTTATTTTACTCGGTGCCTATACGCGTTTGGCTGATGCTGGATTAGGTTGTCCTGACTGGCCTGGTTGTTATGGTCATATTGGAGTACCAAAACATGTCGATGATGTTGCTGCTGCGAACCAGGCATACCCGGAACGACCAGTAGAAGCAGCAAAAGCGTGGAAAGAAATGATTCATCGCTATTTTGCCAGTACTTTAGGATTATTAATATTTGCTATTGGCATTATCGCAATTAAAAAACGCAACGAAGAAAATCATGCGTTTAAACTTCCTTTATTTCTAATGGCGCTGGTTGTTTTTCAGGGCATGCTTGGCATGTGGACTGTGACCATTAAATTAAATCCTGCGATTGTTATGGCGCACTTGATGGGCGGTATGACGACCCTTTCTATTTTATGGTGGCTGACATTGCGTTCAGGCAAATTATTTACGTTTGGACATGTTGATAGTGTTTATTTAAATAAATTAAAAACGCCTGCACTAATTGGATTGGTTATAGTTGTTTTACAGGTTATGTTAGGCGGCTGGACAAGCTCAAATTATGCGGCATTACATTGTGTTGAATTCCCAACCTGTATCGCTGGCGAGTATTTGCCTGCGATGAATTTTTCAGAAGGATTTACACTTTGGCATGGTACAGAACGGAATTTTGAATATGGTATTTTAAGCAATGAAGCCCGTATTGCCATTCACACAACACATCGTGTCGGTGCTGTGATTACTGCTTTATTTGTGCTTTGGTTAGGATTAAAACTATTATTAACACCAGCCTATAGCCCGCTTAAAAATACAGGTATAGCCTTGATAGCCGTAGTGGCATTACAGTTTATTTTAGGTGTTTCAAACGTGTTATTATCTTTACCTTTATTAGTTGCGGTAGCACACAATGGTGGTGGAGCTTTACTGATTTTGACTTTAGTTACCGTCAATTATTTAGTTCGTAATCAAAGTAAATAAGAAAGAATTAAAATGGAAAATACAGCCAGCAATGAGAATCCAAGAGTCGGTTTTTTAACGACGTGTAATAGTTTCTACGAATTATGTAAACCTCGCGTTGTTATGATGCTTGTTTTTACGGCTGTAATAGGAATGTTTCTTGCGACCCCCGGCATGGTGCCATGGCAGCCGCTTGTCTTTGGCACAATAGGGATTGGTCTTGCAGCTTCATCTGCTGCGGCAATTAACCAGGTTGTTGATCAAAAGATTGATAAAGAAATGCGTCGTACTAAGGCGCGGCCTTTACCAACAGGGAGTGTGACAAACTCACAGGCACTCTTTTTTGCCATTGTACTTGGCGTTCTTGGGATGTTGATTTTGACCTTTTTGGTTAATGGTTTAACCGCATGGCTGACATTTTTATCACTTATCGGATATGCCGTCGTTTATACGATGTATCTGAAGCATGCGACACCACAAAATATTGTTATTGGTGGTGCAGCAGGAGCAGCACCTCCAGTATTAGGTTGGGTAGCAGTTACGGGATCTATTGACCCAAATAGCCTATTGTTGTTTTTGATTATCTTCACCTGGACGCCACCTCATTTCTGGGCGTTAGCGATTCATCGCAGAGACGAATACGCCAAGGTTGATGTCCCTATGCTGCCTGTAACGCACGGGATTGAATATACCCGTCTGCAAGTCCTTCTTTACACTATTATAATGGTCGCTGTAACGTTACTACCTTTTGCAACGGGAATGAGTGGTTTTGTTTATCTAGGTGGCGTAATTATTCTTAATGCTATATTTTTGTATTACGCGATTAAAATGCAATCGGGTAAAGATGACAGTATTCCAATTAGAACCTTTGCATATTCAATCATTTATTTAATGCTGCTATTCGCCCTTTTGCTGATAGACCATTACCTGCCTCGGACTTTTTAAAGACAAGATTAGCCACCAAGGACACGAAGAAAGACAAGTACTACTCCGTGCTTGTTTGAGATGTAGGTTGGGTTAAGAAGCAAAGCGACGAACCCAACAATATCAAAATGTTAGATTCACTGCGTTTAATCCAACTTGCTGGCTTTGTTAGTTAAATTGTTGGTTTTGCTACGCTTAAACCAATCTACGGACCATCTTGTTGATTTAATGAGCTTTTATTACTTAATTAAATGTTTTTAATCTTGAGTGTTGACAGCTGTGTATATGCACGTATAATTCCGTGCATATACACAATTGGGGTCAAATATGAATACAGAGATTGAGGGTGACGCACCAAACTGCATTAACATGCAAATCTTACGCGCTAGCCACTATGTCTTAAAAACATATGATGATGCTTACCGTGATCTAGGTATCCGGGCGACACAAATGCCCGTTGTTGGTCTTATTTCGCGCAAAGGGCCGATTACCATTCGTCAGATAGCAGATGAAATGGAATCAGAACGTAGTGTTATGAGCCGTAAGCTGCAAGTAATGGAAAAAAATGGCTGGATTAGTGAAGACCCACTAACAACGGGAAAAGAGAAATCATTTATTCTTGCTGAAGAAGGTAAAGCACTGATTGAACGGGTATTACCGGTTAAACATGCAGTACAGCAAAAGATATTAAGTAAGTTGAGTGATGATGAGCGTAATTTGTTACTTAATTTATGTACTAAATTGAAACAAGAGTAAATATAGGTGGTTGCGCTGCGAGAAACAGCGAGCCCTTTTTTTAAATTAAAGTGTGCATATGCACCAATGTATGGATGAAGTGGAGTTAACAATGTTTGGAATGAGTATGAATTTTATCGAATGTCCTGAAGCTCGTGAAATGGTTGTAAATGGTGCACAACTTGTTGATGTCCGTTCACCACAAGAGTTTGGTATGGGGTCAATCCCCGGCTCGCTGAATGTTCCTTTACAGGCGATTTATTCTGCCGAGCAACATCTTGATAAAAGAAAACCCGTTATCGTTTATTGTGTAAGTGGTATGCGTAGCGAGCAAGCAAAAGGCGTATTAAGCCAAATGGGTTTTGATGCGGTTCACAATTTAGGTTCAGTTAACAAGTACCTTTCTTGTTAAGAATTGTTTACAGATGCTGCGAAGCCAAATAACGGCGTTAAAAATTATCTCAAAATGCTCATTTGCTAATTGCAAACTGCGCTTTTTCGTTAATTTTTACCTACATGGACGTAGGTAAGGGGCGTGAGCAGGAGCGGAAGCTTTGCCTTGTTCTTTGACTTCTCGCTATCTGTAAAAATTCTTTACTGTTTATATTATTTTTGAAAATGTTTTATTAGGAGTTCGCATGTTCGTAAGACAATTATTTGATCGTGAAACAAGTACATATACTTATATAATTGCTGATGAAGCAACATCTGAAGCAGCCATTATTGATCCTGTAAAAGAACAACTTGAACGTGATGTTCTTTTAATTAAACAGCTTGGTTTTAACTTGAAATATGTATTAGAAACACATGTGCATGCTGATCACATTACCAGTTCTGGAAAATTAAGAGAGGAGTTCTCTGCTGAAGTTGTCTTACATGAAAACAGCGGTTCAGAATGTGCTGACTTGTTAATTAAAGATAGCGATATTTTGAAGTTGGGTGATGTTGAAGTTAAAGCATTGCATACACCAGGCCATACAAATGCAGATTTAAGTTTTGCAGTTGAAGATTACGTGTTTACAGGTGATGCACTACTTGTTCGTGATTGTGGTCGCACAGATTTTCAATCGGGCAGTTCAGTAAAATTATATAATTCCATTAATGATAAGATATTTTCATTAGATGAAAAAACAACGATCTACCCTGGACATGATTATTATGGTTTTACTGCTTCAACAGTTAAAGAAGAAAAGCAGTTTAACAATCGTTTAGGTAATGGAAAAACGGAAGATGAGTTTGTTGAAATTATGGCTAACCTGGATTTAGCATTACCGAGAAAGATTAAAGAATCTGTTCCAGGTAATATGGCCTGTGGTTTGTAATTTAGATAAAGCTATCTAAATTAGAAACATAAAAAAGAGCCAACCTATTCAATAGGTTGGCTCTTTTTTTATGGGTGTTATTCAAAACGTGTTGCCTTATTCAGAGTGCTTTTTATGGCAATAGCAATGACCAATCAACCCGATCATACGCCAAAAGAGTATGCATGAGAGGACAGCAAGTGCCGCAATAAATACTGCAAGTGACTGTTTATATAAAAGAGCCCGTTGTCCAATAGGCAAACTATCTCCAGCTTCAGACTTCAGGTTAGATATTTTTTTTCGTTTTACTTAAGTAATACTCAAAGCAACCGATAAAAAAGGGGAGAGTATATTTACTAACGTACTGTGTATTTCAAGTTTAATCGGTAGCTGGGAAATACTTAAATGTCGGATGAATTTATAACCCTGTGAACTATAATTTTGCCTTTGTTACTTGCAAATAGTGGGGTTACTTTATTACAATACGCTTATCTTTTAATATTCTCGGAGTGTTTTACTAGGTTATTGTTGGGGTTGTAGATAATCCTGACAGGTACCGTATTGCTCTTCAACTTCAATAAAATTTAACTAAATAAAGAGGCGAGCATGGTTGCATCATCTGCTCCTGGATCAGCTCCAGTAGAACAGTACAACTACGATATCGTTCGTAAGTTTACGATTATGACCCTGGTATGGGGTGTCCTCGGTATGACAGCTGGCGTGTGGATTGCGTCTGAACTGGCATGGCCGTTCTTAAATTTCGACATTGCTGAAATTACTTTTGGACGTTTGCGTCCCGTTCATACAACGTTAGTAATCTTTGGTTTTGGCGGTAGCGCATTATTTGCCACATCATATTATATTGTGCAGCGTACTTGCCAAGTACGTTTGTTCAGTGATGGTTTAGCGAATTTCACTTTCTGGGGTTGGCAAATTGCGATTGGCTCAGCTGCAATCAGTTACATGCTGGGTTTCACCCAGGCGCGTGAATATGCAGAAATGGTTTGGCCAATTGATTTATTAATCACCGTAACATGGGTATCTTATCTGGTCATTTACGTGATGACATTGCGTCGCCGTAGTCAGCCACATATCTATGTTGCTAACTGGTTCTTTATTGCCTTTATTCTTGCAACGGCTCTTTTACATGTTTTCAATAACATGGCCGTTCCTGTGCATATGTTTAGTCTTGATTCATACAGTCTGCATTCAGGTGTTCAGGATGCAATGACACAATGGTGGTATGGTCACAACGCAGTAGGTTTCTTCTTAACGGCAGCGTTCCTCGGTATGATGTATTACTTCATTCCAAAACAAGTGGGTCGTCCGGTTTATTCTTATCGTTTATCGATTATCCATTTCTGGGCGTTAATCTTCCTTTATATGTGGGTAGGTGGACATCACTTACATTGGACTGCATTACCAGACTGGACTTCAACATTGGCAGCCGGTTTCTCTATCCTGTTATTAATGCCATCCTGGGGCGGCATGATCAACGGCATCATGACTCTTTCAGGTGCATGGGATAAATTACGTACCGATCCTATTATTCGTTTCATGGTTGTATCGTTATCGTTCTACGGTATGTCTACTTTCGAAGGCCCATTAATGTCACTCAAGAGTGTTAATGCATTATCGCATTACACCGATTGGACTATTGGCCATGTACATTCAGGCACCTTAGGTTGGGTTTCAATGATTACCTTTGGTTCTTTTTATCATTTGATTCCTCGTTTATGGGGAACAAAAATGTACAGTGAGAAGCTGATGTTTACACATTTTTGGTTAGCGACAGCGGGCACAGTTTTATATATCAGTGCATTGTGGGTAGCGGGTATTGGCCAGGGTCTCTTGTTACGTGCCTTTGATGAGTACGGTAACCTTGCATACACATTTATTGAGACAGTGAGCTTCTTACATCAACCTTATGTCATACGTGCATTTGGTGGTGCTTTGTTCTTAACCGGTATTATCATTATGGGTTACAACACCTTCATGACAATCCGTAAGTCGAAGAAAGAACAAGCTGAAATTGAAGCAAAAATTGCCGCCAAGCTGGCAAATGCTTAATTAACTGGAGATTTGATTAATGAAGCATGAAACTATAGAAACAAATGCTGGCTGGCTGATAGGACTGACACTACTTGTGATCAGTATCGGCGGATTGGTAGAAATCGTTCCATTGTATTTTATCGATAGCACTATCGAAGAAGTTAAAGTTGGGAATAAGGATACAATTCATCCTTACTCTCCGCTTCAATTACGTGGACGTGATATTTATCAACGTGAAGGTTGCTACCTTTGCCATTCACAAATGATTCGTCCATTCCGTGATGAAGCATTACGTTATGGTCACTATTCATTAGCAGCAGAATCTAAATTTGATCACCCGTTCCAATGGGGTTCAAAACGTACAGGTCCTGATCTTGCTCGCGTAGGTAAGAAGTATTCTAATGAATGGCACGTACAGCATTTAATTGCTCCACGTTCAGTTGTAAAAGAATCCATTATGCCTAACTACCCGTGGTTGATGGAACCATTAAGCTATAAAGATATTGCTGATCGTATGCGTGCATTAAAAATAGTGGGTGTTCCTTATTCTGAAAGTACAGAAGAATACGAAGCAAATGTAAAACGTTTTGGTGAAGACATCGCTAAAAACATGGATATTCTTCATGCCGAAGAAAATCTTTTAGCACAAGCTGCTGCCGGTAATTATGACGGCAATGCTGATGATGTTACTGAAATGGATGCGATGGTCGCTTATCTGCAGTTGTTAGGAACGATGGTTGATTTCAGCAAATTTGACGAAGGTCATTTTGCGAAATTCCGCTAATCGCGCTGATTAGAAGATGAGCAAAGGGGTAAAACTTAATATGAGTAATCACGATGTTTGATTGGCTTAGCTGGTTTACCCATATGGAAAATACCAAGCCGTTTGTATTGGTACTGTTTTCGATTACATTTGTTGCAATATTAGTTTATGTTTTTACAAATCGTGATCGAAGTAAACGACTTGAGTCTTACAAGAATATTCCGTTTCAAGAAGATGAAACCTCGGAAGATGAAGACGGACAGAGTAAGGATATAAAAGATGAGCACTGAAAAAAATAAAGCCAGAAAACCCACAGTACAGACAACAGGTCATGCGTGGGATGGTGATATTCAAGAATTTAACAACCCATTACCAATGTGGTGGTTATGGACTTTTTATGCAACAGCCGTTTTTACTCTCGCATATTGGGTATTATACCCTGCATGGCCTATCGGTGGCGATTACACAAAAGGTGTAATGAACGAAATTACGTATAAAACATCTGATGGTAAAGAAACTACAACGCACTGGAATACTCGCGCATTATTCTTAAAAGAAATGCAAGATGCTCGTGAACAGCAAGCAGAATATTTGAAAAATGTTAATGCTTCTACATTTGAACAAATTGCTTCAGATGCAGAAAAGAGTGCATTTGCAAACTCAACCGCAAAAGTTTTATTTGCAGATAACTGCGCAGCTTGTCATCAAACAGGTGGTAATGGTGTAGTGGGTTATTATCCAAACCTATTAGATGATGCATGGTTATGGGGCGGTAGTTACAACAAGATTCAAGAAACGATTATAAAAGGCCGTAACGGCTCAATGCCAGGATTCAAAACACGTTTAACAGAAAAACAAACATCAGATGTTGCTGATTATGTTTTAAGTTTATCAGGTAACGATGTTGATAAAGCGGCAGCTCAACGTGGTAAGTCAGTATTTACTACAACAGGTGGTTGTGTCGCTTGTCATGGTAATGATGCAAAAGGTCAATCTTCAATGGGCTCTGCTAATCTTGCTGATAAGATTTGGACGATTGCTGATGTGAACGGTGCAGATTCAATCGATGCTAAAAGAACAGCGGTTATGAATGTAGTTAAGAATGGCAAAACACGTGAAATGCCAGCATGGAAAGATCGTCTGTCAGCAACTGAGATCAAAATGCTAACGTTCTACGTTAAACAATTGAGCGCTAGCAAATAGCGAGAAGCTAGATAACGGCGTTAAAAGTTTCTTCAAAATACTCACTTACTACGTGTAAGCTCCGTTTTTTCAGAAACTTTTGCCTTGTTCTCTAACTTCTCGCTATCTGCCGATAGCTTTATGAAGAGCGAAGAAAAAATTTAGAGGATGTGTGTTTTTAATGCACATCCTCTTTTTAGTCTCTGGGAAAAGTATTTTATGAAGATAGAAAAAATTAAATTGGGCGTTAAGGGCTAACCGTCGTTATGCAAGATCCTCTATTTCAAGAAAGGATTGAGATATTCCCGCGTTCGGTTAAAGGACGTTATCGCTCTTT
>JAGLTQ010000091.1 GCA_023135195.1 Gammaproteobacteria bacterium | reverse complement strand
TCAAGGTGTTGGGTATCAAGCAGAATACCATCTTCATTCAGGCATACCTCACCGTAACTGCGACCCTGGCCATAAGCGAGAAATAGAGGAGCATCTGTAGCATCCTCATTTGTATCAGGGAATGAAAATGAATCAGGATAAACATGATAAATATCCTGTTTATCTTTATCGATTTTTGGGTAACGTCCCCATGATTGATATTTTTTCATTATAGATTACAACGCTAAGTATAAACTGACAGCGACAAAAAGACTGACGACATAACTACTTTTGTCATGTATAGCAAAGAGAACTGGATCTTCGTTCATTTGTCCACGGAATGCGAGCAGCCACATATGACTAATCCAGTATAAAACAGCAACAGCAACAAACCATAACCAGTCTGGATTATTATATAAATTGCTAGCTTGTAAATCATGAGTATAAAAAACAAGAACCAGTACAGAAATATAACCGCTACAAATACCAAATAAACTTATAGCGGGTAAATCATCTACATGATAGCCACGTGAGATTGAGGTGGTTTCACCTTGTTGGACAAGATTTTTCAACTCGGAGAATCGTTTGATTAAAGCCAACGAGAGAAAAATAAACATTGAGAATGCAAGTAACCAATAAGAAAGGGGAACATTAATTGCGATAGCACCGGCAATAATACGAATGGTATACAAACTGGTTAAAGTAATAACATCCAGCAATGCAATCGGTTTTAAGAATAACGAATATGCTGTTGTTAAAAAAAGATAAATAATAAGTATAGAAATAAAATCCATACTGATTTGACTGGCTAATAAAAATGAAAGAATAAGTAGCACCGGAATCATCATTATTGCTGTTTGAATTGATAGAACTCCTGCAGCTAACGGACGATTTCTTTTTGTGTGATGTTTTCTATCCGCTTCAAGATCGATGAGATCGTTTATCAGGTAAATGGATGAAGCCGCAAAACCGAATGAGAAAAAGGCCAGTATAATTGCCTCAAAAGCTTCAGTGTTAGACCAGTTGTGAGAAAGAATCAGCGCGGTAAAAACCAGCATGTTCTTAACCCACTGGTGAATGCGTAATGCCTTAAATATTACCTTAAATGAAACTTTATGTTCATTCGGTAATATTTCTTCAACCGTCGTTATTTGCTTTGCTTCATTCACAAGGTTTTCTGAAGCATTAACAACAATTGCAGCAGCTGCATGTTGCCAGACTTTTAAATCAATTTTGGCGTTACCGGCATAAACGAATCCTTTTTCACCAAATTTATCGACTAAAACGTTGGCTTTATTCTTTCCTGATAAGTTATGTTTTTCATCACTGGCGAGGATTTCATCAAATATATTGAGGTGAGCTGCAATGGCTTCTGCAATTTTCTTGTTCGCAGCAGTGACTAAAACAATGTGTCGATTGTGTAACCGTTGATGGGTTAAATATTTTAGTAAATTGGTGTTAAACGGCAACGATGCAGGTGATAGCTCAACATGTTCGCTGACTTTTTCTTTGAAGCCTGCTTTGCCCCAAAATAACCATAAAGGTAACAAAATAAGCATAAGCGGATTTTGACTGATCAAACGAAGGCATGATTCCCAAAGTGAGTCGGTTTGGATGAGGGTGCCATCCAGATCAACGCACAAAGGCAATAAAGTGTTAATAACTGTTTCGGAATCAGAATTCGTCATAATTTTTGTTATTTTCAGGGTGAATAATCCATTTTAACTCTATGATTTTAAAAGGCAAATAATTTTTTTAAAGACTGCGTAAAAAGGGTCGCTAAATTTTATATGAATACATGAATCAGCGCACCTGAATTGGAGTTTGGGGATAGTAGAAATGGAATTCTTCCATATTGGAGGAAATCTCAATGTCTTTGCCAAAAGTGGGTAGTACAGCTAAAACGCCAGGAATATTGAGTCTATATCGAGACTTTTTATTCACTTTTTTCACTCTGCTATTCTTGAGCAATCTATTGGCTTCTCAAAGTGCTTTCGCCTTAAGTTCGAGTTATAAAGAATCTATTAGCAATGAAGTTGGATATGCACATCTGCAACGCCATATTAACTTTTCTCGTGCTCAAGTGGTCTTTGAAAACCAGGATTACGTTTATTCCGCAAAACTATTAAGTACGTTAGCTGAACAGGGTCATATACAAGCTCAATACTTATTAGCGATACAATATGATACTGGTTTAGGTGTGAGCAAGAATACAGAAACCTCTTTCAATTGGTATAAAAAGGCCGCTCGTGCCGGGATAGGTATTGCTCAGCACAACTTAGCCGTTGCTTATGCTCAGGGCAGTGGAATTCAACAAGATATAATGAAAGCGATTACCTGGTGGAAGAGAGCCGCTACAAAAGGGCATACCGATTCACAATTTAATTTAGGTATTATTTACGCCACAGGTAAAGGGATAGTTGAACCCGACATGAAGCAGGCCCTTAAGTGGTGGCGTATGGCAGCCAATAATGGTGATGCTGCGGCACAGTTTAATTTAGGCGCGCTCTATGCAAACGGGCTTGGTAGTACGCCAGTGAAAACATGTGAAGCAGTACATTGGTTGCAGCGTTCACAGGAGAATGGCTTTGAACAAGCTCATAATGTATTGAATAAAATGAAAGGTTCTGTTGATTTATCCAAGTGTAAATAGCAATAGAAATAGAGAAAATAAAAAGCTGTACTTTTTTAACTTAAAAAATGCAGCAGTAAGCGCCTAAAGCCATTCACTTAAGGTGTTATTTGTTTGTCGTAGGTTCGAAATTTTGTACATGGACGTACTTATGCTGCGATGGCAAGGAGGCCATTGAGCAGCTATTCGAACTCAGCGTATATACTAACCTTTAGGGTTGATTTTACCTCGGCGTACGAATAATGCCCTCTCATATATTTCTGATGTGGGGCACTATGATTCGCACCTACAATTCTTAACTGATCGGCATTAAGCAGTAAGCAAGATTTATTGAACAGTAAGAAGTCCCATCACTTGCCACATTTGCATGCCACCACGGTAGTAGTAGATTTTTTCAGCAGGGTATCCATTCGTTAATAAATTACGAATTGCATGAGGAGATTGTCCGCACCAAGGTCCATTACACCAGACAATAATTTCATGCGCGTTACTGTAATCCCAGGTTTGATTTATTTCCTTTTTGGAGCCAACAAGCCGGTATAAACTATCTACAAAACTTTCTTTTACCAGGCTTTTTCGACGTATTACATTCAATTTTTTCATCGCGGAAATAAGCTCGGCGCTATCTTTGGGTTTACCAAGTATGGTGAAAGGTATACTGATTGAGCCTGGAATAGTCCCTTTTTTATGCCAGGATGCGAGGCGTGCATCAACTAAAACACCTGTTTTATTTTTTATTTGTTTTTCCATGAAATCAAAAATCTCGACTTCACCAACAGTTTCAACTCCAGGGGCGACGTTAATAGGTTGAGCACAAAAGGGAGGGCATTTTCTCGATGTTTTAGAAAAACTTCCAGTAAGAACATGTGATTGATCTTGTATGCGCTGCACACGTATTTGACTACCATTATGTATAATATCAATATAATTTCTTTTTGGCGTAAGCTTTACATCTAATGAGAAAGCATTAAAGCTAATGAATAATAAAAATAGTCCGCTTAAAATTTTAGTGTAGAGTTTCACAGTTGAGTTTCCTTTTTAAATGCTCTCGATTTATCGTGAAAGAGAAATAATCTTTGAACGAAGCTGTTTAATGTTTGCTTTCATTTCATATTCTTTAAAAACTAAATTTTTTGATGTTGGGTTCAATCTTTTATAAAAAACATAACTGGCAAAATAGCTGTTTTTTAAAACTTTCTCAAATTCTTTCCACTCTAATCCTGGACGAAGCCTGTTTAAGTTTTGTGAATAAATATTCCAGTGTTCAATTTTTGTAGTCGTGTTTTTCGCATTTAATTCTTTGGTTGAAATGATGTTATTGCTATCAAGATTAGTACTTTCAGCTTCTGCTGAAAGGCCCTTGAGATAATCTGATTCTTTTAAAGCTTTAGTTTTGGCAGTTTTAGTTTTAGCAGGCTTGCTTATGGTGATAGTTTTATTTTGTTCAATCTTTTGCAAAGCTTCACTTTCCAATGCTTTCAGATAACCTGTATTTTCTGCAAAACTCATTGCGCTGGCACTATATAAAATAAGCCAGAGCAGAATTTTGACCATCGTTAACTGTAGATGAAGAATTTTCATTATTCGTTTCCTGCATATTGCATAATGCATAATACGTATAAAAAATAAGTATAGGATCAAATATCCATGTTGACTACATGGAATAGAAAATGTATCGGAATATATCTTAATATCTTTAAGATATTTTGAGAATTTAAGCCAAATCTGGCTATTTATAGGTAATTTTTCATAAAAAAAGCCCGATCTGAAGGTTAGATCGGGCTTTTGAGGCCTAAAATTGAATAAATTTTGTTAGCTTTCAGCTTTTCCGTGTGCATCCATTAGTGTCTTCGTCATAACTCGATCTGTGTAGGCCATGGCAATGGCAGACATAATAAAGGTGATATGAATGATAACTTGCCACTTTATTGTTGCTTCAGTCATATTTTCTGCGTTTATAAATGTTTTTAATAAGTGAATTGATGAAATTCCTATTAATGCCATAGACAGTTTGATTTTCATTGTTGCCGCATTTACGTGAGATAACCACTCTGGCTGATCTGGGTGTTCGGTAAGGTTTAAGCGGGAAACAAACGTTTCATAGCCACCAATGATAACCATGATCAATAAGTTAGCAATCATCACAACATCAATTAAACCTAAGACGATGAGCATTATTTCACTTTCAGTAATCTTGCTGGCAATAGATACAAGATGAACCAGTTCCACCATAAAGTGATAGACATAAACACCTTGAGCAACAATTAATCCAAGATAGAGTGGTGCTTGTAACCAGCGACTCCAGAAAATCATTTGTCCCATAATGTTGAGTGATGCTTTGCGTACAATATCAGTTGAAGTATTCACATTAACCTCTAAATTTTAATCGAGTCGTTAAATAATATTATTTAGTTGCCATGGCAACCGTGTAGTTTGGACCTTGTTTGAGTTTTTTATAGTTACCAAAAACTTCTTCAAAGTTACGTTTAATATATTTTCGTAAACCTGTAATGGTAACAACATACATTTTTCCACCCGGTTTCATCTGCTTGTAGGCATCATGTAAAAATAAACTTAATAGCTCATTACCTACCTTGGCAGGAATATTGGAGACAACAATATTAAATTTTTCCTTTTTTATTTGATCAAAACCGTTACTTAATAATGCTTCTGCATTTTTAATTTGATTCAGCTCAGCATTTATATTGCTGTATTCAACCGCTTTAAAATCTTTATCAACCAGCGTTGTTTGACCTTTTGGTGCAAGTTTTGCCATGGTTAAACCGATAGGGCCATAACCACAGCCTAAATCCAGGCAATCATCGCTTTCATTAATATCAAGATACTTTAGTAATAACAAAGTGCCTTCATCAATATTACGTGGAGAGAAAATGCCCCAGGTTGTATGAAATACAAAGGGAATGCCTTTTAAGGTTTCAGTAAAGACAATGTCTTCACGTAATTTTTTAACTTCTTTATCTGTAAGCATAGTAGTGGTGTTATATGTCTTTTTTGCTGAGTTAAGCAGATGGTTAGTTAGTTAGCTTTGCCAAGTTGAATTTTTAAATCTTCAGCGAGGTTTAAGGCGTCGTCAATATTCTCTGCGAGAACATTAAAGTGGCCCATTTTACGTCCCGGGCGTGCTTCTTTTTTTCCATACAAATGCAATTTAACATTCGGGTGGTTGAGTAACTTTTGCCACTTAGGTGCCTGATCGTTATGCCAGATGTCACCCAACATGTTAATCATCACGACAGGTGAAAGTAATCTTGTGTCGCCTAAAGGTAAACCACAAACAGCACGAACCTGTTGTTCAAACTGATCGGTAACACATGCATCTAATGTGTAATGGCCACTGTTATGCGGGCGAGGTGCAATTTCATTAACCAATAATTCACCCTTTGAGATGAAAAACTCTACCGCCATAATGCCAACATAATCCAGAGCAATGGCAGTTTGTTTTGCCATGTCGAGCACCTTGCTTTCTAGTTCTTTATCAATTCGTGCAGGTACAACACTGACATCAAGAATGCCACCTTCATGAATATTTTCAGAAACAGGGTAGCATTTCACTTCACCTTCCAGACCACGGGCAAGTACAACCGAAACCTCAATATCCAAAGGCATACGCTGTTCTAAAACACAGGCTTCACCTTCTAATGTTTCCCATGCTTTTTCTATATCAGATTCAGCGTTAATTCCAAACTGGCCTTTACCGTCATAACCAAAACGAGAGACTTTTAATATAGCGGGAGTACCAATTTCATTAATGCTACTTTTTAAATCTTCTAGCGAGTTAATTACAGCAAAAGGCGCGGTATAAAAACCGTTATCTTTTAAAAAGTTCTTTTCTTGAATACGATCTTGAGCAATGGAAATTGCTTTGGCTCCAGGACGAACGGGCTTTGTTTTTGCTAGCGCTTCTAAGGTTGAAGCAGGAACATTTTCAAATTCAGTGGTAATTGCATCACAGCTTTTTGCAATTTGCGCGAGTGCAGCCTGGTCTGAATAATCGGCACAAATGTGAGTAGTCGCCAACTTACCAGCAGGGCTTTCTTTATCAGGATCCAGCACAACAACTTCGTAGCCCATAGTACGCGCAGCAATGGTGAACATACGGCCTAATTGGCCGCCACCGAGCATTCCTAGTGTCGATCCTGGAAGTGTTTTCATACTTTAGGTAGTTTCATGGCGCGGACTTTAGTGCGCTGTTTTTTGCGGAATGTATTGAGCTTTTTAGCGTATTTTTCATCATTATTGGCCAGCATAGAGACCGCAAAAAGCCCAGCATTCGCCGCCCCCGGCTCACCAATGGCAAATGTCGCAACGGGAATACCCTTTGGCATTTGGGCAATTGAGAGTAGAGAATCCAGCCCTTTTAAAGCACGAGAAGTCACAGGAACGCCTAAAATAGGAATAATTGTTTTAGAGGCCAACATACCTGGTAAATGCGCTGCGCCACCGGCACCGGCGATAATCACCTGGATACCACGTTCAGCAGCCGTTTCTGCATATTCGAACAATAAATCGGGAGTACGGTGAGCAGAAACAACTTTGGATTCAAAAGGAACTCCAAAATCTTTGAGCATTTCACATGCTTGGCTCATGACTTTCCAGTCACTGTTACTGCCCATTACGACGCCGACGATTGGTTTTTTACTCATTTTAAATCCACTAAATCCTGTGTTAACAAATTGGCTTTTTGTCCCTGTTATCGGCGTTTTGCCGCCATCGAGGGAATCGGCAATTTTACCAGCTTATGCCGTTTATGCCACGTTTAAATGTCTGAATATAGGGGGAAAGATACGCCTATTAAAATGGAATCACGCATGGCAAGATGGAACGATATTGATGATCAAGGAGTGATCGAATATGCGATTTTTTTCGTTTTTTGTCCTGTGCTTTATTCTTCTCTTTTCTCCCTATATTTCTGCTTCGGGGTCTGTGCCAGCATTATTATTAGCCAAGCTGTATAAGCAAAATAATCAGTTGGCTGATTATTGGGTTAGTGAAAAACTTGATGGTGTACGCGCCTATTGGAACGGTAAAAATTTCATTTCACGTCAGGGCAATATTATTCAAGCGCCTGATTGGTTTATCGAGGTTTTGCCCAATATAAAGCTGGATGGCGAACTCTGGATAAGTCGTGCGCAGTTTGAAGTGCTGTCTGGTAGGGTACGAAAAAAATCCCCCATCGACAAAGAGTGGCGTGAGATCAAATATATGATTTTCGATTTACCAGAAAGCAAAGAAATTTTCACACAACGACTCAAACAATTAGAAAAGATCATTTCAAATATCAACGCAGAACATATTCAACTGATTAAGCAGTTTAAAGTTTCCTCACATCAGGTCTTAATGAAAAAATTAGATAAATTAGTAAAGCTAAAGGCAGAAGGTTTAATGTTACACCGAGGTTCGTCTTTTTATAAAAGTGGTCGGCATGATGATTTAGTAAAACTTAAGCGTTACTATGATGCCGA
This sequence comes from Gammaproteobacteria bacterium, assembly GCA_023135195.1. Classification (GTDB taxonomy): domain Bacteria; phylum Pseudomonadota; class Gammaproteobacteria; order UBA6429; family Thiohalophilaceae; genus JAGLTQ01. The sequence goes on along the minus strand of JAGLTQ010000091.1, from coordinate 7,222 downwards.
AGCCATTGTCATAAAACATATCGAAGGCAAAGGAAAATTTAAAGGAATGCTAGGGTCAATTTTAGTTGAAACCAAGAATAAAATACGTTTTAAAATTGGTTCTGGTTTCACTAATAAAGAAAGAAAATCCCCGCCAAAAATTGGTACAGAAATAACCTACAAATATTTTGGTTTGACGCGCAAAGGTACTCCTCGCTTTGCCAGCTATTTACGTATACGAAATCAATATTAATTCATTCCCAAACTTATCTCTTACACATATTAACCATATAAAAAACAATTAATTATAAAACATTAAGTTACATTATTTTTATAAAACTATCTAAATATTTTTTTTAAAAGGGTTAATTAATTTATACTTTTGTCGATAAATATACTGATATCCGCAATAGTTGTAATTGTTAGATTAAAAGTAAGTTAATTTTAATTACATTTGTTGTTGAGCCGTCAACTAAGTTCATGAGTTTTTTCAAGTCTGATTTATTTAAGCGATAGGTTGGTACTAATGCAAGCATCATACAATTATTATTTAGTTTCTCTCTCATTTTTTATTGCCGCCTATGCGTCTTATTCTATGCTGTCAGTTTCAGAACGTTTAATTAATGAGAAAGAATCAAAAATTAGATGGCTCGTTGCAGGTGCGGCAACGTTAGGATGTGGTATCTGGTCCATGCATTTTATTGGCATGTTGGCATACGAAACAAATATGCCAATGGGATATAGTACCGGCTTAACAGCTCTATCGGGCGTACTTTCTTTAAGTGCATCTGCTTTTGCTATGTATATCTTAGGCTGGGGAAAACTAACACCCCAGCGTTTACTGGGTGGAGGCGTTATTATTGGTTTAGGCGTTGCCGGTATGCACTATATGGGTATGGCCGCGATGATCATGCCCGCACGTATTAGCTATGATCCTTTTCTCTTTATTATATCAATTATTATTGCGGTCACTGCTGCAACGGCAGCACTTTGGATTGCATCACAGCTAGCAAAAGAAAATATAAAACATCACAAAATTTTGATGTTTACAGCCATGATTATTATGGCTGTTGCCATTACCGGGATGCATTATACGGGGATGGCAGCAGCGATTTATACTATGGATAAATCGCTGGTTGTTGATCTTGATAATTTTGATAATACGATATTAATTGGCACAATTACTTTAATTGCTTTGCTCATTATTACATCGAGCCTGGTTGCTAGCTGGAATAAATCTGAAAGTCATGCCAACAATACAATTTTACTCGTTCTTACTATTACAACGGCGGTTACAATTTGTGTTGGAGTTACTGTTGGTACTCTTTACGATACTGCATTCGAATTAAATAACAAACAACTTAAACGTAATATTATTACGAATAAAAATATTATTCGTGCAGTTACAGAGTTTGATATGGTACATAGTAAGGATGCGCATAAAGATGGGGCGCGTTTTGCAACTATTGGACAAATAAAAAATGCATATAAAGGTTTGTTTGATAGTACAGAATTCTTTTTGTTTGAAAAGGATAAGGCTGATAAAAAAATAATCTTTTTAATTAAAAAAACACCTTCTCAAGATATTTTTCCAGAAAAGTTACCGCTTGATAGCGATGTAATGCATGTTTTTAAGAAAGCTCTGGAGGGTAATAGTGGCTCTGTTAAATTCATTCATCCTATCTCAAAACAATACATGCTTGCCGCTTATGCATATATTCCAGAATTAAATGTAGGAATATTAAATGCGATTAAAATTAATGAAATAAGAGAGCCTTTTGTTGATGCTTTACTCTATACCGGGTTCATATCACTACTCGTTATATTATCTTCAGTTTTTTTGACGATTAATATTAATGCACCAATGATTAGATCATTAAAAGAAGAAATTGTAAATCGAAATAAAAGTGAAAAGGATTTACTTGATTTAACAAATAATCTTGAGAATATTGTTGTTGAACGAACGGCAGAGTTAAAAAAGGCTGTGTGTATCGCAGAAGATGCTGCAAAGTCTAAAGGTGAGTTTCTTGCCAATATGAGTCATGAAATCAGAACACCGATGAATGGTGTTCTTGGTATGTTGCAAATTATTGAGGATACAAAATTAACTAATGAACAAAAGGATTATATTCAAACAGCACATAAATCAGCTGAAGCACTTTTAACCATATTAAATGATATTCTCGACTTTTCTAAAATTGAGGCGGGTGAAATTGAGTTTGAGAAAATTGATTTCAGCTTACAAGAAACAATCGATGATGTAGCCTCATTACTTGCAGAAGCAGCGCATAAAAAAGGCATTGAATTATTAGTTCGTCTATCAAGTAATGTTCCACTAATGGTTGTGGGCGACCCCACAAGATTACGCCAAATATTATTTAACTTAACCAGTAATGCGATTAAATTCACTGAGCAAGGTGAAGTATTATTAGATGTAAAGCTAGATGGTAAAGAAGGAGAGCACTTTGTCATACGTATAGAAGTTTCTGATACAGGCGTGGGCATTGCAAAAACTGCACAAGAAAAAATATTTGAAATGTTTAAACAAGAAGATGGCTCAACCACAAGAAAGTTTGGTGGTACAGGATTAGGTTTGGCTATTTCAAAAAAATTGGCAATGATTATGGGCGGAGATATTTTAGTCAAATCATCACACGGAGCAGGAAGCACATTCACTTTAATCATGCAGGCAGAGTTATCACACGTCAAGCTACCGGATGAAAGAGATCATGAGAAATTAAAAAACCTTACTATGTTGATAGTTGATGACAATAAAACCAACTGTAAGATTTTAGAAACTTTATTATCAACATGGGGTATTAATACAGTCACGGCGTATGACGGTCAACAAGGTTTAGATATTGTTCATCGCTACGAAAAATCAGAACGAGTCATAGATTTAATCTTGCTCGATATGATGATGCCAGATATGAATGGACTAGAAGTCGCGGCACAATTGCAAGAAGAAAAGAGCCAAATAAAAATGATTATGTTGACCTCGCTGATTAATAGCAAGGTTCAGGAAAAATCGGTAACGGTGGGTATCACAGCTTGTATACATAAACCTGTTAGAAAAACATTGTTGTTGGATTCTATGATGATGGCTTTAGAATTGGATATGGTTGAAGATGAAGCAATAGAAAAAATCAAAACAGTAGATGCAAATGTTTCCAGTAATAATGAGGGTGTTAAACCCATACTGATTGTTGAAGATAATATTGTGAATCAAATGGTTGTTCGAGTGATGTTAGAAAAAATGGGCTATACTTTAGACTTGGCTGAAGACGGCCAAGAGTGTCTTGATAAGTTGCAGCCAGATAAATATTCAATGATCTTTATGGACTGCCAAATGCCTGTTATGGATGGATTTGAGGCTACAATAAAAATACGTGAAAGTGATGAAAATAAAGATGTTGTTATCATCGCGATGACAGCCAATGCAATGGAAGGCGATAGAGAAAAATGTCTTGAGGTAGGAATGAGTGACTATATTAGTAAACCTGTTAATAAATCTCAATTAGAAGAAATGATCTTAAAGTGGCTGCCTAATCAATAAGAATGTTAATGAAGGAGAACGATCAAATTTAGCTTTTTTCCGCAGCTAATATATCAGCATTTATTTCATCAATTTTTTCGAGCTGACCATTGTGCAGTTCGTAATAGTAACCAACCAGTTGTAGTTTTCCCTTTTCAACGCGTTCACGCACCCAGGGGTGAGTTAACAGGTTACGTAGAGAATAATGGATTGCTGTTTTCTCACAAGCATCGATTTTCTCTTCAAAAGTATTCAGATCTTTTCGAGCTAATATTTCTTTTTTTGCCGGTGCAGCAATTTGCATCCAGCGATCAATAAAACCATCTTTTTTAATGTTGCCGTCATTTTCCATTAAGGCACGAATGCCACCACAGTTAGCATGACCGAGTACCATAATTTCTTTTACCTTGAGGCAAGTAACGGCAAATTCTAATGCAGCACTCGTACCATGGTAATCCCCTTTTAGTTCAAAAGGAGGAATAAGATTAGCAACATTACGAATAACAAATATTTCACCAGGCTCAGCATCAAATAAAATACCGGTATCAACACGTGAATCGCAACAGGAAACCATGGCGACATCGGGGGTTTGTTGTTGTGCCAGTTTTTCAAGTTGTTCGCGGTTGCGTTGAAAATAGCCGCTACGAAAACGTTCGTAACCTTTGAGTAGTTTATCTAGCATGTGAGGTTAAAATGATTCCATTGTAGATTGCGATGCTGCGGTATCTAAACCACTATCTTTTTTACCAAGCATATAAGCATCTAGTAACGCTTTTTTTAATTCGATATGCTGAGAAAAATCCGTAATGTTCATATGTTCTTCAGCAACGGTAAGTAATTTTATCAGTGCTTTATTCTCAGCCCATGCTGCTTCAAATGCTGCAACATCGAGTTGGCCATCATCATTAATAAATTCTGCGACTAAACCTTGTGCATCACTGTATTTTATTTCTGTCGCTTGCATTATTTCATATTCATAAGAATAGGTATCATGATTATTGGCTTTTGCAATCAAAGAACATAAATTAGGAAAAGTGCCCGAACCCTCAAGATAGGGTTCTAACTCAACAGTCATTGAAGGCGAAAGTTCTTTGCCTTTAAATGAAAAATGAATCGATGCTGTTAGTGTGTTTTTCATGAGTTAATTCTTTATGCGGTTAACGACATAAACAGTTTAGGCAGCTGTTCTGGAAGCTTCTCAACATTATCAATAACGGTATAACCATTTTTACCAAAGATATCGGCAATGTATTCATCAGCCTTTTTATCAAGACTAATGCAGTGAGTGTAAATTCCTTTAGCAGACAATTCATCAACGGCTTTATGGGTGTCATTGATTAAAAGTTTGTCGTCGCTAACATCAATATCAGCAGGCTCGCCATCGGTTAAGATCAACAGTAATTTCTTTTCGGCTTGTTGCCCTTCTAAATAATGTGAGGCATGTCGAACGGCTGCGCCCATACGTGTAGAGTAACCGGGTTCTATTGCAGCCAGTCTGGATTTTACAGTGTCATCCCAATGTTCGGTAAAACCTTTAATGTGATGGTAACGAACATTGTGGCGAGTATCTGAATGGAAACCGGCAATAGCAAACTTATCGCCAAGCTGTTCAATCGACCAACCCAATAAGGTGGTGGCTTCACGGCTGAGTTCAAGAATACTTTGTGTGCTGCCCTCAGGTACTTCATTTAATGAAGCGGATAAATCCATTAATAATAAAACAGCAAAGTCACGGCCATCATGTTTATGGCTCATGTTTATGCGTGGGTCAGGTTGCGCACCACTTTTAAAGTCGATAATTGAACGAATCGCAACATCTAAGTCGAGTTCACTACCTTCTTCCTGGTAACGAATGCGAACATAATTTTGCGGCTTCAATAGATCTAAAAGACGTTTTAAATAATTTGCCAACGCTGAATGTTTTTCTAAAATTTTATCAATATCAGAAGCATTACCCGGTGGATGTAATGATTCATATAGCGTGACCCAGTCAGGTTTATAACTATTGGTGTTGTAATCCCACTCGTGATAATGACGTGGCGGTAGACCATCGGGTTCAATTGTTTCGAGATTTTGCGGTTCACTGGTGTCATCTTCTGCTTCATCATTTTCTTCAATAAAGAGCCACATGTGGCGATTATCATCACGGTAATCAACTTCAGTATTTTCAAAACGAATCTTTGGTAGTTGATCAGTTTGCAAACGAGTCTTGGTGGTAAAGGAAATTGCCAACAGCAACATTTCCTTGCTATTTGATTCAGCGTTGTCTTTTAAAGCATTATGAAATTTTTCGACAAACTCAAGGATTACGGGATTTTTGTAATTATGATTTTCATCAAGAATGGCGCGCGATAACATGGCTAACCGATGACGAATACAAGATTCTTTTTCGTTGTCACAACTACCTTCGATAGGGGTTGGATGCAAAGCAAGAAAATATTTTCTTAGACCCGGGTAGTCTCTAAGGATTAAGGCTTCAATCCGTGAGTCTTCAAATAATTCAACCGCAACACGTTGAAACGGGGATAAGTTATCTGCAATTTGGCGTTCAGTCCAACGCTTATGGCCTGCCATGTGTGCAAGAACAACACGATAACGATCAATACCGGAGATGCCATCTTTATCATCAAATACATCGGGAACACGCATACCTAAACTATCATAGTAAGGTTGTGGCTTGCGCATCTCATCAAAACCTAATGAATAAGGCACAAGATATTCATCTGCCTGCCACATGCTACGCATATACATATCGAGCGAACGTTCATTGTCCATATACAATGTACCGTGACGTTCACGTTGCAACATGGCTTTAGAATCTGCAGATTGTAGAGTGAAATAATCACGCTGACGTTCAGGGTGGTTGTTGTAGTTACGTGCACCATATTCCATCCAGTTTTTTAAGCCTTCAAGTGAAAGTTGGCTCAGTAGGTAAGGAACTTGTTGCAGTAAATCAGGCAAACCTGGACTAGCGAATGTTGTATGGTGTCCGTGAATAGAACCGGTAGTGGCATGCATCATCTCGAAAATAATTTTGATGAAATGTTTCATTTGCTCTTTGGTGCCTAAACGCCTCGCGGCTTCAGGTAAGCAATGCATAAATGGTGGGATAGAATTACCATTGGGTGTGCGAGACATATCCCAAACCGCTTGCGAAACCATACTGAGCATTTCTTCGCCTAAGTCATGCGCGATATTTGGCATTTCTTCAAGATAAACTAAGACAGGTTCAAAACCACGGCCAATCATGCAAACCATGGACGCGCCTTTTAAGTAATCTTCAACACCATCATTACTTAAGTTACGCAATACATCTTTCATGTAGTCGTCAAAGCAATCTTCAATTTGCTCGAAACTACATTTTAATTTTTTGCGATAGTCTGGAAATTCAGTTTCTGTTGCCATGTTTATTTTTCACCACGAAGGGCACAAAGGACACTAAGAAAAGAAAAATATGATTATTTATAAAGAAATAAATCTTTATTTAAAAATATTTACGAGTTGAACAAACATTTAACTCTTTGTGTTCTTCGTGTCCTTTGTGGCTCAATATGTTTTAACCAAAAATACTATCAATAGAATGAATCAATGTATCGCGAATATCTTTGTCATCCGTAATTGGAGTAACAAGAGCCATCTGGCAAGCTGATTTTGCTTCGATACCATTGTTCATTAAGGTCGCTGCATAAACGAGTAAACGAGTAGAGA
>JAGLTQ010000090.1 GCA_023135195.1 Gammaproteobacteria bacterium | reverse complement strand
AACGAAGACCGAGCAGTTGCCGAGGTAAGGGGCGTTAGCAAGGATGCGGTAGCATCAGGCCGACGACGAAGCCAAAACATCAACTTTATTTATAAATCCCACTGTTTCAGTGTAAATCACCGTAAAACATAAATAATTAAGTATATGAGTTATTATTTACCGCTGCATCGGCCGGCCTGAAGACCGACCGACAAAAAGCCGAATAAGTTTAATACTTTGGTTTATTGCGGAATGATATATTTACCCAATTTATCTTGTGTGAAACCTGCAAAACACTGTTTGTAGTCAGTGGATGACATTATATTGTCATCATCATTATATAAATCATCTTCATCCAGAAGAATATTCACCGACTGACCATTATTACCTTTCCCCATACAGCGTTCGAGCACGATATCGCCTGAGGCATCAAAACTACGAAAGGCATGAAGTTCATTATTGTAGTGATGAATACTAATTAAAGTTTGCGTGGGTGCATTATGGTAAAAAGGCAAATAGGCTGCCATGAAATCTCGAACTACACGTCCCTTCTTGTTATGCACAAAGACTTCTATAGTATGAAGTATTGAAGGATCGTCTTTTTCCCATTGCACCTGACTAATTAAGCGACCTTTATCAAAATAACGATGTTCAATGTAGAAGTCTTTTACGTTCGCATAACTACCGATAGATGTTTTTACTTCAAGTTTTTTTCCATCGGTTAATTTTTTGTGCAGCTTTAAACTGTCATCGGCAAATTTGTTCCAAACACGAACGTGTTTGTTGTCCCCTTTCATTGCCTCTGTTGCAAAAATAGAGCTGGAAATAAAAGAAAGCATTAAGATTAAACTAATAGCTTTTAACATATAGATCGAGCCCTTTTAATTATTATATTCAGGATAAGACTCTTTCAAGCTAAACAAGTTCACTATCGTGGTTACTGAATAGCTCGGTAGCAACCAATTGAATTAGCATTCTCTTTATAGGTGCTTATACAGCGATGGCAAGGAAGAGCCCAGGATCTGCGATTCGTGTGCCGAGGTAAAAACGATCATTGTGTTTGTTATTTACACCGCGTTCGAATGGCAGTTCTATAACATCCGTGTCATCGCTGCATAAGTCCATCCTTGGACGTAATTTCGAACCTACATTAAGAATTTATTCTCTACGCCAGCTTGTATTTCCACCTGCATCTTCAAGTACGATCCCCTCTTCTTTTAACACATCACGTATACGATCGCTTTCAGCCCAGTCTTTTGCTGTACGAGCCTGGTTACGTTGCTCTATTAAGGCATCAATATCATCTACCGACATACCTTGATTATTTGAGCTACCACGTAAAAATGTTTCAGGTTCTTGATTGAGTAATCCAATCTTGCTGGACAAATCACGTAATAAAGCAGCGAAGTATGCAGCCTTTGTATTATCTTTTTCTTTGTAGCGATTCACTTCTTTAGCTAAATCAAAAAGAACAGGTAAAACTTCTGCTGTATTAAAATCATCATCCATAGCCACTTTGAAACGTTGATGATAATCGGTATCAACAGACTCAAGTGAAGTGATTTCAACTCCACGTAATGCGGTATATAAAGTGGTCAATGCGGCTTTAGCAATATCCAATTGTTTATCGGAGTAATTTAAAGGACTGCGGTAATGACTGGTTAATATAAAATAACGTAGCACTTCAGGATCGTATTTCTCAGTGACTTCACGAATAGTGAAAAAATTACCTAATGATTTAGACATTTTTTCATCATCAATTCTTACAAAGCCATTATGCATCCAGACATTTGCAAATTTTTCACCGGTGGCCGCTTCTGATTGTGCAATTTCATTTTCATGATGAGGAAACTGTAAATCCATCCCACCACCATGAATATCAAAATTATGTCCGAGACATTCGGTCGACATCGCGGAACATTCAATATGCCAACCAGGACGACCTTTACCCCAGGGGGAATCCCAACTTGGTTCTTCCGGTTTTGCTGACTTCCATAAAACAAAATCAAGAGGATCCTTTTTAGCTTCATCCACAGCAACGCGTTCTCCTGCGCGTAAATCTTCAATTTGTTTACCTGAGAGCTGACCATAATTTTTAAATTTATTGACTGCGTAATACACGTCCCCATGCCCATCTTGATCGTGTGCAGCATAAGCAAAACCTTTCTCAATCAAGGTTTCTACCATGGCAATTATCTGATCCATATACAAAGTAGCACGCGGCTCCATATTTGGAGGCAGAATCCCCAGGGCTTCTGAATCATGGTGCATTTCATCAATGAAACGGCCTGTTAGCGCATTGAAGTCTTCACCATTTTCATTGGCACGGGCAATAATTTTGTCATCAATATCGGTGATATTTCGAACATAAGTCACATGCTCTTTGCCATAAACCTCACACAAATAGCGATAAATAACATCAAATACCACCAGTACGCGTGCATGACCAATGTGGCACATGTCATAGACCGTCATGCCACAGACGTATATTCGAATATTGTTCAGATCGAGCGGTTTAAATTCTTCTTTTTGACGTGTGAGATTATTGTGTATGTGCAACATGTATATTTATCTTCTTTTATAGCAGTATTGTTTGAAATTTAAGTCAGGGCCTAGAATAACGGAAATAGGCACCTAACGGAAATAGTGCCTGTCATTGCCAGCCATGCTTTAATAGCGAAGCAATCTACTGTAAATAGCAAATAAACATGAGATTGCCACGGTCACGTTGTGACTCGATGCCAGAACGTGCAGAGCACGTTAGGGTAGTACTGACGAAACGCGTAGCGGTTCATTAAGTGCAATGACAATTTGAAGTTGATATTATAGAGACAAATCATATTAAACCCATTATTATTCATCGTTCTTAAATATACATATATTTCCACAACAAAAGACCTCTAAATATGCGCAAATTACTCCTTACTTTCACAAGCCTTTTATTGTTAATCTCAAGCGTCAATGCAGCTGATGACATCACTAAAAAACAAGTTAAACTTGAGACATCACTAGGTGATATTACACTTGAACTGGATCTTACCCGTGCTCCAGTTACTGTACTTAATTTTTTAAAATATGTCCGTAGCGGTCATTATGACGGCACTATTTTTCATCGTGTAATAAAAGAATTTATGATTCAAGGTGGGGGTTTTACACCTGAATTTGTTCGTAAAGAACCTGATGCTACTATTAAAAACGAAGCAGCGAATGGCTTAAAAAATGTACGTGGCTCAATAGCCATGGCTAGAACAAATGATCCACATTCAGCATCAACACAATTTTTTATTAATGTCGTCGACAACTCTTTTCTTGACCATACAGATAAAAATAGTCCTCGTGGTTGGGGGTATGCTGTTTTCGGACACGTCATTAAAGGTATGAACGTTGTTGATAAAATTAGAAATGTTCGTACTGGATCTGCCGGTCCCTTTCCAGCTAATGCTCCTGTAAAAACCGTATTAATTCACAAGGCGACCATCATTGGTGAGAAACCAGTAAGTACAAAAAAGAAATAGTATTTTTTAAATTTGAAGGATTTTTAACATGATCAAACTAAACACAAACAAAGGCACTATTATTCTTGAGTTGGATGCAGAAAAAGCACCAGCAACAGCTGCTAACTTTATGCAGTATGCCAAAGATGGATTTTATGACGGCACTATTTTTCATCGTGTTATCAGTGGCTTTATGATCCAGGGTGGCGGTATGGAATCTGGAATGAAAGAAAAAGCAACACGTGACAACATTAAAAACGAAGCTGAAAATGGTCTGACTAATGATCGTGGCACTATTGCTATGGCGCGTACCCCGGATCCACACTCAGCATCTTCACAGTTTTTTATCAATTTAAAAGATAATAACTTCCTTAACTTCACTTCTGCAGATGCTCAAGGCTTTGGCTATTGTGTATTTGGTAAAGTTGTTGAGGGTATGGATATTGTCGAAGAAATTGAAAAAGTTGCAACAGGATCTGCAGGCGGCCATCAGGATGTTCCAACTGAAGATGTTGTTATCGAAAGTGTAGAAATCGAAGAATAAGTTTAAACTTCTTTTATTTAAACACCACGGCATCTACCTGTGAGCACTTTATTTATTTCTGATCTTCACCTTAGTGGTGAACGTGAAAATATCACAGAGCTGTTTATAAAATTTCTCGATCAAAGGGCGTCTGATGCAGACGCCCTTTATATTTTGGGTGACTTATTCGAAGTTTGGCCGGGTGATGACATGATCCAGCCAGATTACGAGCAAAGCATTTCTAAAATGAAAGAGCTTGCCGATAACGGTTTACCCTTATTTGTTATGCAGGGTAATCGTGATTTTCTAATGGCAGAAAAGTTTGCAGAAGTATCTGGCGCAACCATGATCGAAGATCCTGCTGTTATTGATCTTTATGGTACCCCTACCCTGCTAATGCACGGTGATACATTATGTACCGATGATGTTGACTATCAAAAGTTTCGAGCCATGGTTCGTGATCCACGATGGAAAGAGGACTTCTTTGCTAAACCCAATGAAGAACGTTTAGCCATGACCTCTAAATATAGAAAAATAAGCAAAAATGAAACAGCAAAAAAATCAATGGATATCATGGATGTAAATCAACAAACAGTAGAAGCCGTTATGTTAGAACAAAATGTCAATCAACTTATTCATGGCCATACACACCGCCCTGCTATTCATAATTTCACAGTAGACAACAAAAATATGAAACGCATCGTTTTAGGTGATTGGTTTGAGCAAGGTAGTGTCTTAATCTGCGATGAAAGTGGTTGTCGGTTAAAGTCTTTTAATTAAAACCTAACATAAACCACTGGGGACACAGGGAGCACGGGGTAAAAATATTTTATCTTTCCCGTGTTACCCTGTGTTCCCAGTGGTTAAATTTTTATGTTCTACTCAGTAAATTTCACTTTACCTTCACGTAACTCCTGCACCGTGTAATGCTGATAACCATCAGGAAAAACAAACAACTTAGGATCTGCTTTATAATCATCATTAAAATCAACTAATGAGCGTGAATAGTCATTATTTCCCCATTCCTGGATAGGAAAGCCAAAATTAAACTGGCGAGCAGGTCTAAAAGTTGTCGATGATATATCGCAAGCTTCGTGCAACTCTTTTGGGATATTATTAAAAGTAACCTTACTATCAGCGGCCATGTGATTGTGAAATTCTTTTAATGCTTTAACAACATTAGGCATCAGGTTTTTAATGGCAACAACGTCATAACAGATTTTATCATTCGTCATAAGTTGATAATGTTTTGCACTTTCACCTTTAATGGTTGGAGCATCTTTCATCTCTGGCATTTCTTTAACCGAGTGCGTCAATTTAAAGGGTGGTTCTAACACTTCGCCTTTTTTTAATTTCTTTTCATGTACAGCCATTACCGTTTTTTCATCAGGATCGATACTGTAAACAATCTTTTTATTTCTGTTATATAAAATAAAACTTTTCGCCCCTTCGCCATCGTCAACACGAATAAACTTTTTAGTAACAATCATGCGGGTTTGATAAGGCTCAACACCGCTTTCCTGCTCCATAAAAATAACAAGCGTGTCTTTTTCTTCCTTAGTTACACACGAAGATAGACTACTTAACACCACGACACTCGACATCAATAACAATACTGTTTTTTTCATATTAACCTTTTTATTTTTTTAATTTGCGGATTCTAAAAACAACAATTCTTCTTCAGTAAAACCTGCTTTTTTGCGAACATCATGATCAAATGGTCCGCGTAAGATACCCTTCATATATTTATTTATTAAATCTTTAAATATCTCTACAGAATTAAGGCCTCGTTCATCACATAAGTAACGAAACCAGCGTGTACCAATTTCTACATGGCCAATTTCATCTCGATGAACAATCGCCAGTATATCAACCGCCTTATCATCGCCAATATTTTTAAGCTTTTTAACGATTCCAGGGGTAACGTCTAAACCTCGCGCTTCTAAAACACGCGGTACCAATGCCATTCGAACCATGGGGTCATGAGCCGTTAATAATGCACTTTCCCACAAACCATTATGTGCAGTAAAGTCGCCGTAAGTATAATCCAGTGAGGATAAATGCTTGCTCAATAATTCAAAATGATAGGCTTCTTCTTTCGCAACCTTAACCCAATCATCATAAAACGCATCGGGCATATCCTGAAAACGATAAACAGCATCCCAGGCCAGATTGATAGCATTAAATTCAATATGACAAATTGAATGAATCAACGCTGCATGCCCAATCTTGCTACCGGGTTTACGACGGGTTAACTCTCGGGGTGGTACTAATTCAGGTTTATCCGGACGACCCGGCTCTTCAAACTTTAATATTGGAGTGATCTTATCCAGTGATAATTTATGCTGCTGCCAGGCTTCCGCTGTCTCATAACTTAAACGTATTTTATCGCTCGGCAAGCTTGCTTTAAGACAATTTTCTGCCTCTTTAAATAATGAAGGTTTACTCATTCTCGTATTTTATCAAGTTAAGCTTTAAGACGCAGCTGAAATAGGCTCTTTTATTGCAATAACAAGATCCATTACATTTGTTCCCGTTGGCCCCGTTGAAATAAGATCACCCGCAGCCGCTAAAAATGTTCCAGCATCTGCAGCGGCAAGGTCGTCTTTTGCAATACGATTATTAATCATGCCCCGCTGCAAGGTTAAACCATCAATAATTGCTCCTGCATCATCAGTAGGCCCATCGCTACCGTCCGTTGCTCCAACTAAGACGGTAATTCCCTTAATTTTTTCCAGCTTACAGGCAAGCGCTAGCGCCAGAGATTGATTACGACCACCCCGTCCAGGCTCTTCAGGTAGACAAAGGGTAGGTTCTCCCCCCCAAATATGCAGACCTGATTCTGCCTTTTTGAGAACATTCGTTAACACCTCAGCCAATTCAAAAACATCACCATATAAGTCTTGTCCATGATATATGACTTCATATTTTTCCTGATTTGACTGCTCAATAATCGACTGGCAGGCCATTTCATTGCTGGCAATAATGTGAGATTCCACCAAAATAGACGATGTTTGCTTTGAGTTCTGGATGTGTTTTTCTAACCAATCCGGTATTTTTGGCAAAGAAATATTTAGCTCTCTTTTTACAAATAAACCGGAACCAATAGAGCCAATATCCTCAGCCACATCCATTTTCACATCCGATATGAGAAGCTGAGTCATTGTATTTTGTACTAAATATTTCAGCGCACCTCCACCTTTAATGAGTGACACAGCCTGACGAACTTTATTTATCTCGTGAATATCCAGGCCACTCGCAAGAAGCCATTTATTCATTTTTTGCAAAAGTTCCAAGTCCATATTCTTGGGCAAAACTTCAACTAATGCAGATGCACCACCTGAAATCAAAGCTAACAACTTTGTCTCTTTGGGGATATTACTGATAAATTCCAGGAACTTAGTACCAGCAACTAAACTCTGTTCGTTAGGGACAGGGTGGCCTGCTTCAATACAGGGATAGCCCAATGATTTATCAGCATAGCCCTCTTTCGTAATAACAAGAGCAGACTGAATTTGATCTTTTAGCTGTTTTTTTGCACCCAACATCATTGCAGCAGCTGCCTTACCTATCGCAACAACCGCAACTTTACCGGCGATTGGCTTGCCTATTAAATGTTGCTCAACGGCATGACAACCATTCACCGCTTTAAGTGCTGAGTAATATAATTGACTTAATATTTGTTTATGTTCTTGTGTTTTAATCATGATCACGGATAAATTCAAGGGTGATTAAGGCGAAATTTAACATTTATTTCATTGATCTTAATATTTATGACTGCTATAAAAAGTTATCCAATTATATAAGTTATTGGCCACTTTTTGAAAGTCGCCACAAATAGAGAGGGAATTTAATGAATATGCCAAAACCCATTTATGAAAGTTTACCTATTCTGTATGTAATTGGTGGTGTTGCTGCCATGTCTACCGTTGACTCGTTTATGTCTTTTATCTCAGGAATTTTACTGGGATCTTCAGGTATCATGATTATGTTTCTAAGACGTGATTTCAGACGTACTCAAAATACTGAATAACACCCCACCTCATTATATTTTGCTCAACGCCCCATCACCTGGGGCGTTATTTTTTGTAAAATTTAAATGGTTTAGATATAAGAATTCACTTAGTATATAAAAATAAAAACTTTTGTGGAAAGTATATGCCCTTTTTATCTTCTCTAAAAAATTCGATTTCTAAAGCAGGTTCTACAAAATTATTCCTGTCGTTGTTATTTATCATAGCCATCGTTTTAAATTTAACCCAGGTACTCGACACCTCCAGTAAACAACATATCGACAAAGCCTTTAATCGTGCCCTTATTACTTTTAGTATAGCAAAAACATTAAATGGGGTTATCTCGGTGGCGCAAGGAACTGAGATTGCAATTCAACCTGCGGGTATTGGTATTAACCTGACACCAGGACAAATACTCGACCCGGTTAATGATCTGGTTGAACGATTTTCGTGGATTATGCTTATGAGTACAACCTCATTGGGAATACAAAAAGTATTTCTTACTATGAGTGTCTGGCCAGAATTCAGTTACCTCATGATTGCCTTTCTTGCTCTTGGATTAATCCTGCTTTTTACCAAAACCAGGAAGCATGTTCATCTGCGTATTTTAATATTACGTATTTCTTTATTATTTATTATTATACGTTTTGCCGTACCCTTCTCAGGATTAGCAAATGAATTTGTATACCGGATGTTTCTTGAAAATGAATATATAACCTCAACAAAAACACTAGAAACTACAGCGCAGGAAATAGGACAGTTAAACGAAATAGAACAATATAGCCAACTTGGCAATAAAAAGAACTCAAAAAAGAAAAACTCATTTTGGCAAAGCGCAAAAGATCTTTATAACTCTACAGCAGATACGTTAGATATAAATAAAAGAATTGAGAAATATAAACAAGCCGCAACAGAAACAACGCGACACATTGTAAGCTTAATCGTCGTATTTTTATTTCAAACTATTATTATTCCTCTAGGGTTTATATTTTTAATCTATGCCATGTTTAAATACATTGTTAATCTTAATTTTAAAACTTAATAATTAAATTATTATTTACTTATAACTTCATTAATGAGCTTCGAATCTCAGGAACATATGAATCACAGCTTAAGTCGCCCATAAAAAAACGGCATAGAGTTCTCACTCCATGCCGTTTTTAATTATTAGTAACAAATTCAGACTAGGCTGTAATTTCAACCTTTGTCATACTTTCGTTTACACGCTCTCGCATTTCCTTACCCGGTTTGAAGTGAGGAACATACTTTGCAGTTAGCTCCACAGAATCACCCGTTTTTGGATTACGACCCACACGAGGTGGACGGTAATGTAATGAAAAACTACCAAAACCACGAATTTCGATACGCTCACCATTCGCCAATGTTGTCGCCATATGCTCCAACATGTTCTTAACGGCCAACTCAACGTCTTTATAAGCCAGTTGAGTCTGTTTTTGCGCCAGAATTTCGATTAGTTCTGATTTTGTCATTATTATTCCTAAACGTTTATTCTTGTAATACGCCTACTATAGTACAAGTTACACCAGTATGGAATCCAATTTTTGCACTAATATCAGGAACTTACTCGTCCCCAGCGTCCATTTGCTGCTTCAGTAAATCACCTAAAGTACCGCCTGTTGGAGCCGCGCCACTCTTATAATCACTGATTGTCGCTTTTTCTTCAG
>JAGLTQ010000009.1 GCA_023135195.1 Gammaproteobacteria bacterium | reverse complement strand
CTTATCCCGAGTTCAGGTTAATTATTTATTTACAATTGGATAACCTTTTGCATTCCAGTCTGTCATTCCTTGCTTAACAACATGCACATCTGCAAAACCATGTTTTGTCAGTATTTGTGCTGCTTTTGCAGAGCGTCGATCA
This sequence comes from Gammaproteobacteria bacterium, assembly GCA_023135195.1. GTDB lineage: Bacteria > Pseudomonadota > Gammaproteobacteria > UBA6429 > Thiohalophilaceae > JAGLTQ01. The sequence goes on along the minus strand of JAGLTQ010000009.1, from coordinate 16,158 downwards.
GTACGGCAAATAATCATCACCGTTTTTTCCTGAAATCTTTCAATTTCAGATAATCGTGTATTAAATTCTTCAAGTGGAATTAAAAGCGATCCTTTTACATGTCCTTGTTCTCCGACATAATCTTCTGCTGAACGGACATCAAGCAATAATACATCTTCACCTGAATCCAGTTTTTGTTTTACCTTTTCAACATCCATCATAGGACCACGACGCAGTCGACCAATTAAGCTCGGTAAAAATCCAACTATCGCTAATAAAGCTAAAGCCAGCATTATTTTCTGAATTAAACCATCACCACCCGCGACCGCTTCACGGCCAACATAACCCAGATAAGTATAAGCAATCGCACCGGGTAACATAAAAATATAGGTAGCAATGGAATAGTGACTAAATTTTATTTTTGTTAAACCCAGCGCGTAGTTCAGAATATTAAAGGGAAAAAGAGGTACTAAACGAACAAAAGCAACAAACTTCCAGCCTTCACCTTCAACACCTTGTTTTAGTTGTTTCATACGACCGCCGGTTTTTTTCTCAACCCAGTCGTGTGCTAAATAACGTGCAGCAATAAAAGAAATCATGGCACCTATTGTTGCCGCTGTGAGGTTGTAGAATGCTCCATATACAGGACCGAATAAAGCGCCACCAGCCAAAGTTAATACTGAACCAGGTAAAAAAAACACTGTGCCAATTATATAGATCAACATAAATACTATTGGCCCTGCACTGCCGGCATCTTTTACCCAGCTTTCCAGTGCATTGGCATCAAATTGCTCACGATAAATAATCGCTACGGCGATGCCTGCAACTAATAATAGTAAAACGCTAATTCTTAATAATTTTTTCATTGTTTATCTCGTCTAACATACAAAATTAAATGTTGGATCCGCTGCGCTTGAGCCAACCTACAGTATTATTCACATAAGTTGGTTCAAGGAGCACTGTAAAACCACTACGTGTTTCATTCAGTACTTCTTCGCTAGCGCTCAGGTCGCATGTGACGGAACCAACATCCAACTACTTATCTTCTTTATCAATCCACTGTCTACGGTTAATAACATAACCTGACATTTTTCCAATAAAAGGTAACATCAACATTCCAGGCAACCAGGATACTTGTTTAGGATCACGATATTTATTAATACCAATCGTCATAGCCTGATGACCACCCCGAGGTTGAGCACGATAAGTACCAAACAGACGATCCCACCACGGCAAACTAAAACCAAAATTACTATTGGCTTCATCATCTTCAATTGAATGATGTACCCGATGCATATCCGGTGTTACTAAGAACAAACGTAAATACTTATCAACTGTTTTAGGTAGTGAAATATTACCGTGGTTGAACATCGCGGTGGCATTCAACATAATCTCAAAAATAATTACAGCAACAATAGAAGGCCCAAGTAATAAAATAGTTGCGAATTTAATTAACATGGATAATATAATTTCAATGGGATGAAAACGTGCACCGGTAGTTACGTCATAATCCAGATCGGCATGATGAAGTCGATGCAAACGCCAGAGCACAGGAATCGCATGCACCATCACATGCTGTATATAAATCACAAAATCCATAATGATGACTGAAGCCACCACCACAAACCAGAAAGGTAAGTCACTATAATAATTAAACAGGCCCCATCCCTGTTCGCTAGCAAAAACAGCAACGCCTACCGCAGCGGCAGGAAACAAAACTCTGAGGAGAAAACTATTAAAAAAGACCAGTCCCAGATTATTAATCCAGCGTACACTTTTTGATATAGTCAAAGCGCGTTTCGGTGCAGCCAGCTCCCACAATCCAATCAGCACTAACATGCCGAAAAAAAAGCTCATACGAATAACTTTCTCATTCGCCAGTAAAAATTCTTCAAAAGACATAACTAACCTCATTCTTATGGGGTACATCCATATAGATCATATTCTAGTTTGCACTGAAATCCATTCACGCTATAATTATTGAACAGAAGTCTAGCATTCAATTAACTACTTGAATAGTGTAGCCATACGTAAAATGAAACCGAATACATTTAAAAGTGATTTATTTACCCAGTTTGCTCGTGTCGGCAAAGCCTTAAGTAACGCTAACCGATTGGAATTGCTTGAGTTTTTAGCTCAAGGTTCTCGTAGTGTTGAATCTTTAGCCAATGTTTCCAAGCTCAGTGTTGCTAATACATCACAACACTTACAATTACTAAGACAATCTGGACTTGTGGTTAGTCGTAAAGAAGGACTGAAAGTCTTTTATTGCCTGAGTGGCGACGATGTGATTTCTTTACTCGATTCAGTGCGGGAAGTGGCAGAACGCCATTTATCCGATGTTGACCTGCTAGTAAACACTTACCTCACGGCGAAGGATAATCTCGATCCTATCCCTGCCACAGAATTACTGGAAATGGTAAAACAGGATTTAATTACTGTACTAGATGTTCGTCCAAGAGAAGAATTTGAAGCGGGCCATGTGCAAGGGGCTATCAATATCCCCATTGAAGAACTTGAACAACATTTAGAACAACTCGATCCTAACCAGGAAATTGCAGCTTACTGTCGAGGCCCTCATTGTATTTTAGCCTTTGATGCTGTGGAAAAATTAAGAGACAAAGGTTTTCAGGCGCGACGTTTAGAAAATGGCTATCCAGAATGGAAAGTAGCAGGTTTACCTACCGAAGATAAACTCTCAGACACTCATTAATTGAAGGTAAAATAAAACCGAGATGAAAAACCAGCTTAAAAATATTTTTTCTCCAATATTAAATATCTTCGAAAAAAATAATAATGAATTTGTTTATCGTTCGTTAAACAGAAAAATTGTTTTATTTATTAGTAGTGTATTTTTTCTACTCGCTTTTGCTTTACCTGTTTTTTTACCACAATTAATTGAAATGGGCTTTTGGTTCGTCATGCTTGTATTTGGATCATTAAGTCTTGTTGGTTTAATTGTAGGTCTTTTAGGCAGCGACAAAGCTGTTGCAAAATTACTCGGAAGTCGTTAATCCTTTTTAGACAATTCAATTTGTTCCTGTTTCCAAACTCGATGTGCTTTCATAATTGACACCACCTCATCTATATCGTCGGTTAATTTAATTAAATCGAAATCAACACCCGAAACGGTATCGTGCAGTATTAAGGTTTGTTTCATCCAGTCAATCAAGCCTTGCCAAAACTCGGTTCCAAATAAAATAAGTGGCATGTGATAAATACGATTTGTTTGCATTAGTGTTAATGCCTCAAAAAATTCATCCATGGTGCCAAAACCACCTGGCATACAAACATACCCCATAGAGTGCTTAACAAACATCACTTTTCGTGCGAAGAAGTAACGAAAATTAAGGGATAAATTTTGATATGGGTTCTTTTGTTGCTCATGAGGTAAATCAATATTTAAGCCGACCGAAACTTGATCTGCTTCATCTGCGCCTTTATTGGCCGCTTCCATTATTCCAGGGCCACCACCAGAAATAATAGGAAAGCCTTCTTTTGATAAAGCTTCTGCCAGCTCAACTGTTTGCTTATAAAATTTATTATCTTTACTGAAACGTGCTGAACCAAATATTGTTACTGCAAAATCTAAATCTGATAATTTATCAAAACCTTCAGTAAACTCACTTAATATTCTGAACATACGCCATGCTTCATCTCCTTTTACTTCTTCAAGAGATGAAGAAAACTTTTCTTTAATATTCATTATTTCTCTTTTTAATTTTTAATCTTCAATAAATGGCCAGGCAATTTTTACCTTTTGATTTTGCTTTATACAAAGCTTCATCGGCGGCTGCCACAAAATCTTTTAAGTTAGCAAACTCATTTGGTTCCATATGTGTTGCCAAACCAATTGACACATGTACAGTTAAATTAACACCTTTAACTTCCAATTTTATAGCATCTTTAAGTAATCCTAATAATCGTTCTAATACAGATTTTGCAATATCCGATGTCGAGCCAGGCAACATTAATAAAAACTCATCACCACCATAGCGAGCAAAAACATCTGTTCCACGAATATTGTTTGAAAAGAATTCAGAAATAGACTTAAGAATTTCATCACCTACGAGATGACCATAAGTATCATTAATTAACTTAAAATTATCAACATCAATAAAAGCTAACGATAAAGACCAACCATTATTAGAGGCATTTTTAAACTCCCCTTCTAACAGTTCCTCTATATATAGTCGATTATAACCTTTGGTTAAATGATCCAGACGGCTCGTTTTTTCAATATTTTCAACATGACGTCGTGCATCTTCAGATTGTTTAATAGAACTAATACTTCTTTCTAATAATAATTCACGTGCTTCATAAATAACTTGTTCTCGAGTACGTTCTCCTATTAATTTCATTTCAAACATACTTGAAATATCAGGAAGAAAATTATCAATTTCAACAATAAGCTGATTAAATTCATCATTATCAATATTAAGAATCTGCTTCGCCACGTCTAATACAGAGAGTAATAACTCACCGGGATGTTCATCTAACCAAACGTCTGCAAGAGTACCTGAAAGATTTACACAGTAATGAAAATAATTATCTTCTTTACTTTGATTTTCATCCGGTATATTTAAAGAATGGCTATATAGTACTGACTTAACAAGATAATCGGGTAAGTTCCATGAATCCAGTAACCAGGCACCTATAAGTGAATGATCGACATTTAACACCTCTTTCTCAAGTTGAATACGATCAAGATGCTTTAAATCTTTGCTTTGGTCTCCTGTATAAGGTGATTCCTTCATACACTGAATAACCAAAATACCAATATCTTGTAACAGGCTTGCCAGAAATAGATCTTCAAGCCGTATGATATGCAATCGAGCCGCCAACATACGGGCTATGGAAGCTGCAAGAATTGAACGCTTCCAATAATTTTCATGGTTTGCTTTATTTTTACCACTCAATGATTGTAGCAATGAAAAACTGAGCGCAATCGTGAAAGAAGCATTAAACCCTAACAGGGTTAATGCTTCGCGTAGATTATTTAAAGATCGACGTTGAGAATAAAGAGGCGAGTTGGCGATTTTTAATAATTTAGCCGCTATGGCGGGATCACTGGAAATAATCGAAGAAACTTCATGTAAAGTAATATCAGGATCTTTACTCGCATCAATAATTCTTAATGCGACAGCGGGTAAACTGGGCAACTGGGTACAAGAATCCAGCATATCGCCCAACTCAGGTGATATCAAAGAACTTATGCTACTGCTAGTCATTATAAACGGGGACTTACCTTTTCTAGTTTTGATGCCAATACATCAAGTATAACTATATGTTTCATCGCATTTTATTACTACGGACGTAACAATTTTTTACTAATAAGCCAACTATTTCCAGATTAGCCCCTTAATTTACTATGGCTTTACTTGAGCTATTTGTAAGGTAATTAAACCTAACTTTTTCAACTTAATATTTTATATCTAGTACTGCAATGGCATTTTAAGATGAATTGTACGAACCCTTACTACATTCGTTATCGGCATGAAGAGCCAATTCTTTAGCAGAATATTCCTCAAATATTCATTCCTTCCTACACACCATAATGCGAGATTTCGTTAAAGGAAACATCCAGATTCATAAAGAACATCATTAATATAACTAATACGAAAAAAGAAATACCATAATACAACGGGAGTAAACAAACCAATAAGTAGTAAAAGTCAGTCTGGCGAAAGTAAACAGCTAGCAATGGTGGTTTGTTGAAAAAATAAACTAATCGAAATTACTAATCACTCCAACAAATAGAGAATAGCCTGATGAAAAAGTTTTCTTGTTTCAGCCTGACCGCTCAACCCCATGTTTTTTCCAATCTCTTTCCATTTTATTTTTTTTATGACTTTTTCATTTAAAACTTGTCGAAAAATTCCCGGGAAATCATTTTGTGCAATTTTATTTTTATTCAGCACGACTAATTTAGTCAAAGCAGAAATACATAATTCATAGTTTCGCGAATACTGACTAAATGAATGAAGATCTTTTTTATCATTTTTAGTTAATTCAGATAATGTATTGATTTCATCTTTAAAGACGTTTTTTATATCGATAGAAATATCTTTTAAAACATCATCAAACCAGAAAGACAATTGACCTTTAAAACGTGATATTGCTTCAAGATAAATCTCTTCACCTTTATCAGTCAAAGGTAATAACATAATAGCTGCATGTTCCCCACTCGTTTGTTCACGGGTAAAACCAATTCGTACAACATTAAATTTTAATTTCTTCCAAAAATTTAGCAAAAACTCATTCATACCAAAACTGGTACCAATAGCATCTCGTCCATGTTCTTTTTCATTTTTAATAACATACTCAAGAAGTCCTGTACCGATCCCTTGTTGTTGTAATTCAGGATGAACGGCAATGCGCATGACTCTGGCATAATCCAACGTTGCGGCTTGCTCAACACCACAATGGTAAGTTAGAGCTTGTGCAAGTAAGTTTCCTGGAGGTCGGCGTTCTCCACGGTATACCAATGTTGAAAGAGAATCTGAAAAACATCCTTCTTGAATGACTAATGCAACTGCAACCACATGTTTATTCTGAAGCGACACATACAAGGATAAGTTATCGTCATCTAATAAATTCTTTAAATCTTTTGGGCGAGTTCGATAATGAGCTAAAACAAGCAAGGCAAACACTTCATTTAACAATATTTGATTATTTACATATTCTGCTTTTTTCAGAAATTTATGTTCAATCTTAACCTGTTCAATTTCAGGTATTGAATTTATTTCAACTACTTCAGCATCCAGACATAATAAGCTGAACATCCATTTTTCTAATGGATCGTTAACTGGCCAGCGTATTGGCGTTTGCATCTGTAACTTAATCCATGCAGGATTATATTCATTTAATATCTTATTAAAACGTAATGAAAAACCGCGACCGGTTCCTTCGTAACCATGTATAGTGGTTGCATAAATACATTGTGGATATTTTTTCAAGAACGAAGTTAATAGTGGTACAGGAATTCCTGCGGCTTCATCTATTAATAATAAATTTGCATTAATATTTTTCTCGACCAATTGATCGGGGGAATAAAAGTGAATGGTACTTTCAGCAAGCTGCACCTTACCACGTGAACTCACTGCATCAGGTAAAAGATCTTTAATATGTTTAAAAACAATATCGGTAGCACGCATACGTGGTGCAGTGATCGCAATATTTTTTATTCCAGCTCTCATCAATTTTGCTGCGACAATACCAAGTGCAGCAGACTTTCCCCGACCACGATCAGAAATTAAAACTAACGGAGTATTGCTACCATTGAGTACCTGTTTTCCAATCATCTCAACAGCATATTGCTGGTCAGCCGTTAAAAAAGGAGAAATATAATTTTGTGAAGACGTGTTTTTTGTTTTATCCGAAATGAGATCATAATCATCATCATTTTGATTTATAACAATTAATTCCGGTGTATTATTAATACTTTGTATCAATCGTTGTCCAAATTGAGAGTCATAAATTTCGCTCCATTTGTTTTTTTCAGGAAGCAATAAAAAAAATAATCCTCCACCAACAACAATGCCGCTTATTGCGGCAAAGTTATCTGGATCAAAATCTTTGTTAGCATCAAAAACAACAATCTGTTTTTCATTACCTAGCCAGGTTTGCGCTTTTTTAATTGAAATAGAAGGAAATATTTCAGGTGCTGATTCTCCCAACCAGAGTGAATCACTCTCATACCCCGATAGAAGATCTTGTAAAAATGCTGTTTGCCAAATTTTTTCTCCTGCTAAAATAAATACTCGTCTATGCAGGGAAATATCTCCCTTGTGGGATAATAACTCTCTTATTGGGGAAACATTATGGCTAAATTCAGGCGACAACCGCTTTCCTTAAATCAACAAAACAATAGCGAATTGTAAACATATTCAAGCGTACAAAAAAGCATGTGGTGACGGAGACGGGGTCAAATTTAAAATATCGCGGCAGCTAATAGTAATACTGCGTTCGACCCAGCTCCCAGATTATTCAAACAACTTACTGTCTTTTAATCATTCTTAGATATTTCAAAAGGTGGATGCTGCAAATGTTTTTCACCCGACTCATAAATGGTATCTGCAGAACCAACAATCAGACTATCTGGTGCACAGGCCACTTTATCATCTTTATTCGGATAATCAGCATCGGCCAGTACGTGACGAATTGCATTTAATCTTGCGCGTTTTTTACAATCCGATTTAACCACAGTCCATGGTGAATCTTTGGTATCCGTGTAAAAAAACATCGCTTCCTTAGCTTCTGTGTAATTTTCCCATTTATCAAGAGATGCCAGATCGATATCACTGATTTTCCATAACTTCAGCGGATCATTTTGACGTGCATGTAAACGACGAAATTGCTCATTACGACTGATTGAAAACCAGAACTTAATAAGTTTTGTACCACTACGTGCGATCATGCGTTCGAGTTCAGGGCATTGGCGCATAAATTCCAGGTATTCCTGTGGCGTGCAAAAACCCATTACCCGTTCAACACCCGCACGGTTGTACCAGGAGCGATCAAGTAAAACAATTTCACCTTTAGTAGGAAGATGCTGAATGTAGCGCTGGAAATACCATTGGCCCTTTTCACGTTTATCCGGTTTTTCCAATGCGATAACGGGGGCACCACGAGGATTCATGTGCTCGGTAAAACGCTTGATAGTGCCGCCCTTGCCCGCAGCATCACGACCTTCAAAAATAATCAGGTATTTCTGCCCACTCTCTTTAATCCAGCGTTGAAATTTAGCCAACTCTATTTGTAATAATTTCTTTTCCTCTTCATATTCCGCCTTTTTCATCTTTTTTTCGTATGGATAATTCGCCGAAGGAAAAATGGCATTCTTGGCCATACCATTTATTTCATCAAGTGATGCCAGAAAATTTGTACCTGGATGGGCGAGGGAAACATTAAGTGCGTCTTCGGTTTTATCTGTCATAATTCAACTCTAATTTGTAAGGTGCTAACAAACCAGCCTAACATAACTATTTTTTATTAAAATGACTTAAGTCAATACTGATAATAAATATACTCTCTACAATGGAATTTTAGTAAAATTACTTTTGTTAACAATTTGCAACTAAACTATCCCCAAACGACACATAACTACCAGATAATAGCCAAATGAATGATATTGATTTGACACAACCCGAGTACTTCATCAACAGAGAACTTAGCCTGTTGCAATTTCAACGCCGTGTGCTTGCACAGGCGTCCAATCAAAATGTCCCCCTATTAGAACGATTGCGTTTTTTATGTATTAGCAGTACAAATCTTGATGAATTTTTTCAAATAAGAGTTGCTGGGTTGATGCATCGTGCGGCGCTTGAGTCAAGTAGTGGCTCCATGGAAAACAGCACACCTGAACAAATCCTGGAATTGATAAAAGGCGAAACACATTCATTAGTTGAAGAACAATACCGAGTTTTAAATGAAGTATTAATTCCAGAGTTGGCAAGTGAAAATGTTCACTTTTTAAAACGAACAGAATGGGATGAAGAACTTGCCGGTTGGATACGTCGTCATTTTACCAGCCAGATTCTCCCGGTATTAAGTCCATTGGGACTCGATCTTGCGCACCCCTTCCCCCGGGTATTTAACAAAAGTCTAAATTTTATTATTTCACTTGAAGGTAAGGATGCATTCGGGCGTGATAGTCGCATAGCAATAGTGCATGCACCCAGCAGTTTGCCTCGCCTGATTCGCATTCCTGAAAAATATGCAAAAGGTAATGCATATGTGTTTCTGACCTCTATCATACATACACATATTAGTGATCTCTTTCCCGGTATGAACGTTACAGGTTGTTATCAATTCCGTGTAACTCGTGACAGCGATTTATTTATAGACGAAGAAGAAAGTGATGATTTGATGGGAACAATTAAAGGTGAATTGTCATCTCGTCGAATAACAGATGCGGTTCGATTAGAGGTCGCCGATAACTGCACCAGTGAAATGTCTCGTTTCTTATTGAAAAAATTCAAATTAAAACAAGATGATTTGTATACTGTTAATGGACCGGTAAATTTAAACCGACTATTGGAAGTAGTTGATAATTCCAATCGTCCTGACCTGAAATATTTGCCGTTCACGCCTGGATTACCCAAACGTATTCGTTATGAAGAAGATATGTTTAAAGCGATTCAACAAGGAGATATTTTATTATTTCACCCCTATGAATCTTTTGCTCCTATTGTAAATTTTTTAAAACAAGCAGCTCAGGATCATAAAGTTCTTGCCATTAAAATGACGTTATATCGAACAGGTGCCGCTTCACCTTTAGTGGATGCACTGGTTGATGCTGCAAAGTTAGGTAAAGAAGTGACTGTTGTTGTTGAATTACGTGCACGCTTTGATGAGGCTGCCAACATTGAGCTGGCATCACGTTTACAAGATGCCGGTGCGCATGTCGTTTATGGCGTGGTTGGATATAAAACACATGCAAAAATGTTACTTGTTGTTCGACGCGAAGGTAAAAGTTTAAATCGCTACGTACATTTAGGAACCGGAAACTATCATCCGGGTAATGCCAGAGTATATACAGATTATAGCTTTATGAGTGGTGATAAAGCGATAGGTGAAGATGTTCATAAATTATTTTTGCAGCTAACCGGATTGGGGAAAGCAACAAAATTAAAAAAATTATTACAGTCGCCTTTTACTTTACATAAGCGCCTGATTGAAATGATCCAACTTGAAGCTGAAAATGCAATAGCGGGTAAACCTGCTCGAATTATTGCAAAAGTCAATTCATTAGTTGACAGTAGTATTATTCAGGAACTTTATCGCGCCTCTCAAGCTGGAGTAAAAATCGATTTAATTATTCGTGGTGTATGTCGATTACGGCCTGGAATGAAAGGCATATCTGAAAACATCTCAGTGCGTTCTATCGTAGGACGTTTTCTTGAACATTCACGTGTTTATTATTTCCAGAACGACGATGATCCTAACGTATTTTGTTCAAGTGCTGACTTGATGGAGAGAAATTTATACCGCCGTGTTGAAGCCTGTTTCCCAATACTGGATGAGACATTGAAAAAACAAATTATAAAAGATGGTTTAATGGCTTATTTATCAGATAATACTGATAGTTGGTTATTGCAGTCTGATGGCAGCTATAAAAGATTAAACCCAGTATCCAGTCAAAAAACCAATTCAATACAAATCAAATTATTACATAACCTTGCCGCAGAACTATAAATGTTTAATTATTAACTGAATTCCGATTGTTGCCAGGTAATCTATCTCATTCTCAAAGTCTGCAATAATAAGGGGATTATTTTCAAACCAGTGCTCAGGAAATTTCAACGTTAATGAATCTTCTTTTGCCGCAACGGTATAATCCGGTTCCTGATACTCTGGAATACTGCGATTCAGAATAACCGCTATACGTAAAATAATGATTAAATAAAATATTTTCTTACTGTACTTTTCAGAAAATGATACGAAATCTTCCAAGAGAATTTTCTGTCGATGATAACGAACAAGTAATGAAAGCAGTAATTGCTCATGTAACGAAAAACCGGGCATATCAGAGTTAAGTACCAGGTAGGCGCCATGTTTATGATACCCTGCATGAGAAATAGCTAAACCCATTTCATGTAACTGCGCAGCCCAAACTAATAGCAGCTGATTATTTTCATCATCAAGTGACCAGGTCTTTTTAAGCTCACTTGTTAAATATTTGCAGGATAAAATTATATTTGCAGCATGTTCCTGACGAACCTCATATCGTGATGCCAACTGCTGAACAGATAACTCTCGAATATCTTCATGCTTGATACGACCAACCATATCGAGAATTAAACCTTCACGTAAAGCCCCATCTGAAGCGATCATTTCTTTTAATTTTAAGGCTTTAAAAACAGCATTTAATACAATAACTCCGCCAATAAAGACCTGTTGACGATCATTATTAAGCCCATCAAGTTTAATGTTGTTTATTGTTTCAAATTTTAAAAGCATATCTAATAATATTTTTAGCCCTTTTTCGGTAATAGTTCCATCAGTAATTCCAGAAGCCAATAACACTTTTGAAATTGAACGAATACTTCCAGATGTTCCAACACATTGTTCCCAACCTGTTTTCAGATAACTTTGGCGTTCGGGTTCAACCTTTTGCCGTGCACAAATATCCGCTTTCTTAATTCTTGATTTGTTGATCACCCCATCAGAAAAAAACTTTTTAGTTATACTGACACAGCCCATTTCAAGACTTTCAAGTTTTATGGGTTTATTATTTTTACCAATAATAATTTCCGTGCTACCACCACCGATATCAACGACAAGCCTTTTATTTCCAAGCACAGCCAAACTATAAACAGCACCATGATAAACAAGGCGAGCTTCTTCAACACCAGAGATAACATCAATACGATGCCCTAAAATATTTTTGGCTTTTTTAATGAATTTATTGCTGTTTTTTGCAATACGAAGAGTGTTGGTACCGGTAATGCGGAGATCTTTCCCATCAATATTTTGTAAGCGTTGAGAAAAACGGCTTAAACATTCCAGCGCACGCTGTTGAGTTTCTTCGTTAATATTGTTTTCAGAATCAAGACCTGCACTCAAACGAACCATTTCTTTAATTCTATCAATGATTTTAAGGGTGCCGTTTTCTTCCAGACTGGCAACAATCATATGGAAACTGTTTGAACCAAGATCAACAGCAGCCATCATTCTTGCTTGGGGTGATTTACTTTCTAAATTGTTTTTCAAGCCAATATTCACTTTACTAATAAAACTATGTTTAAGATAAATCAATATAGCATATAGTAAAAGGTGCCGGTATAGTAAAAGGTGCCGGAGGGATTAAATTTTAACCAGCTTTCTTTTTCGGTCGCCCGCGTGACATTTGACCCAGTTTAATCCCATGCTTCACCTCTATTTCTTTTTTAAATCTCTCATCTCCTACAGGCTGACAATATTCCTCTGCTTTTTCGATTAAATGAATATCGTGTTCTGATAGCTGGTGTTTGAATAATTCACGATAAGCATAACAACGAGTGTCTTTATCTTTATCCAGTTTTAAATATTCATCGTGATAAACAAGAGCACTGTCTTTTCCCCAGGCATTCACCATATAGCTTGACCATTTATATTCCTCCGGCTTTGATACCATATTCGCAACAACAGGATTAAGTTCAATATAACGCATGCAAGAAAGAAAATAACATTCGCTTTGAACTAAGCTGGATTTATGCCGCCCTTCCCATATCGTACCACTGCGTTTATACGTGCGGTTAAAATAATAGGCATAACGACTACCAATCACACTCATTGCTTTTGATATTGATGCTTCAGTATGTGGTGTCACTAAAAAATGAATATGGTTGGTCATTAGGCAATAGGCATGAACTGAAATACCGTAACGTTTAGCGCATGTTTTCCAAAGCCCTAAATAATAATGATAGTTCTCAGGCTCAATAAAACAGGCTTCCCGGTTATTGCCTCGTTGGACAATATGATAAGGTAAGTTCGGAATATACATCCTTGTTCGTCTTGGCATATGTGACCAGAACAAACAAAGTGCGTTCAGGAAATACTGAATGAAACGCGAAGCGGTTCTAAGGTGCAACTCCTTTGCATATTGATAGATTTATTATAAATACTTTATAACATAAACTCAGAGATGGTTAAAATTTAATCCCTCCGGCACCTTTTTCGACTGGCAAAACTGTGATGTAAAGTATGTATACCAACATGCTTTATATATTTTAGGTTTCTTAATGGCTTGTTTAAAAGGTCTTCTCAGGTAGATGGTGAACAGTGCCAACGAGCTTGATTACCCGTTCTCGAGTAATAAAATCTTATTCACTGTATCAAGTAATACTTTTATATCAATCGGCTTGGTAATATATTGTATAAAACCATTATCCAGACCTTTCTGAATATCGCTGGGCATGGCATTAGCGCTAACAGCAATAACCGGAGTCTTATTGATATATTTATTCTGTTGTATTCTTTTAAGCACCTCAAAACCATCCATTCCCGGTAAATTAATATCTAATAGTATTAAATCTGGCTTGTGCTCGATTGCAATTTCAATACCCAGTAACGGTTCGTGAGCACTTAACATAGAAACACCATGTAAAATATTTATTGCTTGCTGCACCAAGCGTAAATTAGCAGGATTATCTTCTATGTATAGTATGGAATACTTATACTCATCATTCGTGAGCTTTATATCATCAGTTGATTCATTTTTATCTGTCACATTACTTTGTTTTAAGTCTATTGGAGTACAGGGTAATTCAATCCAGAATGTACTGCCTTCACCCGATGTACTTTTAAAACCAATCTTTCCACCCATGAGTTCAACAATTTTTTTAGTGATAACTAACCCAATCCCTGTACCCTCAATGCCAATATGATCTTTACCCAGTCGATTAAAAGGCTTGAATAATTGTGTTCGTTGTTGCTTAGAAATTCCAATGCCGGTATCTACAATGCTGATTCTCAGGTGGTTGTCATCACTATAATTATAATTGATAGTAATTTTGCCATTATCCTTATTGTATTTAACGGCATTACTCAACAGATTGATGATCACCTGCTTTAGTCGGGTCTGATCAGATTGGATTGAAATATTCTGCTGCCTTAATTGCTCCATACTAATAGTATCTCCATCACTCACTAAACGAACAGTGATGCCACGCTTTGCTGCCAGTGGTGTTATCAGTTGCAGGGAGTCAGTAAGTATATTACTCAGGGATGCTGATTCCATTGACAGTTCGACTTTCCCTGATTCAATTTTAGATAAATCCAGTACCTCATTAATAAGATTCAAAAGATGATTGCCGGCTGTACTTATTTCTGAAACATTATCCCTCTGAATTTCTGTTAAAGGCTCTTCTGTATCCATTTTGAGTAACTGGCTAAACCCAATAATAGCATTCATTGGTGTGCGTAGTTCATGACTCATACTGGAGAGGAATTCCGACTTGAATTTATTGGCTGACTCTGCCTGTTCCCTGGCAAATCTTAACTCTTTTACTCTTTTTACATTCATGTTAAAAATATGAAAAAAGTATATAAAAATCGCAGTGACTAATATAATCGTAAAGACAATCAGGTATTTATGATGGGTAATTCTGTCATTAAAATATTTTTTATCATTTATTAACGACTGTTCTAATAAGTTTGTATTTTCATTGTTCAATTCTTTTGATAAAACAACTAATTCCTGTGTTATCTTTAAATTCAGGGTGAAGCTTTTTCCATTTTGTAAACTCAATAAGTTGCTTCTGTTGTTTTCCAATAATTCCAAGTTATGTCTTATATTAGTAATTATGTTATTTAAAACTATAGTCTCTTCATATTCACTGAGTAAATTAATAATATTTTGCAGCTCTTCTGAACTTAAATATACCAGCTTATTCTGCTCTATATAAATGCTTTTTTTAGTATCACTGACCTGCCCGTTTTGTGTCAGTTCACTTAATATATTCCTTGATATTCCAAGAGATATAATAAACTCAGGTAAATAGTGAGTCATCAGAGTACCTAAAAAATATTTCTTCTTTTCATGAGAAAATAATAATTCTGAATTATTCCCCACGATATAATTTTCATGATTTATAAAATCAAAATAATCAAAATAATCAAAATAATCAATTTCAGACTCTTTCATAGAGTGTATATAATTATTTAATTTAGCATTATAAAATTTCGGGTGTGTTTTTTGAAAAGCATATATCGCTGATATATTTTTTTTCATTCGTTTATCTATTATATTTTTATCCTGCATGTCAATAGCATCAATGCTTAGCCTATACAATAACTTTAAGTATCTGATACCGGATATTTTATTTGTTGTTGATGCAAGGCTTTTGTTGTAACCATGTATTGTATCGGTATAAAAATTGAATATTGAAGCAATTAATATTAAATAGGTAATAATAAAATAAAAAAAGATTCTTATAGCTGATTCATTCATAAGGGATCCATTTTTTCATTATATATTTCCTTGTAGTATATTTTTTAACTATATTTTCCATAAGCCATCCAATGCTCAAGCCCGATGATATCATCAGCATTACTATCTATAGTTCAAACGACGAAATTAACAACTTGCTAAACTCAGCTGCTGGCACAGGCCTACTAAAATAATATCCCTGTACTTCTTCACAGCATGCCTTTGCCAAAAATTGGATCTGTTTATCACTCTCTGCACCCTCT
>JAGLTQ010000089.1 GCA_023135195.1 Gammaproteobacteria bacterium | reverse complement strand
AAGTCTTACCAGTACATGCGTAACTGGAATCGCGGTTACTTAAAATGGTCCCAGGAACATGCATTAACACGTTATGCCGAGCCCATTAACATTCATATTTATTCTGAAGTGTTAATGAAATTCCGTTTAGCGGCGCAAGGTAAACTCGAAGGTAAACAACCACCTGAACATTTGCGTGCTCGTGTTGAAACTCATTTTGACCCATTACCGTTCTATGCAGAACCGTTAGAAGTTCAGTTAACCGATAAGCAAAAATATCCTTTAGCTGCACTGACGCAACGTCCAATGGCGATGTATCACTCGTGGGATTCACAAAATGCATGGTTACGTCAGATTCATGCGCATAACTATATGCACATTCATCCATCTACTGCACAAGCACAAGGCATTGAAGACGGTGGTTGGATGTGGGCTGAATCAATGCACGGCAAGGTTAGATGCTTAGCCAGATACAGCGAAGCAGTTGAACCCGGCACCGTTTGGACATGGAATGCAATTGGTAAAGCCAAAGGTGCATGGAACCTGGATGGTAATGCTAATGAATCTAAAAAAGGCTTCTTATTAAATCATTTGATTTCTGAAGAGTTACCTAAAAACGAATGCGGCGAACATATTTCAAACTCTGATCCGGTTACCGGTCAGGCAGGTTGGTTTGACGTTCGTGTTCGCGTTTATAAAGCAGAAGACGATGAGCCAAAAGAAACGTATCCGCAGTTTGATGAAATGCCACATGTTCCCGGAACAGGTGATCGACCTAAGAAAATAGGTTTCTTCGCCGGAATGTTTGTAAAAAACAAGTAACAAAAAATATAGCCACGAAGGACACCAGGAACACAAAGAAAAAACTAAAAGATTTAAAAACCACGGGGAGCACAGGGTACACTGGGAATTTTAAATTCTTAACCCCGTGTTCCCAGTGCTCCCCGTGGTTTAATCTTTAAAGTGAATATCTACTTCGTGTACTTTGTGTCCTTCGTGGCCAATTTAAATATTTAAGAGTAAAGACTATGACACAATTAGCATTAGTTATAGATTTAAATGTTTGCGTCGGCTGTCATGCCTGCGTAACAAGTTGTAAAGAATGGAATACCTCGGGTCCAGCTGGTTTTATGACGGATGAAAATCCGTATGGTAAAGACCCAACCGGTACTTTCTTTAACCGTGTTCAAACATATGAAATTGGCGAGTTTCCAAAAACAGAAACGGTTCACTTTCCTAAAAGTTGTTTGCATTGTGAAGACGCGCCTTGCGTTCCTGTTTGCCCAACCGGTGCAAGTTATAAACGTGAAAAAGATGGTATTGTTTTAGTTGATTACGATAAGTGTATTGGTTGTCGTTATTGCACGTGGGCTTGTCCTTACGGTGCACGTGAAATTGATGAACAACAAAAAGTCATGAAGAAATGTACTTTGTGTGTTGATCGAATTTATGATGAATCATTACCCGAAGCAGAACGTAAACCTGCTTGTGTATTAGCCTGCCCAACAAGCGCACGTTTATTTGGTGATGTTCATGATCCTGATTCAGATGTATCAGTACAGATTCGTGAAGAAGGTGGTTATCAGTTAATGCCAGAATGGGGAACTAACCCATCTAACCATTATTTACCGCGTCGTAAAACACGTATTAATATTCATGAAGATGAATTACAACGCGTGGATAATCCATTGAATAAAGAACAACGTGGACCAAGTGGGCCAGTTGAAGACACGACACTCGACGACACAACTTCTTGGTAAATTAAATCGCAGATTTTGCCCTCTGCCGGCGTTGTAAGCTTTTTCGGAAATGCTCATTTGCACTAGCAAACTCCGCTTTCCTCAAAAACTTACGCCTTGGCAGAGAACAAACTTTACGATTTATATATAAAATTTTTAAATTTAATTTAGGAGATCGACAATGCATCCGGCATTTTCAGTTATCTTTTTAACAACATTAATTGGCGTGGGTCAGGGTTTATTTTTAGCTTTGTTCACCGGCCAAAGTTATTCAGCAGTTAAACTTGTTGCAACTCAGGACAGCACAGCATTTTATGGTGTTGGTGGTCTTATTGCGCTGACGTTTTTGGTTGGCGGCTTAATCGCTTCCTTCTTTCACTTAGGTCGTCCTGAACGAGCATGGCGTTCTGCTGCAATGTGGCGCACATCATGGTTATCGCGTGAAGTTATCGTCTTACCAACCTTAATGAGCTTAATTTTTATTTACACTATTATGCATTTCTTTGAATGGGATACAGTTTTATATACCAGCAAAGAAGGTGTAACACTACAGTTAAGCTTAATTGTTGGTACTTTGGGTGCTATCGCAACATTCGCATTATTTATTTGTACTGCGATGATTTATGCTGCAATTAAATTCTTACAGGAATGGGCTTCACCACTTACTGTTATCAATTATTTATTATTAGGCACCGCCTCTGGCTTCACCTTAGCGACTTCATTCGCTAATGCAAATGCTCCTGAGCTGCTAAGCTTATATGGTAACTGGGCAATCATTATTACTGTCGTTGCCTTTTTCTCTCGCAGTGCAAGCTTGTATCGCAATGCTAATATTAAAGCAAAATCGACGATACAAACTGCAATTGGTATTCGTCATCCAAAGATTCAGCAAAAATCAATGGGCATGCAAGGTGGCTCCATGAACACACGTGATTTTTTCCATCATAAGTCAGCTGCGTTCGTAAAAATTATTAAATGGGGTTTCATGATTCTTGTATTCCCAATGCCCATTCTTTTACTTTGGGTTGGTATTAATGCAGAAAGCACAAGTGTTTTGTTAGGTGCATTTATCATTCAATATATTGGTTTACTTGCTGAACGCTGGTTCTTCTTTGCTCAGGCAAATCATCCGCAAAATTTATATTACCAAACAACTTAAATTTCTCTCACTTAAGTTAAATAAAAAGCCGCGCTGTTATAATCTGGTTTCTCCGCTCACTTTGGCAAGTGATGGTGAAACGATATATAAAAACATCTGTTCACAATGTCATGTAATGCAAATAGGTTGGGAAATAAAAGACAAAACTACCCTGAAGGCACCACCTTTTCCCGGTGTGACTAATGCAGTACGTCGTGCATACAACAACGAAGCACAATTTGTTGAGTTTGTGAGTAACTACATTCAAAACCCAACAAGAATCAGAGCTCGAACAAAAGATATGGCAATAGATCGCTTTGGCCTTATGCCCAATATCGGAGCAAAGATGAGTAAAGAGGAACGAGAAACCATCACAAAATGGATGTTTAATAATGTCGGCCTAGACTAACCAATTATTTTTCTAGTAAAAAACCACGTTCTAAGAACGTGGCTTTGATCTCACCCTATAAGGGTGTATAAGATCCATCATCCTCTGTAGGTGAGTTCAAGGAACAACGTGACGGAACTCACAAATGATGGATCCGTCACGTTATTCCTTGATCCATCCTACAAAACAAATCTACACAAATAGCATCATTCTTTATTTACAGGCAAAAGCCGCCAACCTGTTCCACGCCCTAAGGACGTGGTTTTATTTTTAATAAATACAATGAGTTAGTTATATACTCGATTTTTCATCCAGGCGCTTAACTTGTACAAAACCTGTAGAATTTAACAAATTAGTCCGAAAAATCGAGAATATATGAGAAAAAAGACCGTCAAATAATAGTATTTGGCGGTTTTTTTGATAATTAGCGTATTTCTGATTTTGGTTCAGCTTCCATTCAGCTTCACCTGTCTATAGTTCTCCATAACAGCTGTAAAAGCTGCAAAAATAAAAGGAGAACCACCATGAAACATTCTATCAAAACAACAATTGGCATTATCGCTATCGCTTTAAGTAGCATGACCATTGCCGAAGCACGTGAGCGAAATGATCGTAACTATGAAAAGCCACGTCAGGAACGCAGCCACCGCAAGGAAACTCGTCGTAAAGACATGCATCGTTCGAGTCATCGCCAAGATTACAAAGAGCGTCGTCATTTTCGTAAACATATGCGCGCAGACCGCAAAGCACGCCGTCATTTTCGCAAACACAAACGTTTAGATCGTCACTCAAGACGTCATTTCAAAGCATATAAACGTTCACGTGGACACGGTTGGAAACATGGCCATTACCGCCCATATAAAAAAGCCTACTATCGCACTGGCGGATATGAATATGACTACAATACGCCATACTATTCAGCGCCAAGCTACTCATCACATGTAAGTGTGAGCACTCATCACGATGGTGACAACATTGTACCTGTATTAGCGGGTACTCTAATCGGCTCAGCAATTGCGAATGATGCAAGTGGTGGTGATCCAATAGCTACATTTGGTGGAGCAGTGTTCGGAGCGATTGTAGGAAATGCAATAGCACACCACTAGGTCTGATAAAGCAGTAAATATCGACCTAACACCAGAATAAATCTGGTTAAATATAGAAAGCTTGGTTATCCTTTAAGAACGGGTCAGAAGTAATTCTGACCCTTACTTAAAGAACTAACCTCAAGTTGGAATAGACAGATGAAATACACATTTTTAGCAATCACACTCTTTCTTACTACAACATTATTAAGCACACCAACATATGCAGGCCAAAGCCTCAGCGAAGCAGCAGAGTCTGTTAAGCAACGCACCGGCGGTCGTATCCTCTCTACCAAAACAACCCAAAGTGGCGGCAAGCGAGTTTATAAAATTAAAGTCTTGTTACCTTCTGGCAAAGTGCAAACATTCACCGTTAACGCACAATAATATCTGACTATGCGTTTACTAATTATTGAAGATGAACCCAACTTAAGAGAACAACTGCAACAGTATCTACAGAAACAAGGCTATGCTGTTGATGCCGCCGCAGATGGCGAAGCCGGCTTTTTTATGGGTCGTGAATATCCCTTTGACTTAGCCATAGTAGATTTGGGATTACCAAAATTATCGGGGATTGATGTTATCCAAAAATGGCGGGGAATCGATAAAACATTTCCTATTCTTATTCTAACAGCACGGGGAAATTGGCAAGATAAAGTCGAGGGACTAGAAGCCGGTGCTGATGACTACCTGGTAAAACCATTCCATAACGAAGAATTACTGGCTCGGACTCGTGCCTTATTGCGCCGCTCCGCCGGCGTTAGTCAACCAACAATTCAATTCAACTCTATTTGTATTAATATTTCTGCTCAAACCATTTTAGTTGATGATCAGGAACTTGAACTTACGGCTTATGAATATAAAGTTATTGAATATCTTGTCATGAATTCCGACAAGGTCATTTCCAAAACGGAACTGACCGAACATATTTACGATCAGGATTTTGATCGTGACAGTAATGTTATTGAAGTCTTTGTAGGAAGATTGCGTAAAAAACTCGACCCCGATGGAAAATTAAAACCCATTGAAACACTGCGTGGCCGAGGATATCGATGGAATTTAGCCCGAATAAACAGCGATGAAGTTTCGACAGCATCGTGAATTTTTCAATCCACTCACGCGTTCTATTTTCTGTATTAATAATTTTAATATTATTTATGACCTTAACTGGCTTAGTGCTGGATAAAGGTTTCCGTAACAACGTTGAACATGCACAACGTGAAAACCTGCGCACACAAATTTATACCCTGTTAGCAACAGCTGAGCTTGATGAAAATAATAAGTTGTATCTTCCTGAAGATATAACCGAACCTCGTTTAAATCTTCCAGAGTCAACGCTGCATGCCAGGGTAATGGCAGATGATAAAAAAACCGTTTGGCGTTCCAAATCCATGTTAAGTAAAAATATTGGTTTTCCGAAGAACATTATTATCGGTGAGCTTATATTTTCAGATTTCAAGCATAATGGTAGCACTTATACTTTGTTAAACTTTGCGACACAATGGATTAGTGATGATGGTGAACAAACCTATATTTTCCAAATATCCGAGAATAAAAATGTTTTTAATTCGCAAATCGTACTCTTCAGAAAAAACTTATGGGGCTGGTTAGCTGGCGTTAGTATTATCTTAATTATTATCCAAACCATAATACTGCGCTGGGGTTTAAAACCTTTACGCCACGTTGCAGAAGAATTAATCAGGATTGAAGAAGGTAAGGCTAAAAAATTAAGTGATGACTACCCAAAAGAAATAACCCCGCTAACAAATAATCTAAATCAATTATTAGACTCATCTCAGCAGCAACTTACTCGTTATCGTGACGCTCTTGGAAATATGGCACACAGCCTGAAAACACCAATAGCAGTATTGCAAGGTATAATCAATACAACATCGAATAAAGAAAAAGAAGTTGCCCTGGAACAGCTTGCTACCATTAATAACATTGTTGAATTTCAGTTACAACGCGCTGCAACAGTAGGCCGCTTACAATTGTTAGATGCAATTGCACTTCACCCTACCACACAAAAAATAATCAACACCTTAAACAAGGTACATAAAGATAAAAATATTAATGTGCAAATCGATATCGCTGACGAATTAATGGTTAAAATGGATCAAGGAGATCTATATGAATTACTTGGAAATCTTCTTGAAAACGCATATAAATGGTGCAACTCAAAAGTAGCTATATCTGCAATACAATTAAATGAAGAAGTACAAATCAGCATTGAAGATAATGGCCCGGGCATCGATAAAAACGAACAAGAACGTATTCTATTACGCGGTCAACGAGCAGATCAAAATACACCAGGGCATGGACTTGGACTTGCGATGGTAAATAATATTCTATTGCTTTATAAGGCGGAAATGAAAATTTCAGACAGCCCATTAGGGGGTACAAAAATAATTATTAAAATATAAGTACCTATTATTTATAGTAAATAATATTATATGTTTTTTAATGCTTTCATTATCGCCACAAAAAATGTTGTTACATCAATAGGTTTGGTAATATAATCATCAAAACCTTCTCGTATACCTGCCTCTATATCTTTTAACATTGCATTAGCACTAATCGCAAAGACGGGTATGTTTTTTGTTTTATCACTTGCACGTAATTTTTTTAGAACTTCAAATCCATCCATACCAGGTAAATTAATATCAAGCAAAATTAAATCGGGACGTTTTGAATTTGCAAGTTCTAAACCTAAATAAGGTTCGTGTGCGCTGATCATTTTAATGTTTTCTTTAGATAATAATATCTGTTCAACCAAACGTAGATTGGCAGGATTATCTTCAACATATAAAATGGTATATTCTTTTTCTAATTTTTGTTCTATTACATTATGTTCAACTACCGATTCAATGTTTTTCCCACCATCTGCACTAATAAAAGGGAATTCAACCCAAAATGTCGAACCTTTATTCAGCTCACTATCTACACCAATCTGGCCACTCATCAATTTTACCAACTTTTTAGTTATAACTAATCCTATACCCGTGCCTTCGATGCTTCCATTTTCTTCACCTAAACGGCTAAATGATTTAAATAACTCATTCTGGTCTTCTTTCGAAATACCTTTTCCTGTATCGATGACGCTAATACGCAAGACATCATTTAAAATATCGCATGCAATTGTAATAGATCCACCATCAACATTATATTTAACCGCATTACTTAACAAATTAAGTAATATTTGTTTAAAACGTATTCGATCAACATGTATAAATATTTTCTGTGACAAGGTATCAGTAAAAGAAATACTTTTTCCATTACATTGGCAAGTGGTTTTAATATTACGACTTTCTATCATTTGTTCCATCAGAGAAAAACACTCCATAATAACTTCAGATGAATTTACCGTTTCAACAGACAACCTTACATTACCTGACTCAATTTTAGCTAAATTAAGAATTTCGTTAATCAATTCCAGAAGATGACTACTAGCATTTATAATTTCTTTTACATTACTTTTTTGAATATCATCAAGCTTATTACTTGGTTCCATCATAAGTAATTGTGCAAAACCGCTAATCGCATTCATTGGTGTACGCAATTCATGACTCATACTGGAAAGAAACTCTGACTTGGCCTTATTAGCATCATCTGCTTGTTTTTTTGCTTCAGCTAATTCCTGTTCAACAATTTTTCTTTCGCTGGATTCAATATTTAATGAAACCAAATCGGCTAAACCCAAAACAAAATTTTTCTCATCTACACACCAGTTTCTGACGCCTCCAACATGCTCACAACAGATAACGCCTATAAGTAACCCTCGCTTTCGTATAGGGAGATATAACATCGCACCAATACCCTGAGGAATAAGATAGCTTTCTGAAAACCCGGAAGTTGCAGGGTGAGTAAGTGCATTGGACGCAGAAATAACGGTGTTATTTTCAAGGGTTAAAAAATATTTAGGATAATCATCTTTCTTTAGAACAAAACCAGAGCTCCAGACATCATCATGCAGATCAAATAATTTTCTGCATATAATTTGTTTATTATTTTCATCAAGCATCCAAATGCTAACTCTGGCAACTTTTAATACCTCAACTACACGTTGAGTTACTATACTAAAAAATGCTTCTTCTTCAAGTAAGATATAATCAGTAACGGTTGATAAAGTATTTAGTGTATCCTGTTGTACTAACAACCGTTTCTCTGACTCTTTTGCATCTTCTTCAGACAGCTTCACTTCTGTAATATCAGTTCGCACAGAAACATATTTATAAGGTAATCCATTTTCATCCATAAAAGGAACTATTGTTGCTTCAACCCAATATTCTCCACCATTCTTTTTCCTGTTACATATTTGCCCTCTCCATATTTCTCCAGATGAAAGAGTCTCCCACATTTTTTTATAAAACCCGTCTGAATGTTTACCTGACTTTAATATATTATGATTTTTTCCCACTAATTCTTCTACACTATAACCACTTATATCTGAAAAATGCTCATTTGCAAAAGTTATAATTCCTGCTGTATCAGTCATACTTATAATTGCATGTTGATCTAGTGTAATTAAACGATACTCACTCTCACGCAAAGCATCTCTATATTTTTCATTTAGATTATTAATGCGTCTTGAGCGTTTAACTCTTGCCGTTACTGCCTGGATAAAATAATCAGCATCGACAGATTTCATTAAGAAATCATCTCCACCTAATCCCATGGCAGAAAGCTGTACTCCCACATCTAATTCAGATGATAAAAATACAATAGGAACATATGCCAGATCATCATCCAGACGAATAACTTTAGCCAAATCAAACCCTGAACATTCAGGCATATAAAGGTCAAGCACGATAAGTTCAGGTTCAAATTCTTTTATAGACGGATATGCTTCAAAAGGGTTAGTAAATGATAAAACATCCATACCTTCATTTTTTAATAAAGCACTGTAATATTCCAGAACCCCTTCATCATCATCAATCAATAACACACGATACGGTTTATACTTTATACGATGAGTTAATCCATCAATGGTCGATAATAATTCTTGTTTAACAATTGGTTTGGTAAAATACCGTCTCGCACCAGCCTGAGCAGCAGCTAGTCTGGCTTGAATATCTTCATGTACAGATATAAAAATAACAGGAGGGAATGCTTCATCATTCTCGGAAATATGTTTAATCGTTTCAGCGCCGGCAATATGTCCTTCATTAAAAGCCATATCCATAATGATTACAGCAGCCCGTTCATTCTCTCTGTAAGCCGCTTCAAATTCTTTAATTTCTCGATAATAAAAAACGTTATAACCTGCTTGCTCAAGAAATTTAACAAGTGGAAATGCAACTTCCTCATCATCTTCAACTAAACATATATTAGTCTGCCAACCAGGTTCATCTGCATTTTTTTCTGATTTTTTTTCTGGAATAAAGGGAATAGATGAAGGTTGCCATTTTTTAGATATAACATGTAACTGGTTAATTAAATTATTAACTTCTTCAATAACACCATTATTTAAAATTAATTCATTATTCATTAACAACTTAATTTTATTTTCTAACTTCCTTGCACTATTACTTACTAGCGTGGCACCAAATGTACCCGCTGTACCAACTAGCGTGTGCAGGTCTAAATACAGCTCATTAAAAGCCGGTGATTTTTCCTCGCATAACTTAAGCCATAAATATTCAATATCTGAAATCCTTTCAGACAACCTACCCTTAAAGCCTTGTTGCAATTTCAGAATTTTTTCAATCGGTTCAATATTAGTAATATCTGACATAATTTACAGGCGCAATAAAATACTCTCTATTAATAAATTATTTAGCGGCAGATAACACCAAATCTTTAGATATCATTTTAATATATAGAATAATTACCAACACATAAAACAAGGGTTTACTCTTGAATATATTTATAATATTTTCGCTTTATGTGAATTTTCTTCGCTAGAGATGCTAAGTTAACACATTAATCCTAAAAGGGATCAGAAGAAGGTTCTTCGTTCTAGTATTTAAAATACGAATTATTATGGAGGGAATGAGCCAGGAAACAATTTAACTTTAGAGTCACTCAGGTCATGACTATTATAGCGGGATAGAATCCTAAACCTTTAAAACCACCCTTATTACAGAGTGGTTTTAAACAAGATATTTTAACTACGATTTATTCTTTATTGTGTACTGCAGTACCTACCGCTGTACTTGGATCTACTTCGTACATTGCAGGTAAAGAATGCGCAATACCTTTGTGACAATCAATACAGGTCTTTCCTTTATCTAAACCTTTTGAGTGTTGATTCATAGAGCGTCGCCCCTGCTCAGAATAATCCATTGATTTGTAATCATGGCAATTACGACATTCACGAGAATCCGTTTCTTTCATTGTTTTCCAAACATTTCTGGCAAGCTGTAAACGCTTTTTCTCAAATTTTTCAGGAGTATCAATCGTCCCTAACGCTTTATGCCATAACTCATTGGTTGCTTTAATTTTACGAACAACTTTATATACCCATTCTTTTGGAACATGACAATCAGGACATGTCGCACGAACGCCTGTTCTGTTTGAATAATGGACAGAATCTTTATATTCTTCATATACGTTGTCACGCATTTCGTGACACGAAATACAAAACTCTTCATTATTTGTCATTTCCATGGCGGTATTAAAGCCACCCCAAAATATAACACCTGTTATAAAACCAACAACCAGCAAAGTACCTAAAGAATATTTTGCAGTTGGTTTTTTAAGGAACTTCCAAATCACCCGAAGTTTATCTTTCATATTGTTATAAGCGCTCATTGTTCAACCCTTCCTTAAATACAATTAATTAACCAATTAATGACGTTTGATTGTCTGTAATGGATTGAATATATTTTCCACCAATGGTTTTGCATTCACTTGAGGAACATGGCACTGAGTACAAAAATAACGACGCGGTGCAATGTTCGCTAATACATTATTTTCTCTATCATTAAAATGTGTTTGACTAATTTTAGTTGCGCCAGCTTCTTTATAATTTGCCCAACTGTGACAAGTTAAGCATTTATTGGATTTAATATTAATTCTGTAGCCTTTAGTCTTATGAGGAATCAAAGGTGGTTGCTGCATATAATCACGTGTAATTGGTTCGCGATCATTTTGCCATTTCATTACTTGTGGTGCTTTTGCAGGCTCATCCATTGGATGAGCTCCACGTAAAGATTCAACATGTTCTGCCCAAGCCTGGTTCACTAATAAGCCAAAACCCAACATCATTACAATACTCATTACAGTTGACCTTTTCATGGTGCAACCTCCTCTTTTTTAGATACATTCAATAACGTGTCATTTTTAAAACGATTTGAAAACTTAAAAACATCTTTGGCGCAAACATCTATACAGCGACCACAGTTGGTACAATTCATATCCATAATAACGGGACCTATTCCTTTATCGGCGCCTTTTAATGCCGGCTTAATAACTTGTTTCTCAGGACAGACCATAAAACAGTCCATACAATCATCACAGTCTTCTCTATTGGGTGCACTAACCCGAATAAAACTTATACGCCCTAACAAACTATAAAATGCACCTACCGGACAAAGATGACCACACCACCCCTGTCGACTTAATAAAAGATCAAATATAAAGATGGCTAAAATAACTAATCCAGCATAACCAAAGCCAAAAATAATTGATCGATGCAATATTGAAACAGGGTTAATAAATTCCCATGCGATGGTACCTGTTACCAGAGCGACTATTAATGTCATTAGCAACATCCAGTAACGTAAATCACGTGAAAATCTTGCTCCACCTTTAATATTGTATCTTCTTCGTAATCCATCAGCTGCATCAGTCACTAAATTTACCGGGCATACCCACGAACAAAAAACTCGACCGCCAACGAAAAAATAAAATACCGTTACAATTACTGCTCCGATTAATGCCTGACTGATAATTTCATGCCCGGCAAAAAATGATTGCAATAAAACATATGGATCGGTTAACGGTAAGACATCAAATGTTAAACTTGATGTTAAATTACCCTTTGCAATCCAGTAACCTTCTCCTAATAAAGGTCCCGTTAAAAATATTGCTATTACCAAAAGCTGGCTTGTACGTCGAAGCAATAACCACTTGTTTGCACGCCACCACCCTTTTACTAATACTGCTTCTTTACCTACCTCTTCAGGTAAATTTGCCGCCATTAGTCTGAATCCTTCATTAAGCCTTCACCTTCATGTTCGTATTTCAAACCTTCAGGTAAATTGTATTTATGTTCTTGATCTGGCGTCACTAAACTCTTGCCCGCCTTTTCCTTTTCTTCCCAACCGAGACGATAATGATGACCTAACTCACCTTTAGCCAGATTCAACGGTAATATTTTAATGGCTGCCTCTTCCAGAACACAGGCTCTTTCACATTTACCACAACCTGTACATTTATCAGAATGAACAACCGGTATAAATATCGTATGTTTACCACTACGCTCATTATGTCTGGGCTCCAATGTAATAGCTTCATTGAGTAGCGGGCAAATACGATGACAAACATCACAGCGTAACCCCAGGTAATTCAAACATGTTTCCTGATCCACTATAACGGCAAGTCCCATACGGGCATCATCGATATTAGTAAGCTCTTTGTCTAAAGCACCGGTTGGACAAGCCACAACACACGGTATATCTTCACACATTTCACATGGAATCTTTCGCGCCTCAAAATAGGGAGTACCCAGTGTCACAGGTTCAGCCAGTTCTGAAAGCTTTAAAATATCAAAAGGACAATCACGAACACATAAACCACAGCGAATACAGGCGGCTAAAAAATCATCTTCGTTTTTTACACCTGGTGGTCGCAGTGCATATGCCGGTAAAGATTTAACCTCTTTTGTATATAAACCTAAGCCAACACCTAATAAAGCCACACCGCTCGCAGTACGTGCGGTTTCGACGATAAATCGTCTACGGCTTAATTGGTGTTCAAACACGTTGGCTTTCCTTTATTACGTTTTCATTACCTTAACTGCACACTTCTTATAATCCGTTTCTTTTGATAATGGATCCGTTGCATCAAGAATTAACTTATTAACCAAACGTCCTGCATCAAACCACGGTACAAAAATCAAACCTTCCGGTGGACGATTTCGTCCACGTGTTTCCACCCTCAAGGTAATATCACCACGCCGACTGGCAACCTTGGCAGACATACCTCGACGCAAGCCACGCTTTTTTGCATCATTCGGATGCATAAACATAACCGCATCAGGGAAGGCGCGATATAACTCAGGAACACGACGGGTCATTGAACCTGAATGCCAGTGTTCAAGTACGCGACCAGTTGACATCCATAAATCATATTCTTTATCCGGACTTTCAGCTGGTGGCTCATAAGGTGCAAAGATAATATTGGCCTTGCCATCTTTCTTGCCATAGAACTTAACGCCTTCACCTTTTTTAACAAAAGGATCATAACCTTCACGATAGCGCCATAAAGTTTCTTTCCCGTTAACAACCGGCCAGCGTAAACCACGCGAATTATGATAGGCATCAAATTCTGCAAGGTCATGACCTTTCTTAGGTCCTTCAATACCAAAACGGCGATATTCTTCAAACAAACCTTTTTGTAAATAGAAACCAAAATCATCCATTTCATCATTATCGTATTTATTACCACGACTATCTGTGACTTGCTCTTTTGGATATTTATTTACCTGACCATTTTTAAATAAAACGTCATACAATGTTTTACCTTTCACACCAGGTTGCTTAGCAATTAAGTCAGCAGGCCATACTTCTTCAACTTTAAAGCGTTTTGAGAATTCAACTAACTGCCATAAATCAGACTTCGCTTCGCCTGGCGCTTTAACTTGCTGACGCCAGAATTGGGTACGACGTTCTGCGTTACCATAGGCACCTTCTTTTTCTGTCCACATAGCCGTTGGTAAAATCAAATCACCGGCTAAAGCAGTCACCGTTGGGTAAGGATCAGACACAACAATAAAGTTTTCAGGGTTACGATAACCAGGATAGGTTTCATCATTAAAGTTGGCGGCTGCCTGAACATTGTTATTACACATTACCCAGTAAGCATTTAGCTTGCCATCTTTTAACATACGATTTTGCAGTACTGCGTGATAACCCGGTTTAGGTGGAATGGTACCTTCCGGCAAATTCCAGATTTTCTCAGCAAAATCACGATGCGCTTTTTTCTTAACAACTAAATCGGCCGGTAATCTGTGTGAAAAAGTACCTACTTCACGAGCAGTACCACAAGCAGAAGGCTGACCGGTTAATGAGAACGGGCTGTTACCTGGTTCTGAAATTTTACCCATCAATAAATGGATGTTGTAAACCAGACCATTTACCCAAACACCACGAGTATGCTGATTGAAACCCATGGTCCAGAAAGAAGTTACTTTCTTCTTAGGATCGGCATAAAGTTTTGCCAGCTTAAGCAAGTTTGCTTTAGGGACACCACTTAATTTAGAAGTATATTCCAAATCATATTTTGCTACTGACTTAGCGTACTCATCAAATTTAATTTTTGTTAACTTACCACCTTTGCCTTTTTTCGCTTTTTCTAACGGGTGTTCCGGACGTAATCCGTAACCAATATCCGTTGCAGTTTTAGTAAAGTTAACATTGTCACCAATAAACTTTTTATCATATGATTTTGTTTCAATGATGTAATGTGCAATATAGTTGGCAATGGCTAAATCTGTTTGCGGTGTAAACACCATACCGTTATCGGCTAAATCAAAACAACGATGCTTGAAGGTTGATAGTACGTGTACTGAAGAACCTGGTTTTGTTAAGCGAGTGTCACTTAAACGAGACCAGAGAATTGGATGCATTTCTGCCATATTCGCGCCCCAAAGTACAAACGCATCAGCATGTTCTAAATCATCATAACAACCCATCGGTTCATCCGCACCAAAGGCACGCATAAACGCACCAACTGCCGATGCCATACAATGGCGCGCATTAGGATCTAAATTATTTGTTCGTAAACCGGCTTTAAATAATTTTGATGCGGCATAACCTTCCCAAATAGTCCACTGACCAGAACCAAACATACCGACTGAAGTTGGACCTTTTTTCTTTAAGGCTTCTTTAAACTTAACAGCCATAATATCAAAAGCCTGATCCCAACTAACTTCAGCGAAATCACCTTCTTTATCATATTTACCATTGGTCATACGCAGTAGCGGCTTGGTCAGACGATCTTTGCCATACATAATTTTAGAAAGGAAATAACCTTTAATACAATTTAAACCACGATTAACAGGGGCATCCGGATCGCCTTGCGTTGCCACAACGCGACCGTCTTTTGTTCCAACCAAAACACTACAACCTGTACCACAAAAACGACATGCGGCTTTGTCCCAGCGAATTTTATTCGGCCCATCTTTGGCAACAGCGGCACTAATACCCGGAATCGTAATTCCCGCGGCCGCAGCGGTAGCTGCAATTGCATTTGTTTTTATAAAATTCCGACGGTTAAGCTTCATTATGATGCCTCCTGTGAAGGTTGTTCATTACAAGTGTTTACTGTGCAAGCTGGAGTTACTTCGGCGAGAAACTCTTCTATATCGATGTTCTCATTATCGTCACTTTCGTGATAAACCATCGCGACAGACATAACACCTTTTAGATGTTGGAAAGCCATAACCTGATCGGCTAAAGCATGAAGTTTTTCATTTTCTACCGTTACTACTAATTTACCATCCGTTGCAGCATGAACTTCCACGCCCTCGATGGCATTTAATTCTTCACTCATAGCATCCATTCTCTTTGGCTGGACATGGACTAAAACACCACTAATATTCATGTATTACTCTCCATTTTCCCGATGTTCAAATTCATTAATATAATTAAAACTAATTGCGTTAGTTGGACAGGGCTTCACACATGCGCCACAACCCGTACATAATTCAATAGCTAAAACCGGTTGGGCAACACTCCCCACTTTTGGGGTAAAACTAATGGCTTCTGTCTCACACTGTTCCTTGCATACTACACAAACAACTTTTTTTAGCGCAAGACACTGTTCACCAATTGTTGCTTTTAAAGACCAGGGTTCTTCATGCAGAGAAGAAAATAAATCTTCGGTACAACTTCTCACACATTCCTGGCAAAAGCTGCATTCGCCTCGATTAAAATCTATCTCGGGAAAGCCTCCATCACCTTTAACTATAATTTTCTCTGAACACTTCGATATGCAGTCATAGCATCGTGAACAGTTATCGGTAAATTCAAGTTCTGTCCGTACCCAGGGTAATCGTACCGCTTGCTGAGAGCCGCTAAATTTAGCTTTTAATAAAGCCCTTCTGCTTAGCACACTCAACACAATCTCCAGCGAATTAATAAAAGGGGATAATTCAATACTAGTACATGCAATTTGATTAACATTGACTTATATCAATAAATCCTTAAATACTAATGTTTATCAGTCTTATGCTTGACTGCTTTACTTATGTATTTTTTTATTTATAGCAACAGAAAAAATTTAACTTTATCACTTATAAATAACCTCAGCTGCGTATAAGAAAAAGCACGTCATTCCCGCATGCCTTTAGCGGGAATCTAGAGGTTTTACTATTAAAAAAAAGGTGCCGGAGGGATTAAATTTTAACCAGCTGATAAAGAGTTAATAAAAATTGATTAGAGAGTATTGCTTTCTAACATAGTTTTTCGTAAATGAGCACGAAGTGAAACTGGTTAAAATTTCAAACTTCACGACATAAAGCACAACCAGAACAGAGCTAACAATTATATTTTATTGTTAATGACTTGTTCCAGCAGAACGATTAATTTTATTAAAGACGTTATATTTACCGGATGGCTTTTTCATTGGTAGGCGTTTAATTTCTTTTAAGGTGTTTGCATCATAAATAATTATCTCACCGTCCATATCCCAAACACTTAACACTGCATGTTTTCCATATCGATCAAATTCAACATGTGCAGCATTTTTACCAGGTGATGGTTTTAATGTTTTAACAATTTCTAACTTTTCTTTATCAATAATATGTACTGCTTCTTTATTTGGACCAAAGAATACATCTGCCCAGGCATAACGTGAGTTTTCATGGCTGCGCATAAAAAAACCCGGACCCAGAGTTTTTATTTTTTTAATCGTTTTCCATGTTGTCATATCGATAATACTGATTTCTGACTTTTTAATATTAGGGCTTGCCATTATCATCTTACCTTTATACTTCCAGGTAATACCTGAAGCCAGATGAGGTAAACCGGTTAGCTCCAGATCTGCCACTTTATGACCAAGATTTAAATCAATAACCTGTCCATTTTTATTATTACGCCCGGTCCCCATTATATGGGTGTAAGACTGATCAAACTGAAAGTCGTCCAGGTAATCGTCAAGCTCTATACGTCGTATTGGAAAGCTTGATTTACTCTCATTACCTTTATTATGTTTGTCGTTGTAATAAATCTCCCACACTTCGGGAATATCTTTAAGTGCAGCAATGAAACTATTTCTTGGTGTTGCGGCATAAACTGCGCTAACCCTGGATGACTTACCGTTCTTATCCTTTACAGGAATTACTTTAATGGGCTTGAGGTTTTCTGCATCGAGCACAACTAAATTATGCGGTAGATAATTACCAACCAATACTGATTTACCATCGCCCGATACCGCTAAATTTCGTGTATTTATACCCGCTTTTATTTCTGCTACTGTTTTTAAATTATAAATATCATATTTACTTATCCAGCCATCTCGCGATGCAAAATAAACATAACGTCCATCGGGTGAATATTTAGGCCCCCCATGTAATGCAAAACGTGTTTTAAAACGATGAATGGGTTCAAACTTGTCACCATCCAGTAACGTCGCATGATGATCACCTAACTCAACTACAATAAAAAGATTAAGCATGTCGGCTTTAAAAACGGGCTTGTCGCCAAGGCTAGCTGACTTGAAATGAATAAGGTGAGATTTTTTAATCTCATTCATTCCCCATTTTGGTATATACGCTAAAGGTGTGTAGACGTATTTCACAAGCGATTGAATATCTTGAGCTGAGATTTTATTTGCAAAAGCAGGCATTTGTGTTGCTGCCCGGCCATTAGCTATAACATTAACCGCTTTCTTTTTACGTAGTCGTTTTAAGTTTTCAGGTAGTAATGCGGGACCCATGCCACCTAAACGATTTGTTCCATGGCAGCTTGCACAATGTTGTTGATACAGAGCATCAACATTTGTCGTTGCGGCATAAGCAAGATGGCCTGTGAACAGCAAAGCAATCGTAATAATAACTCTTATCATTTATGCTTTCTTTTTTTGCGGAGAGTTTTGTCGCGACCAGGGAGTTACTTTCAAACGTTCAGCTGATCCTTCAACACCTATTTCTTCATCCGTTAAATAACAGGCGGGATCTTCTGCCCAGAAATTATTTGTTAATTGATAAGCGCGGACTCGCGTATTACCACCACAAACATCCTGATAACTACACGCCGCACATCGGCCTTCTAATGGTCGTGGTTGTGATTTTAATCCGTCCATTAACGGATCACTACGATCTTGCCAGATTTCTGAGAACTTACGTTCCTTAACATTACCTAAGTTGTGATCCCACCAAAAAGTATCTGGGTGCACATTACCTAGGTTATCAATATTAGAAATATTAACACCGGAAGAATTGCCTCCCCATTGAGCCAGCTTTGCGCGCATATGTTCAAGCTTTTCAGGGAAATGTTTTTCTATCCAATATAATAAATAAACCCCATCAGCATCATTATTACCTGTTACAAATTCACGCTCACGGCCTTCTTCTACATGTTTCCAGCAGGTATCAAATAATAAATCCATGGCATCACGGGTAAGTTGATGAACAACATCATCTTTGCGATTTTTATTGCCGCGGCCAGCATAATTCAGATGAGAAAGATAAAACTTATCAATATTTTCCTGCTCCATAATGTCGAGTAAGGCAGGTAATTCGAGTGCATTATCCATGGTTAAGGTAAAGCGCATCCCTACCTTAATACCTGCCTCACGACATAGGCGAATACCTTTCATAGATTCATCAAAGGCACCAGTTTTGCGACGAAATTTATCATGCGTTTCACGTATGCCATCAATACTTATACCAACATAGTCGTAACCAATTGCGGCAATAGCCTCTATATTTGACTCATCAATCATGGTGCCATTAGTTGAAAGCCCGACATAAAACCCCATGTCTTTTGCCCGTTTTGATATTTCAAAAATATCTGGACGCATTAAGGGTTCACCACCCGATAATATAAGTACCGGCACGTGGAATTCTTTTAGATCATCCATCACCTTAAAGACTTCTTCTGTACTCAATTCCCCCGGGAAATCTTTATCTGCAGAAATAGAATAACAATGTTTACAGGTTAAATTACAACGACGGATCAAGTTCCAGATAACGACTGGCCCCGGCGGGTTACGTTTTTCACCCATTGCAGTAGGTGAATTTAATTCACGCATATATTGGCTAATACGAAACATTTTTTATCTTCACCCTGCTATTTTTGTTTTTACTGTTTATTTTCCAAGCTCATCATACAAGCCGGTTACTTCATTCATGCTAACGAGAATTTTTTCACTCGACATAGCAATAAGCAAAGGGATAAAACGACCCTTTTTCATACGAAAGCTACGCTCAAAAATACTCCACTGAGTTTTTGTTTCCTCTAATGATGTACTGATTTTTTTTGTATTCATTTTCGAAGATGACAATTTATTTAACGCAGATGAAAATTTATTTCCCGATATTTGCATTAATTTATATGATTGTTCGGTATTCACACCCCATGCGGCAAGCATGTAATATTTTGCAATGCGTTGCGACAACATTCTTTGCCGCCCGGAAGTATTAACTATTTTTCCTAATTTAGAATTTGCACTTTTTTGCAGTGTTAATACAACCTCATGTGTTGCTTTAAGAAGTGCATTATCTTTTGCAAGTAACTTCTTAACACCTTCTTTTGAAACATTACCGAGCGCGACATTTCTAAAAGGTATCCAAAGCGTTTCAACCTTAGCAAGACTTCTTTTGGTACTTTTATTTTTACTAAACCGTTTTAACTCAGACAACTGTTTTTCAAATAATTCTACCGATAACAATAATTGTTCATTTGCTGCATCAGCTTGCACATCTAAACCAACCATACTGTAGGCTTTAACAATTCTCTGGCTCAACATACGCTGACGCCCCGCTTTATTAATAGCTGTCTCATATGTATTTATAACCTCAGCCTGAACCTCAGCAAAGATTAAAGGTAGCGATATAAATAAGATAACAAACCAAATTCGGATATCAAATTTGTGCAACTTGGTAGAACGCATTAATTTCTCCTAATACTATTGTTACAGGTTAAATCGTAAACCCGTTTTTTTTAAAATTTTTGTACTGAATAAAATATCATGACCCCTGTCATTTTCACCAAGTAATTCAGCAATAGTTGCCATTAATTTTCTTGCTTCATCATGATCATGTGCATGTACCATTGCGAATAGATTAAAAGGCCACTCCGGTAAAAACCGTGGTCGATGATAACAATGACTGACAAAATCAAGTTCACCCACTTTGTGACCTAACTCACTGATAAGATCATCAGGTACATCCCATACCGTCATACCATTTGCTTTATAGCCCAATGCATAATGATTGGGTACTGCTGCTATACGGCGAATTACACCACTTTGTTTCATTTTGCTCATTCGAGAGATAACTTCACTCGAACTAATACCAAGTTGTTGCCCGATATTTCCATAAGGATGCGAAACAAGAGGTAAACCTGATTGAGTTAAATCAATAATTTTTCGATCAACCTCATCGAGTAAAGCAACCTGCTCCATTTCAATCTGTTCCTGTTGTGCTAATGCATCTTTCATAATTAGAAATATTTAAACCGGTAAGCGCAAGCCAATATAATATTCCTCAAGCTTAGGCATATTGAAAACTTTCATACCGATTTTTTTCTCAATATCACTGTTTACTTCAGCAATTTTTTCAGGTGAATCAGTAGCCAATACGTACCACATATTATAGCCATGATCGCGCTTATAGTTATGAGCAACTTCCGGGTAACTGTTTACAATTTCAGCAACCTTATCAAAATCATCTTCAGGAACACGCACCGCAACCAGGCTAAATGCTCCACCTAATTTTTGTGCATCATACATGGGGCCAAAGCGAGATAAGGTATTTTTCTCAAGTAGATTTGAGAGACGATCTAATAATTCTTGTTCTTCGATGTCAAGTTGCTGAGCAACTTCTAAATAGGGTTCTTCAGATAAGGGAAAACCGGCCTGCAAAAGGTTAATGATTTTTCGATCTAAAACATCCACAAATCACCTTCCACTTAATGGTATCAACGATAAATCGCCCCTCGTTGTTTAAAACGACGGGTACTGAATAATACTTTATGTTCAATTTCACCAAGATCACAACGTTTAGCTAATAATTGTATATTTGCCAAAACGTCATCCCGATCCTTACCATGAATCATAGTAAATAAATTATATGGCCAGTCAGGTAGTCTGCGCGGACGACGATAACATAGGGTGACAAAATCAAACTGCCCCATACATGAACCCAGTTCACTAACAACTTCGTCGGCTATATTCCATACTGTCATGGCATTCGCACGATATCCTAATTCATGATGACGTACAACAATACCCACACGTTTAATAACCTTATTTTCATTTAAATTTTTTATACGTTGAATAACTTCTTTCTCATCAATATCCAGCTGCTTTGCTAAATCTGCATACGGTGTTGCGGTAAGGGGTAATCCTGTTTGAATCAAGGTAATCAATGCCTGATCCTGCTCATCAAGTACCGCTGGTTCAGGCAAGGAAGGGAGACGATATTTCACTTTCATATCCATAATCAAAATTCCTAATTAAATCCAAGATCAAAACCCAGGTCTATATGAAAATCTTCAAGCATGGGTAAATACATAACTGAATGGCCACTTCGATATTCTATATCATCAAGAACGGCATTTAGTGTATGTTCATCACTTGCAGTTAAAACAAACCACAAATTATAGTGGTGTTCACGCTGGTAATTATGATTTACTTCACTGTATTCATTTACCATCGCTGCGACCGTTTCCAGTTCATCCTCGGGGATCGCCATTGCAGCCAGGGTACTTGCTCCAATACTATTCGCTCTGAATACTGCACCCACTCGACTAACATAACCATCGTTCTGAAGTTGCTTCAAAGTTTCAATAACATCCTCTTCACTGGTGCCGATTTCATCTGCAATTTTTTTAAACGGTCTTGAAACTAATGGAAAATCATGTTGAAAATCATTCAATAAATGTTTCTCAATACTATTTAATTGCCGCTTATTTAATTTATTGTCAGTATTTAAATTCATGAAACTACCTACTGAATTACAAGCCAATGCGATGCGCACGATTAGTAAAGAAAATACCACTTGGTTTTACCATTGGTAAGGTCGTTAATACCTTAAAGTTATCGGTATCATAAACTGTCACTTTCCCTGCATCCCGTGCAGAAATCCAGACATGTTCACCTCGCGGAGTGAACTCCATATGTAAAACAGCTTTACCGGGTTTCAGTGTTTTTACAATTTTTAAACTTTCCGTATCAATAATCTGTACTCTGTCATTATTTGGGAAAGCATAGTTTACCCAAACTTGTCGCCCATCAGGACGCGCCATAACAAAAACCGGCTGACCATGAACAGGGATTTTTTTAATTAGTTTCCAGCTGCGTCGATCCATAATTAATACTTCATTACGACCAACCGCCGGGAAAAAGGCATAATCTTCGGTCATAGCCCAGCCCTCTAAATGCGGCATTTTATAAACCGGCATTTTTTTATCACCACGGCCATAGTTTGCAAGAATACGTTTAACACCTTTTTCAGGATGCCATAAATCCAATACTGCAAGGCCATCTTCGCCAAACAGGCCTGCAATATAATAACGTCCATCTGGAGTAATCAAACCATCATAAGGTTGCTTGCCAATATTTTTAAATCGCGTAATAACCGCTTTACCACTACTATAATCAGCCAGCCAAATTTCACCTGCATCATAAAGTGAAAAAACAAAACGTTGCCCTGGTGCATCAACCAGCCCGACTACTTTTGATTGTTGATTATCCGTTCCAAACACAGCAGGAATTTCTTCCACTAACTCCAACGTATTTGCATTAAAAACTTTTACGCCACCGGGTGTGTAATTTGAAACGGCGACCAGTTTTCCATCTTGTGAAATCGCTCCACCAATACTATTCCCTGACTGGATGACCCGTTTACTTATTTCACCTTTCAGAATATCAACTTTAGTTAATCCACCATCACGGCCAAATACGTAAGCATATCGCTCATCACGTGAGTAGACGATTGAGGCATGGGATAAGTCGCCCAGACCATTAACTTGTTTTAATACTACCCGTTGTGTTGAATCAATTATTTTTACACTTCCGGTGGCTCGTTCAATTACCACACCGAGATCACCCGTACCCCGTAAAGTATTACAAGCACTCAACACGACTGTTGCAGATAAAATTAAAAGCAATGATTTAAATTTAGTCATGTTTTATACCGTTATATAATGTATTCACAATCCAGTTAATCTCTTGTCGGGTTAATATATTATTCCATGGTGGCATTGGCGTTCCTGGACGACCATATGCGATCGTTGTTTCAATAAATTCACGAGGCTTATTTTTTAATACCTCTGGTGTTAATGCTGGACCAAGCCCACCCTTCATAGTCATTCCATGGCATGAACCACAATCCTGAACGAGTAAATTATTTAACTCGGTAACGCGTTGTTTAGATAAAGTATTATCTTGTGCGCTAACAGAACCTAAAAACAGAAAGAGATAAACAAAGATTAATATATTCGATTTAACCGCCATTCAATCATCCTTGCAACGATTTCTCATTATCAGTAAAGTCACCCTCTATCGCATTTTCTACCTCAAACCAATCGAGTTGGTTAGCAAGTGAAACAACTTTTCCAATAACAAAAATAACCGGGGCTTGAAGCATAGAAGTATCTTCTGACAGATTAGCTAAAGTCGTTATGACCCTGTTCTGCCTGGCTGTAGTACCGTTCTGAATAGCCGCTGCTGGTGTATTTTTATCTAAGCCGGCTTCAATCAATTTATTACTTATTAATTCTCTATTTGCAAAGCCCATATAGATAACAGTTGTTTTATTTTCATCTGCAAGCGAAGCCCAGTCTAATTCAAGTGGTTGATCTGCCTGGCTATGTCCTGTCACAATTTGCACGCCTTGTGAGAATCCACGATGTGTTAAAGGAATCCCTGCATATGTCGTGCATGCAGATGCCGCTGTAATGCCCGGTACAACCTCAAAATCAATTCCATTTTCTGCTAACAGTAATGCTTCTTCACTACCCCTTCCAAAGATAAAGGGATCACCACCTTTTAATCGTACTATGGTGCGCTTGGTTTCTGCGAGCTTTAATAATAATTGATTGATCTCATCTTGTGGCAGGGTGTGATTGCCTGTTTTCTTGCCTACATAGATTCTGCTCACACCTGCTGGAATCTGTTCCAGAATACCTTCTGAAACTAATCGATCATATATGACCACATCAGCATTCTGTATCAGGCGGTGTGCTTTTACGGTTAATAATTCAGGATCACCCGGACCAGTGCCAACCAGATAAACTTTTCTTGACTGATTCATTGCATTACCTCAAGACTGTAACTTTGAATAGTTATCCTAACTGGCAGTTTGATAATTGCCGACAACCTGACTTAGTCTGGCTCAGTTATGGAAAATATTGCTCCATTTCCAACTAGGACGAAATTATTACTTATATGCAAACTATGCCTTGATTTAGATCAACCAACTTAAAAGAATATTCTGCTAAAACTGGATAGTAATTATAGTGTAAAAAATTTGTTCTGTGACAAACCTGAATATCAGGGATATGATAAGGTTATGGTAGGTGAAAAAAGTTATTCGAATCAAACCCGTGGTCAGGTAAACTCTGGAATACTTGTCACACAGGTCGAATGGCTAATAAATAACATTAATCCGTTCTATAAGAAAAATTTATAACAAATCATTAAGAGAGCTCATCATGAAGCTAAATGCATGTCTAAATAAACGAATGTGTATGTTCGGTCTATCAGTGCTTATTATGTCACTGATAATCGCGGTGATATTAGGACTCCTGGCTGGACCAGACAGTCCATTAACCTGGTTTCTCATTGCTACTTTGCTGCTAGTTCCCTATGCCCACAGAAGAATAACGGCGAGCCATTATGTTGAATGGAAAGATGAGTACAGCGTTGGTATTGACTCTATCGATCATCAACACAAAAAGCTGCTTAACCTGATTAATCAATTGCAGACGGCTGTAAATTATTCAACCGGTGAAGAATTTGAACGTGATGCTCTGGATGAACTCGTTAAGTACACTAAAACACATTTTACCTATGAAGAAGGTCTGCTAGAGCAAAATAATTATCCTGATTTTGAGCCCCACAAGGAACAACATAAAAAGATGATTGAACATGTTGGAGAGGTGCTATCTGAATATGAGAAAGATCATGATACTGCAATGAGTAATGCGGTAGAGTATCTTAAAGACTGGTTGATTAACCACATCAATGGTACTGATAAAAAGTACAGCAGTTTTTTAATTGAAAAGGGCGTAAAATAATCCTGTCATTACAATAAATGACATTCTAAATTTTCTTGATCTATTGGCTCAGTAATAACATGAAATTTACTCCTGTTTTACTTCTTATTCATGTCCTTTTTTCCCTTATGTTTAGCTCTGCATATGCAGAGCATGTCATTAAATTCGACACCCCTCCCGCTGCACTGGAAAAATGGTACAAGCCCGGCAATAAACGACAGGTATGGTTACACACCATG
This sequence comes from Gammaproteobacteria bacterium, assembly GCA_023135195.1. Taxonomy (GTDB): domain Bacteria; phylum Pseudomonadota; class Gammaproteobacteria; order UBA6429; family Thiohalophilaceae; genus JAGLTQ01. The sequence continues at coordinate 1,619 of JAGLTQ010000089.1, read as the reverse complement.
TTCCGACTGCGACGCGAAATGCAGGCTATTAACGAATACGCCAAAGAAAATAATAAACCTGCAATGAAAAAATGGATAAAGCGTCTGGATAAAGACTACAACAAGATTGCGGATATGGTGCCCGAGTGGGAAAAAGACATTAAACCTCGCCTTTTACCTGAACTCGAGATGTTTGTAAAAAAAGGGGACACTTTACGCGTTGCTAAAACATTAAAAATGATCAAGCGTACCTGTAACGATTGCCATGAAAGTTATCAGCCCGTTGTAACGGCTATCTATCGTTCACCCAGCTATGATGATCTTAAGGTAAAGTCACTTAAAGGATCCCCTCATAGCTTCAAAGACAATATGAATGAGTTATCCCAGTCTGTTAACCAAATACTCATAGCACTGGATGATGGTCATAAATCCACTGCCTTGCAAGCTCGCCTCAATCTTAAAAAACAATTACACAATCTGGGAGATAGTTGCAGCAACTGTCACAAAAAAGATGCCTATCCCAAAGAACGTATATTAGGTAAAGCCACTCTTAAAAAGCTTGATTCACTCGAAACAAGTATCGGTAAGTGGCGCGTAAAAGAAAGTAAGCAGTTAATGGGTAAACTTGCTGTTACTGTTTGCGCACGCTGCCATAATACTCATCGTATTATTTCAGATTTACGAAATACATTTTTACCCCCCAAATAATATGTAGTAGTTCAGACTTGATCTTACAAAGAGAGGAATAGAGCTTCGAGATGATCTGACATTTGGTAAACTGATAAAGTCAGCTAAAAGCAAAGCAGCCATTCACAATAAAATTCTAACAGGCCGCATACAACCCAAAGCTGCTTTTTAGTAAGCACTAATATAGTGCACCGTTAAGTTCAGATAATTAAAGCAAGCAATGATTATGTAATATATAACTGCACTTTTATTTTAAGATAGTGACTTAGAAAAAGAATAAACCATTGATTATATGCATAATAAAGACATCAATAGATTAAGACTTAAAAACAATATGACGCGAGCGGCATATTATGCACTATGACGCAAGCCGTCTAATTAACTGTTATGTGTAATAGAGAACTCATGCATGAGTAATATAGAAAAAAGAATATCTGCATCATTAGCTAATGGCGCTGAATATTTAGCAATGGGTGAAATTGCGGCAAATACAGGACTTCTTGTAAGCCAAGCACCGCGAAACAATGCAAACTTTGATGTCATAGTAAATAATCACGATCTTTCAAAAGGCTGTAGAGTCGAAGTAAAGCACAGCCGTAGTAGCTTTAAAGCAAATATAAGTGGTAACGAGTATGATTTTTTAATATTAATATATGCTCCAAGTGATATAAAAGAAAATAAAGTCATACCAACGTCTGAGCGTGAAATATACTTATTCCCTCAATCCATCATTGAAGCATGTCCAAAGGGAAAAACAGGAACAAATTTCAATCCAAAACATATTGAAAATTATAAACAATATAAAAACGCATATAGTTTAATATTAAATTTCTTATCATGAAAAAACACATACAAGGGATTATAGATATATGATTTTTGTATCATACAAGTGCATCAAGATCATTCGCTTGTCGCTCATTTGGACAAACAAAAGCCGCGTTCCACGCGTTTTT
>JAGLTQ010000088.1 GCA_023135195.1 Gammaproteobacteria bacterium | reverse complement strand
ATTTTAAATATAAACATATTCTTGTACGGGATGGTAAGGGTAAAAAAGACAGATACACGCTATTACCCGAAACGTTAATTGAGCCGCTAAAAGAGGCAATTAGCCATGCTAAAAACATTCATCAGTTTGACTTAAGTGAAGGCTTTGGTGAAGTTTATTTACCTTATGCGCTTGCAAAAAAATATCCGAATGCTCCGGTTGAAATAGGCTGGCAATATATTTTTCCCGCATCAAAACGTGCTAAAGATCCCCGTTCAGATAAAATACGCCGGCATCATATTTCAGAAACGGTATTACAGAAGGCGGTTAAAGTAGCTGTTCGCAAAACAAAGATTGTTAAACCTGCAAGCTGTCACACTTTTAGACATAGTTTTGCAACGCGTCTTTTATTGAGGGGAGTAGATATTCGTACTGTTCAGGAATACCTGGGGCATGAAAATGTCTCGACAACTGAAATTTATACACACGTATTAAATATTAATAAACGTGGTGTGGTAAGCCCTGTTGATGAATGATAGTTAAATATTATGAGTCTTCGAGAATATGTCTTTCAATTTGATGATGTTGGAATCGTGAGCAGGATACCTTACGCTAAATGGTGTCGGGTATTGGAAGGCGAAGCGTCTATAGATGCGTTTGCCAATCAATCTATCTATATTGCTTATGCTTATATTTTAGTTGAAAACAGAATTCCGAATTACTGCCCCCGTATTGATGGAGCAATATATTACTTTGATGAAATGGGATATGTTATTTTAGGTCGTCCATTCTATTTTGACCTGTTACAAGATTTAGAAGAATACGCGGGTGGGGCAATTAATTTACAGCATCGTAAAAATAAAAAAGCGATTGCAGAAAAATATCGCTGGAAGTTAAAGCCGAATCAAATACAGCAGGTAATAGATTATATTTGGTCATAGCTTGAATTAAAGAGAAGGATCCGTCAGGGTCAGGCCACATTTGATGTTCAAACCATTTAAATAAATCCCTCCAGCATATTTTTCCTAAAAAAACATAATTAATATTGCTTTAACTATTTTTAGTTCTGCTATAAACTACACTTCCAGCAAGTCCAAAAAACATTACAAATAAAACAAAAACATTACCCCAACGAACATAAGGTGTAATACCTTTTCGCGGCTGAACAAATCCGGTTACAACATAAGACTCAAACTGCGGTGAGCGAGAAGTGATCTTACCCTGATGATTGATGAGAGCAGAAACACCATTTGTTGTCACCCGCATCATATCCCGTCCTGTTTCCAGCGCACGCATTTGTGAGATTTGTAAATGTTGATGGGGTGCAAATGAATCGCCATACCAGGCATTATTACTCGCATTCAGCAGTAGTGTTGCCTCAGGTAAAAAACGAATTAAATCTTCACCAAAAGCATCTTCATAGCAAATAGTCGGAGCAATTTTTTGTCCGGCGGCAGTTAATAACTTTTGATCATATTGTCCTGGGGTAAAACCTGACATAGGCAAATCAAAAAAGGTAATTAAGCCTCGAAATAATGATTCCAATGGAATATATTCACCAAAAGGAACAAGATGACTTTTATGATAAAACTGTATTTTCCTGCTGTCTTTTACCGAATTATTAATCGCCATTAAACTACTAAAATATTCTTTTGTCTCCAAATCTAAAACCGGCAAACCTAAAATAATATCTGTATTATTTTTCTTCGCTTCTTCAGCAAGAGGCTTTAATAAGCTTTCTTCTAGTTGATGATGAAAAACCGTTAATGAGTTTTCTGGCCAGAGAACAAGATCACTATCCCAATGCTTTCTGGTTAAAGACAGGTAACGTTGTTTTCTTTTTTCAAAATGATTCGGATCCCATTTATTTATTTGCTCAACATTACCCTGGATTAAACTTACTTTTAATGGTTCACCTGCTACTTCAGTCCAGCCCACTAGAGATAGAGAATACCCCCCAAACCAGATAGCCATAACACCGACTAAAACAAAGATACTTTTTTTATTTTTAAAAAGAAAAGCAACTAATAATAAAGATGAACTTAATGCTGTTAACCATGATATTCCGTAAACACCCAGTACTGCTGCGTAACCAGACAAAACACTGCCTGTTTGACTGTAGCCTAAACTTATCCATGGAAATCCTGTTAAAAACCAGCCACGAAACCATTCAAGCAAAAGCCAAAACAAGGGGAAAACAACAATAAGCACAAACACTTTACTTTCTATATGAATTTTCCGGATAAAGAGAACACTTACATATCCTTGCAAGGCAAAAAATGCCGCCATAAGACTGATACCAATAAAGGTGAGCACGGCAGAAGCAAAAACAGAACTTAAACCAAAAATATATATTGCGACGAAACCCCAGGAAACACCAACACCAAAAAAACCCATACCAAACCACCAACCTAACCATGCGGCACGTTGTGGTGTTACAAATAAAAAAGAATATAGAAGGACTGCGGGACTTAAAAGGGCAATTAAATAAAAATTAACAGGAGAGAAGGCGAGCGGTAGTATTGCGCCAGCAATAAAAACCAGAAGGTATCCGATTCGAGATGAAGCAAACCATGACTGATATTTTAGGGAGAGTTCAGACTCAACGATATTTAAATCAATCTTGTTCAACATCGGCAGACTCCGTTGCCTCTTCAACATCTTCAATAGGCACAACCGTCTTAGGATAAACTTCCAGCAAACTAATGCGACGACTAGTTGAGCGTAATACTTTAAATTCAAAGTTTTCTATAACAACAGTCTCTCCACGCTTTGGTACCCGGCTAAATGCTTGCATCACAATACCACCAATAGTGTCGAATTCATTGTCACTAAACCTGGTTTTAAAATGTTCATTAAAATCTTCAATCGGGGTAATCGCTTTTACTGTTGCACGATCTTTAGTATGCTCGTAGATAAAAGTATCTTCATCAAAATCATGCTCGTCTTCAATTTCACCCACAATTTGTTCCAGCACATCTTCAATCGTCACCATGCCAGCTACGCCGCCATATTCATCTACAACAATAGCGATATGATTTCGAGTACTTCTAAACTCTTTTAACAAGACGTTAAGACGTTTGCTTTCTGGAATAAACACTGCAGGTCTTAATACATCTCGAACTTTTAATTTTTCACTACTGCTATTAACCAGATGTGGCAATAAATCTTTTGCCAGTAAAATACCAACAATTTCATCTTTGCTATCACCAACAACAGGGAATCGGGAATGTGCAGACACAACAACCGTATCCATTAGTTCTTCTTCTGTTGAATCCATTTCAAGAACAATCATTTGTGAGCGAGGGAGCATGATGTCACGCACCTGCATTTCAGCAACCTGCAACGCTCCATCGATCATGCTAAAGGCTTCATGATCAATAATATTATTTTTATGCGCCTCATTTAACACGGCCATGAGTTGCTCACGGTCTTTTAACTCACCTTGTAAGGCTTGTCCTAAACGCTCAATCCATGAACGTTGTGTCTTTATCTCTTTGTCCGGGTTACCCGGTTGCTCTTCACTCATTCTTCTGTTTCCCGATATGGATCGGTATACCCCAATTGTGACAATATATGTCTTTCTTTATCTTCCATAATATTTGCTTCGGCATCTGTTAGATGATCATATCCCAATAAATGTAATGTGCCATGCACAACCATATGTGCCCAGTGAGCTAACTCATCTTTCTTTTGTTCAACAGCTTGTTTTTTTACAACGTCTGTACATATAACTAAATCGCCTAACAGATCTAATTCAACTTCAGCAGGCGTTTCAAATGGAAAAGATAAAATATTAGTAGAGCCTGATTTATGTCGATACTGTTCATTTAACCCGGCGCTTTCTTTTTCATCGACAAAACGTATCGTCAACTCTGTATCGCCGTATTTTTCAAAGTTAAGCGTTTCTGTTACCCAATTTAATAACTCTTCATCTTTTGGTAAGGCATCAACCTCACGCTGAACATCTAAATTAATTTCCATTTAGTGTGTGGTGTTATCTATGTAGCTCGCCATCATTGGCGTCATATGCTTCAACAATGCGTTGCACTAAAAGGTGGCGCACAACATCTTTGGGTGTAAAAAAGCTAAAACTTAGACCATCAACATCTGAGAGAATATCAATAACCTGCCTTAATCCAGACGGTTGCCCTTTAGGTAAATCAATTTGCGTAACATCACCCGTAACAACTACTTTTGATCCAAAGCCGATACGCGTAAGAAACATTTTCATTTGTTCTACTGTTGTATTTTGTGCTTCATCAAGAATAATAAAAGATTCATTTAATGAACGTCCACGCATATAAGCCAGGGGGGCAACTTCAATAACATTTCTTTCCATTAAGCGTGCGACTTTCTCAAAGCCCAACATTTCATATAAGGCATCATAAAGCGGTCTTAAATACGGGTCGATTTTTTGCGCTAAATCACCGGGTAAAAAACCAAGACGTTCGCCTGATTCAACAGCGGGACGCGTTAAAATAATTCGTCGCACTTGATCTCGTTCAAGCGCTTCAACCGCAGAAGCAACCGCCAGGTATGTTTTACCGGTACCTGCCGGGCCCACACCAAAACTAACATCATAATCGGCAATAGAACGTAAATAATGTTGCTGACTCGCACCACGTCCGCGAACTTGTCCACGCTTGGTTTGAATAACAACTTCTTCACCGGAACGTTCCTTTCTACTATCTACTGGTTCAGAACCTACATTGTGTAAATGTAAATGAACAAGTTCAGGTGTTAATGTATTTTTATCTGTTTCTCTATATAGCTCATGTAATATTTCTTCTGTTTCTTCAACAGATTTCTTTTTCCCGATAATGCGAAAGGTATTACCACGATTATTTATTTCTACGCCCATGCGACGTTCAATCAAACGTAAATGCTCATCAAACTGACCACACAGGTTTGCAAGCCGCTGATTATCGGCGGGATCTAAAGTGATATCGAGAGAATGTGTCGAGGTATTCAAAATAGGTAAATAAAATTAAGCGCTATGCTGAGGCAGTGGCAGATTTAGTTTCTTCAACCGAATCTACAAGGATGCCGCGTAAAGAGTTAGGACGAACTTCAGTAATTTTCACGTTTGCAAAATGACCAATCAATGATTTATCTGCCTTGAAGTTTACCACACGATTGTTTTCTGTGCGGCCGCTAACCTCAGTTTCGTCTTTTCTTGAGGCTCGGGTAACCAATACACGCTGAACTGTATCCATCATATTTTCACTGATTGCGAGGGTTTGTTGGTTGATTCGCGTTTGCAAACTTTTCAGCCGTGATTTTTTTATTTCGTCTGCCACATCATCCGGCAACGTTGCTGCCGGTGTACCCGGACGCGGACTGTAAATAAAACTATATGAAAGATCAAAACCAATATCTGCAATCAGATTCATAGTGTCTTCAAAATCTTTATCGGTCTCACCCGGGAAACCAATAATAAAATCCGATGAGAAACACATATCAGGACGTACTGCTTTTAATTTGCGAATAGTCGCTTTGTATTCAAGAGCGGTATGTTTGCGCTTCATTTGCGCCAGAATACGATCTGAACCGCTTTGTACGGGTAAATGTAAATGACTCACTAATTCTGGAATTTCTGCATATGCCTGAATGAGATTGTCATTCATTTCAATAGGATGCGAGGTGGTGTAGCGAATACGATCAATACCTTCAATCGCCGCAACATAGTGTATTAATAAAGCTAAGTCTGCTGTAGTGCCATCGTCCGCATCATCCATAATGCCACGATATGCATTTACATTTTGCCCAAGCAAGTTAACTTCTCGCACACCTTGCTCTGCCAATAATGCAATTTCAGTAATAATGTCATCAAAAGGTCGGCTGAATTCTTCACCGCGTGTATATGGCACCACGCAGAACGTGCAGTATTTGCTACACCCTTCCATTATAGAAACATAAGCACTGGCACCATCACTTTTAGGCTCAGGCATAAAATCAAATTTTTCAATTTCAGGGAAAGAAATATCCACCACTGATTTGTGCTTTTTGGTGGCATCGCTCAGCATTTGTGGCAAACGATGTAAGGTTTGCGGGCCAAAAATTAAATCCACATAAGGGGCTCGTTTCAAAATAGCCTCCCCTTCCTGGCTCGCTACACAACCACCCACGCCAATCACTAATTCAGGACGTTTTGCTTTCAATTTGCGCCACATTCCGAGGTGAGAAAATACCTTTTCTTGTGCGCGCTCACGCACTGAACAAGTATTTAAAATAAGAACATCTGCCTCGCTATCCACATCTGTTAATTCCAGGCCATGAGAGGCCTTTAGGACATCAGCCATCTTTTGAGTATCGTACTCATTCATTTGGCAACCAAAGGTTCTAATGTGTAATTTGCGCATTTTTTGACCATATAATTCAGGACGGAGAAAGGTATCATTTTGTCTCACGATGATCCAGTTTAGCCCAAAATTATTAAGTAAATATTAGCCCTGAGAGGGAAAATAGAACAATAAAAAAACGGCGTTCCAACCTTAAGGTCAAAACGCCGTTTTTATATATGAAGAGCAGAACTATTTAATGTTCTGCTTCAGATGCAATCTTATGAATACTCAAATCGGCACCTTGATATTCTTCTTCCTGACTGAGACGAATACCAACCAATGCTTTCATCGCACCATAAACAACAAAACCACCCACTAGGGCAATCGAGAGACCTATCGCTGTACCCACTAATTGAGACATAAAGGTCACACCACCAAGACCACCTAATGCTGTGCTACCAAAAATGCCCGCAGCAATACCACCCCAGGCACCACATAGACCATGCAATGGCCACACACCAAGAACATCATCAATTTTCCATTTGTTTTGTGCCAGGGTAAATGTATAAACAAATAAACCACCAGCTATACCACCGGTAATTAAGGCGCCCAAGGGATGCATGATATCTGAACCTGCACAGACTGCGACAAGACCGGCCAATGGACCATTATGAACAAAACCCGGATCATTTCGGCCAACGACTGTTGCCACCAAAATACCGCCAACCATTGCCATGAGTGAGTTCACAGCAACCAAGCCGGCAATCGCATCAATCGTTTGTGCTGACATGACATTAAAGCCAAACCAGCCAACGGTTAGAATCCAGGCGCCCAGCGAAAGAAAGGGAATGCTTGAAGGCGGATGAGCATAAACCTCTCCATTTTTGCCATATCGACCATATCGATGTCCAAGCAAAATAACCGCACCCAGAGCAATCCAACCACCCATGGCATGAACAACAACGGAACCAGCAAAATCATGAAATTTTGCACCAAATGACTCATTCAACCAAGCCTGCACACCATAATTATCATGCCACATCATGCCTTCATAAAAGGGATAAATGAATGCGACAATAATAAATGTTGCAGCGACTTGAGGATAAAAACGTGCGCGTTCTGCGATACCACCCGAAATAATCGCAGGGATTGCAGCAGCAAAGGTAAGTAAGAAGAAGAATTTAACCAGCGCATAACCGTTTAATTCGCTTAAAGCTTTTGCACTTTCAAAAATATTTATGCCATCAATACCGTAAGCGATACCGTAGCCAATAAATAAATAAGCAATCGTTGAAACAGCAAAATCAACAATGATTTTTACCAGGGCATTGACCTGATTTTTCTTACGTACGGTTCCTACCTCTAAAAAGGCAAAACCAGCGTGCATAGCAAGCACCATGATGGCACCAAGTAATATAAACAACACATCTGTTGCAGGCTTAATGTTTTCCATTTTGTCCCCTTAAATCCAGAAAAAGCATTTCATATAATTTTTATGGTTTTATTTTCGCACCATGCTGGAATGAAGAAAAGAAATACAGAGAGGAATATAAGCTTTTTTGCAGCAAAAAATATAATTGCACTATTCTTGTGCAATCTAGCCTCTATTTACATCCCCTTTACCTTTTTGGTGCATTTATTTTTCCTGTATTTTTACCTCTTGTCAGAGATTTTCGAGGGGGCATAGTCCACCCTGCATCATGGTTACTCGTTATGATGCGCCGAGGTTGTCCTTGCCAAAGGCATCCCCGCTGTTCAAACCCAAGAGCGATCGAGAAGAACCTTCATTACTGAAAGCACCAAAGCTACTGCTCAAATCCTGATTGCCGCGATAAAAATGGATCGACTGGAAAAAGCGTCGCATCAGTAGGTTAGATAGGCCAGGCATCGCACTATGTGTTACGCCGCTGAGGCTATCCAGCGCATCATGGACATCACTGTCATTCAGTTCTATCAAATTATTCATTAAGTCAGTCACCGCCAGCGGGTTGGTTGTGACTAACGTATCCAATGCATTGAATACAGCGGTTTGATTGGGTGTAACACCGGTTGTACTGAAATTGACATCGTTTCGAACCAGGCTTAAATAGACGTTGTTAGCATCGTAGCTCAAAACCGGATTGAGATATGACAGGTTTGAAGTGGCACTACCGAACTCCCCACTAACCCCGCTGTCAGCGGAGAGGATTGTGTAACATTAAAGGAGCTGTAACAATGGATATATTATCTACTTTAGTTTTGCTTATTGTCATTAGCGTCTTTGCATTCATTGCTTATGATGCAACCCATCAAAAGTAAGCATCAAAACCGCTAATGACTGTTTTATGCGATCATCAAAATCAGCTGAACCAAGTCGTGTAATTTGAACAGTTGTTTTTTTGCTGTGCTTGATCATGGGGTAGTTTTATCATTAGCATAACTGCGCAATCAAGCAAGTAACGGTCGATTTATAGCAAGTTAAGGTAATACTGACGCGCCCTAAGCAAAGCGAAGTAGTACCTGATGATCTGCCGAAGGCAATTCTGAGGTGAAACGCGAAGCGGTTCATTAAGTGATGCCAGAACGTGCTTTTTTCCGAGTATTAACGTGTTTTTTACTGACTTGTTGTTTTTGATCGATTTTTTATTAAAATTCGTGGGGATTCGTCAGAGTCTGAGTCCTTGAATTGGTGAGCTAGGCTAATAAAATTCTGCTTATCTTTAGCACTTTATCAATAATATTTTTCTTTGCTTTCTCGATAAATTCTAATTCTCTTTCATAAAAATCAATGATTTTAATCTGTTGGCATAAAACCGCCCCCGTTGTTTTTTGCTTAATTAGTTCAACCTCAAAACCGTGCTCTCTTACTGTGTTTGTAATAGGAGCAACCAAAGCGAGTTTTATTTGTTCATTAAAAACATATTCGGTTAAAACAATCGCCGGGCGTTTACCTGCCTGCTCATGACCGGCGGAAGGATCAAAATGAACCCAAACAATGTCCCCGCGTTTTGGGATATATTGTCTTACAGTCATAAAATCTCAATTCCTTTTCGCGGCATTTTTAACCATGCTTTGTCTTCTTCATTAAGCTCCATTTTTTCAGGCGAACATGAAGCTAAAACCGCTTTCAATGTTAATTCTTTTTCTACTGGTTCAATAATAATTCGGTTATCTTCTTCAATGATATTAATTGCAACGCCCACTTTTAAATTAAACTTTTTTAAAATATGAGCTGGAATAATCGCGCCAGTACTGTTTCCGATTTTTTGTAAGTTTGCTTTCATCTTAGACCTCGTAAGAACGATGTTATAATATATAAATAATAGTAAAACACTACAAAGTTGTCAACAATGTTATAACTACATACCAACTCAAGGATCAAGGGGGCAGAGTCTGACGAATCCCCACGAAATTATGAATAAATACGATCAAAAACAACAACTTAGCAAATACGCCTATTTATACTGTGAAAAAGCACGTCATTGCACTTAATGAACCGC
>JAGLTQ010000087.1 GCA_023135195.1 Gammaproteobacteria bacterium | reverse complement strand
TTCTAACAACTGAAAAACCTCGCCATGATCCTGATTACTTCCTAAAAGGGTTTACCGCGACGACCATGGACAAAAGCGGTAAACCAGCCTATCAGGTAAAAGCCCGTCATCTTGAACATTATCCTGATGATGACAGCATGAAATTACAACAACCGTTCATTTCATTTTATGAAAATAATATTAAGGCCTGGACTGCTCAGGCAAATGAAGCGATTATTTTAAAAAATAATGAAAAAATTCACCTCAAGGGTAAAGTTGTTCTGACGCAAATAGTAAGTACGAATAAAGTCGCTATGATTTTCACAACGGAGCAACTGACAATAGAACCAAAACAAAATCTTGCGCATACAACATCAAAAATCAAACTCATTCAGGGAGCTAACGTAATACAGGCAATCGGCATGCGTGCTGATATGAATAAAAATAAAATTGAATTTTTATCCAAAACCCGGAGTCATTATGTTTTGCCTGCGAAATAAATTTTTCTTTCTATTCGGCCTGTTGCTACTAACTATAACCATCCGTCCTGCTTTTGCCGCTAACGTAAATCAAGAGACAATTGATATCACGGCACACTATTTATTACTGGATGAAAAAAATGGTGTCAGTAAGTATAGGGGGGCGGTCTTCTTCAAAAAAGGTACGCTCAGTATTAAGGCCGATACCATTACGCTGTATTATAATGCTGGAAAATTAACTAAAGCTTTGATTGTTGGCTCTCCCGCAGATGTGCTGCACTACCCTGATAATGAAGCCAAGGTTCATTCTCAGGCAAAGAAAATGGAATATTTTGTATATGAAGAGCGCTTAACACTAAAAGGACAAGCCTTTGTGGATCAGGGCGATCGTCACTTTAGTGGTGAAACTATCGAGTATGATACTCGTCAACGCACCATCACCGCCGCGGGTAATCAGTACAATGCAATAAAATCAGATAAAACGCCGTCAAAGGGTCGAGTACATGTCATTATTGGGCCGAGTGGAGATGATAATGATGGTAAAAATACTGGAAACAGTACGAATAATAAAGATCAAATAGCAGATGAATAAAACAGTCAATATTTTAAAAGCCGATAATCTTTGTAAAAGCTACAAAGGCCGAAGTGTTGTGCATGGCGTATCCATGGAAATTCATAGTGGAGAGGTTGTTGGATTACTCGGGCCCAATGGTGCGGGCAAAACAACCTCCTTCTATATGGTTGCAGGTCTCATCGGTGCCGATAAAGGCAGTATTACTCTCGGCGACACTGATATAACCCATTTCCCTATGCACCAACGTGCCCGCCTCGGTATTGGCTATTTACCTCAAGAAGCCTCTATTTTTCGTAAGTTGTCTGTAACGGATAACATTATGGCGATTTTACAAACACGTAAAGAACTCAGTCCTGTCGAGCAAGAACAAAAGCTTGAAGACTTACTCGAAGAGCTCCATATTGGACATATCAGAAATGGCTTAGGCATGAGCCTGTCAGGCGGAGAGCGTCGTCGTGTTGAAATTGCCCGCGCCCTGGCAACTGATCCACGTTTCATTCTGTTAGATGAACCGTTTGCGGGTGTTGACCCTATTTCAGTACGTGATATCCAGTCCATTATTCAGCAACTGAAAGAGCGCAATATTGGCGTCTTAATAACCGACCATAATGTTCGGGAAACCTTAGGCATTTGCGAACGTGGCTACATAATGAATGCGGGGGAAGTCATCGCTAGTGGTAAACCCGATGATTTACTAAATGATAAAAAAGTTCGTGAAGTCTATTTAGGTGAAAACTTCAAGCTCTAAATTCAAAAGACATAATAAAATCATTACTACACATTCTCTCAAAATAAGCTAAAATCAGATTAAGCCGGTTAAATATAATATGAAGGTGCCGGTACTTTTTAATACTATATGAAACAAGCACTCCAATTCCGATTAGGTCAAAGTTTGACCATGACCCCCCAGCTGCAGCAGGCAATCCGTTTGTTGCAATTGTCTACACTCGAATTAAATGCAGAAATTCAAGACGCTCTTGATTCCAATATGATGTTGGAAATGGGTGATGAGGGTGAAAATAGCACAAACGAAAAAGCCTCTAGCTCTGAAGAAAATACTCAAGTAGCGGCAGAAAATAATGATGTTACGCAAAATGAAAATATAGACGCATCGAGTGAAAGTAATTTAGAAAACACATCAGAAACAACAACCTCCGACACCATGCCAGATGATTTGCCCGTTGATACTTCATGGGATGATATTTACGATTCGATTCTACCCGGCACAACGTCTACTGCATCGTCATCTTATAGCGCAGATGATCAGCCTGAAGTTTACACATCAAGTACCGAAGACCTGCATGACCGTTTACGGTGGCAGTTGAAAATGACGCCCTTCAGTGAAATTGATGCTGCCATTGCCGAAGTCATCGTTGATGAAATTAATGATGATGGTTTCCTGCAAAGTAGCATTGAAGAGATTACGGCTTCACTTGCCGACTTGTCTGCTGATATTGAAGTTGAAGCGGATGAGGTTGAGGCCGTATTAAGACAAATTCAAAACTTTGATCCTGCGGGAGTAGGCGCACGCGACTTACGGGAAAGTATTTCAATTCAACTTCATCGACAGCCTAATGATGTTGATTTACGAGAATATGCCATTACATTAGTAGATAACTATTTCGATTTACTGGCAAACCGTGAATATCCACAACTTATGCGTAAACTGAAAATATCTGAAGATGATTTAAAAGATGTTATTCAACTTATTCAAAGTATGAATCCTCGTCCGGGTGGACAGGAAAATGTAAACAAAGCGGAATACATTATTCCCGATGTCACCGTTAAAAAGGTGAATAACACCTGGAAAGTCGAACTAAATTCCGATGCTGCGCCTAAGTTACGTATAAATGCGACTTACGCAAATATGATTAAAAGTGTAAAAAACAGTGACGATAACTCTTCAATGAAAAATCATTTGCAGGAAGCACGGTGGTTTATTAAAAGCCTGTTAAGTCGCAATGAAACGTTATTAAAAGTTGCACATTGCATTGTTGAACGACAAAAAGAATTTCTTGAGCATGGTGAAGAAGCCATGAAAGCATTAGTCCTGCATGATATAGCAGAAGCGGTTGATATGCATGAATCAACTATTTCTCGTGTTACGACTAAAAAGTACATGCACACCCCAAGGGGTATCTTTGAATTAAAGTATTTCTTTTCCAGCCACGTTAGTACCGCAAGTGGAGGAGAATGTTCAGCAACTGCGATTCGTGCATTAATTAAAAAACTGATTGCGGCAGAAATGCCCAAGAAACCTTTGAGTGATAATAAAATAGCTCTTATCCTCGAAGATCAGGGAATTAATGTTGCACGACGAACGGTCGCTAAATATAGAGAGTCATTGACGATTCCACCGTCTAATGAACGTAAACGACTCGCTTAACAGCACGTAAAGGAGAAAACTATGCAATTAAATATTACTGGACACCATGTCGAGGTTACTGATTCTTTAAAAGCTTATGTAGCAGAAAAACTGGAACGCCTTGAAAAACATTTTGACCATGTCAATAATGTCCATGTAATTCTAAGTGTAGAAAAGCAGCGACAAAAATCTGAAGCCACTGTGAATGTAAATGGTGCTAGCTTATTTGCAGATTCAACAGAAGAAGATATGTATGCTGCAATTGATTCAATGGCCGATAAACTTGATCGCCAAATCAAAAAACATAAAGAGAAACTCAAAGATCACCATCGTCAGGAAGGTAGTGATATTAAACATCAACAACCTGTCAGCGAAGAAGAGTAAGGAATACTCATTACATGCAGTTATCTGAAATCATTAATGTTAATCGTGTAAAAAGCGATATTAATGTCAAAAGTAAAAAGCGCGCACTTGAAGCATTAAGTGAACTTATTACTCAGGATCAAAATCAACTTGATGCGAGTGATATTTTTGATAGCTTAATCTCTCGTGAACGCTTAGGTGCAACTGGTGTGGGGTATGGTATTGCCATACCTCATGGCAGGATCAAAAACTGCAATAAAATAACGGGCGCTTTTATTCAACTGGATCAAGGTATCGACTTCAATACTGTTGATAACCAACCCGTTGATATGCTCTTCGCATTAGTTGTACCAGAAGAATCAACTGATGAGCATTTACAGGTGCTTGCATTGTTAGCATCCATGTTCAATGAAGAAAGTTTTCGCGAAAAATTACATCAAAGCAAAAGTAATGAAGAAACCTACCAACTGCTGACCGAGTGGCAAAAGTCTAACTGATTATGAATGACGATCTCACTACTCGCGATTTCATACAAAGTCATGGCGAAAGACTGAGGTTAAACTGGCAAGCAGGTAAAAAAGGCGAAAACCGCTTATTACAAAATGAAAAATCAATATCCGGAATTCCCATTGCAGGTTATCTAAACCTGGTCAAACCTAATCAAGTTCAAGTTCTGGGCCCGGAAGAAGTTAAATACCTGGATCAGCTAGGAAAAAATTCCCACGAAGATGCCATATCACGGTTATTTAATTGTGAGCCCGCAATGATTATTTTTGCAGGAATAACAAAAGGTGATGATATTGGGAATGATTTTATTAAAACCGCTGAACAGACCAACACACCTTTACTCTATTCAACCCTTGCCAGCAACGAGCTGACTGAATTATTACAATATCATCTTGGTCGTTTACTGGGTGATAGCAAGATCATGCACGGTGTCTTTATGGAAGTAATGGGCATCGGCGTTTTACTCACTGGTCCCAGTGGCATCGGTAAAAGTGAGCTTGCACTTGAACTCATTAGTCGAGGCCATCGACTCATCGCCGATGATGCCCCAGAATTTAAACGCAGCGCACCCGATACTATTCGTGGTCGCAGCCCTGCCCTGTTAAAAGATTTTTTAGAAGTGCGCGGTTTAGGTATTTTAAATATACGCGCCATGTTCGGCGACAGCTCTATTGTTGAAACCAAACGTTTAAGACTTATTGTGCATATCGATACTTTATTGGATAACAACAATTCTGATACTAAAATTTGGGAAATTGATCGTATCGGTGGCTCACAATGTAAAAAAAGTATCCTTAATGTAGATATACCGGAAGTACAAATCCCCGTTGCCCCTGGCCGAAATGTCGCTGTTATTATTGAAGCTGCAGTTCGCAATCATGTACTATATTTAAATGGCTATAATGCAGCAGATGACTTTATAAAACGTCAACAGAAGCTCATCGACGGTGATTAGTACAATCTTATGCTATGCTATTTAGAATAATTTAATTCACTTAATAAAAAATATAACTCTTACAATTATGAAACTGGTTATCGTTAGCGGTTTATCTGGCTCAGGTAAAAGTATTGCCTTACAGGTACTTGAAGATCTCGAGTATTACTGTATTGATAATTTACCCATTAACATGCTTGAAGCCCTGACAAAAGAAATTATATCAGCCAAGCATGAATATGTTGCTATTGGTATCGATGCCAGAAATGTTGCAGCTGAACTTGAAAGCTTCCCGCAACAAATTCAACAACTACAAAAAACGAACATTGATTGTGAAATATTTTTTCTCGAAGCCAGCAGCGCTGCGCTAATAAAACGTTTCAGTGAAACACGCCGCAAGCATCCACTGAGTAATCAGGAAACACCTCTCAATGAAGCCATTATACAAGAACGTTTTTTGCTTGAACCTATTTCTTCGAAAGCTGACCTGCGTATAGATACCAGCTCAACCAATGTTCATCAGCTGCGTGATTTAATTAAAGTTCGGGTCAAAAAAGCCGACAATCAGAATATATCAATCATGTATGAGTCTTTTGGTTTTAAACATGGTGTCCCCATTAATGCAGATTTTGTTTTTGACATTCGCTGTTTGCCTAACCCTCACTGGGTTGCTGAACTAAGAACATTAACGGGATTTGATGAAGCTGTTATTCACTACCTTGATAGTCATAAAGAAGTGGATGAAATGCTAAATGACATTTTGAATTTTATGCACAAATGGATTCCGCGCTTTGAAGCAGATAACCGCAGCTATATAACCATTGCGATTGGTTGTACCGGCGGACAACATCGTTCTGTTTACCTGGTAAATAAACTTGCTAAAATGACTGGAAATAAACACAATAACGTCCTTTCAAGACACAGGGAAATATCGTAATGGTCGGCTTACTTGTCATTACCCATAATAATGTGGGAGGCGCGCTTTTTGATGCTGCCATCTCTGTATTAGGTGATTGTCCTTTGCCATTCGAAATACTTCCTGTATCACAAAATTGTGATCCTGAAGAACGATTCCAAAAAGCTCAAACATACTTAAAAAAATTAAATACTCCTGGCGATGGTGTACTTGTTATTACTGACATGTATGGTTCTACTCCTAGCAATATTGCCACTAAACTCGCAACTGATAATGTAACCATTATCACAGGTATAAATTTACCCATGCTTATAAGAATAATGAACTACCCAAAACTATCTATAGATAAACTTGCCAATAAAGCCGTCAGTGGCGGCCAGACTGGCGTTATTATAGTAGAAAGATAAAGAATTCATCGCGTGATACAAGAAACAACAACAATTATCAATAAACTTGGTCTACATGCCCGAGCTGCTGCAAAATTTGTCATGCAAGCATCCTTATTCGAGTCTGACATTAATCTGCAACGCAACAATAAGAATGTGAATGGCAAAAGTATTATGGGTGTTATGATGCTAGCGGCAGCCAAAGGCTCAGAGGTTGAACTGATAATTGATGGCATTGATGAAAAGCAGGCCATGCAATCCCTGTTAGAACTTATTGAAAACCGCTTTGGCGAAACCGAATAATATATTTAACCTGCAAAATTACCTCTAAGTTATTCTTTTATATAGAGTTCACTTTTATCCTTTTAGGCATTACACTCTTTATATAACAATAGAGGGTTCATCATGCCTGGCAGCTCATCTCAACAACAGGATACGCATAACACACTGATTGAAAAAATCAGTGATATCTTGCGTGACGATCAGCCTGAACAAATTGTTGAACTTCTGAGTGAAATGCATCCGGCAGAAATTGCTCACTTACTCGAATCTCTCCCAGTAAACCAACGTGAAAAAGTTTGGCCGTATGTGCCTGATGATAGTGATGGTGAAATACTACTCCATTTAAATGATGAAGCACGTGCGGCTCTTATCAATAAAATGGAAACGGATGAGTTAGTTGCTGCGACAGAAACTCTGGATACGGATGATCTCGCCGATATTCTTCCTGAAATGCCGCAAGATGTTATTCAGGAAGTTCTACTTAGCCTGGAAACTCAGGAACGCGATCGATTAAAATCAGTTTTATCCTATGACGAGGATTCTGCCGGTGGTCTGATGGATTTAGACACCATCGTCATTCGTGCAGATATTACACTTGATGTTGTTTTACGTTATCTCAGAGGAAAAGGCAGCCTTCCAAAAGGCACCGATAACCTCTTTGTTGTTGATCGCGAAAATCATTATCTTGGCATACTCCCTCTAAGCCTGATTCTTACCAGTGCTCCAGATATGCTGGTCGATGATCTCATGATAACGAATATTGAAGGTATCTATGCCAATAAGCATGCACGTGATGTTGCTAACTTATTTGAGCACCGCGACTTAATTACCGCACCCGTCATTGATGAAGAGAATCATCTTTTAGGCCGGATCACCATCGATGATGTTGTTGACGTCATTCGTGATGAAGCCGATCACTCCTTAATGAGTATGGCCGGATTGAATGAAGAAGAAGATATGTTCGCCCCTGTTTTCACCAGTACCCGTCGCCGCTCAGTATGGCTGGGCGTTAACCTGCTCACTGCATTTCTTGCTTCATGGGTTATCGGGCTCTTTGGTGCCACCATCGAAAAAATGGTCGCTCTTGCAGTACTGATGCCGATTGTTGCCAGCATGGGCGGCATAGCAGGAAGCCAAACACTAACACTGGTTATTCGTGGCATGGCATTAGGCCAAATTGGAAAAAGTAATTCGCATAAATTATTGCTTAAAGAAATGTGGATTGGTGTCTGGAACGGCATTATCTGGGCAATCGTTATTGCGGTTGTCGCGGGGCTCTGGTTCCAAAATAGTCAACTTGGATTTATTATCGCAGCCGCAATTGTTATTAACCTTATTGTTGCTGCTATCTCTGGCGCGACCATCCCTTTAATATTAAAAAAATATGGTGCCGATCCTGCTTTATCCGGTTCCGTGGTTTTAACAACCGTTACAGACATTGTTGGATTCTTAGCCTTCTTAGGATTAGCGACAATTTATATTTAATAACGGAAGGACAATACCAGTAAAAATGAATCATCCAGGAACAGGTTTATTACTAACAATTGTCTTAATCACCGCACAAAGCTGCGCAAACGAAATTAAAAAACCAACTTCAACGCCTGTTAACTTTACCTCTTACCCAAACCATACTTGCAAAGATAAACCTGCTATACCTAAAAAACCAGGCAAAGCATCATCCTTTGAAAATGTAGAAACATATAACCTGGAAATTTCAAAATATAATATCAATGTAGAAAGCTACAATAAAAAAATAAAGAACTATAAAACATGCATTAATAAATATATTAAAAAAGGCAATCAGGATATTAATACTATTCGTCAGAAATTAAATAAAGCATTAAAAAAAGCGCGGGAAAAATAAATTAATTATAATTTATAAAGGTGAATGTCATTGTGGCGCAGTACAGTTTGAAGTTGAAGCTCCTGAAGAAATTGAGTGCCAGGATTGCAATTGCAGTATTTGTTCGAAGTCTGGATATTTACATTTAATTGTCCCACACACAAAATTTAAATTACTTCAGGGCGAAGACAATTTAACTACATATACCTTTGATAGCGCTGAAGCTAAACATAAATTCTGTAAAATCTGTGGTATAAAATCATTCTACATACCTCGCACCAACCCTGATGGGTATGACGTTAATGTTCGTTATCTTGAACCACAGCTGGAAAAAATAATTATTGAAGAATTTGATGGAAAAAACCGGGAAATGCATGCTCACAAACTCTCACATCTCAGTAAAGCTCCTTAGAAACCATTGTAATTGCACACCTTAATGGGCATAGTATCTATATGTCTTTCATAAAAACAAAAATCATCAGTTTTTCATTTTTTGTTGTTTTTGCTTTATTTATGTTTTTCATTTTTGGTAATTATATTATCGAGAAACAAAATGATGGTGTTAATGAAAACATCAACAGTACCAAACAATTTATAAAAAAATCAATAACCTACTTGATTGGTGAAAAAAAACAGCTGTACACAAATTCGGCCAAAATAATATTCTCTGATGTAGAGATTGTTAAGTCATTAGAAAATAATAATAGGGAAGAATTTTATAAAACCATTAAAAGCTACTTTGACAGAATGTAGAAAAGAGATCATGATTTTTGGGGCTTACATATAATCCTACCTAATAATATGTCTTTCATAAGGGTTCATAAACCTCACGCAGCTGACAAATTTATAACAAAAGGAAAGAAGCCTTTAATAGATCGCGTTAATGAATATCATCAACAAGTAACAAGTTTTGACTCTGGTAAATTCGGTTATTTTTTACGTATTGTCACACCCATTTTCTCAAAAGAGAATAAATATTTAGGCGTTGCTGAATTCAGCATTAATATTAGTACTCTGACACAAGATATAAAAAACAAATTTGGTTATGAATCTCTATTTTTAGTGAAAAACACAAAAAACAAAGTTTTTTTGAATTCATTAGGAAAGACTAAAAATGGTTTAATATTATTCAAATCAACAAATGAAGAACTATTTAAAAACTTTAACCTGGATAAAACTACTCATACTACTCCACAAAATCCTTATAGCATCCCAATCAAGAATAACAACAAGAGCTTTAGTGCTATCTCAATAAACCTGAGTGATACAACAACTTTAATCGTGGCTTTTGATATAACCGATATAATTAAGGAACAAAAATCATTTGAAAAAAATGTAACTTCTTTAATTACACTTGTTATTTTTATTTTTATGATTATTTGGATAATTGCAACAAATCTATATATTAAAAACAAACAACAAATTTCAAGCCAATTACAAAAGTCACATGACATCATCAGTGAAAATGTTATTTTTTCTACTACAGATTTAGATGGAATCATTATTGAA
Organism: Gammaproteobacteria bacterium; assembly: GCA_023135195.1. Lineage (GTDB taxonomy): Bacteria > Pseudomonadota > Gammaproteobacteria > UBA6429 > Thiohalophilaceae > JAGLTQ01. The sequence goes on along the minus strand of JAGLTQ010000087.1, from coordinate 1,299 downwards.
GTAAGTGATGCTTTTTGCCTGGTATCCGGATATAAAAAAGAGAAAATACTGGGGTTTACTCATAAGCTTATCCAACACCCCGACATGGATGAATCAACCTACAAAAATATATTACAAATCCTTAAATCAAATAAAACCTGGAAAGGTGAAATTAAAAACTTAACACCCGATGGTGATATTTATTGGGTGAACACTACAATTTCTCCCAGATTTAATGAGAATAATAAAAAAATTTGCTACATGCTAATAATGCAAAACATTACAGATAGAAAAACAATTGAGGCTATTTCAATTACAGATGGTCTATGTGGTATTAATAATAGAAGATATTTTGATGACATCTTTCCAAGAATAATTAACTCTGCTAAAAGAAATAATGAACAGGTTTGTTTTTTAATTATGGATGTAGATTATTTCAAACAATATAATGATATTTATGGTCACCAAAAAGGTGATAACGTATTAAAAAACATTTCCCGTTCTTTAAAAGAATCACTGCAACGAGGTGACGACTATTGTTTTAGACTTGGCGGTGAAGAATTTGGCATCATATTTAAAGCAGAAAATAAACAATTAGCATTAGATTTTGCAAACACGATTCGAATAAATATTGAAAACCTTAAAATACCACATAGTAATAGTGATGTAAGTAAATACGTAACAGCTTCTTTTGGTGTTGTTTGTAAAAATGCTGGTGATATAAAAAACACGGATGAAATATATAAAGATACCGACGATTTACTTTACAAAGCAAAAGACTCAGGCAGAAATATAGTTTTCATAAATATGTAATGCGACAGAATGTTTAATAAAAAGATTCAAACTCCAGCTACAGTCATATTATCAATCAACCATGCCCCGTAATAATACCACCACGAAGATCTAAATCATTACCCACTCGCTGCACTATATTTGGGGGCAGAGCAAAAATTATTTAATGAATGTGAATTTGAAACGGCTAAGATTTTTTATCTCTGCCCCCCAAATCTGCGATACTAAATAAGTGACTCAATCCCGTGAAACGCTGCCGAGTAGCTGAAAAATAAACGAGATTAAAGCGAGCACTGTTTGAGCGCGATCAATGCGTAGCATAGCGCGAGTTGCGCAGCGCTCGTTTACTTTTCAATGCACAGGGCATTGGGATTGAAAATCCCAACAAGTTTTCGGGTGTCTTTCTCTTTGGTACCTTTCTTTTGGACAAGCAAAAGAAAGATACCTGCTACCGGTCAGCCACCGGTTCGGCTGTCCGGCCGAAACCGGACATAACAATATATATGGATTCCCGCCTACGCGGGAATG
>JAGLTQ010000086.1 GCA_023135195.1 Gammaproteobacteria bacterium | reverse complement strand
ACCTCAATAATCAAGCCCGCCGTCTGCAACGTCTACTCATTGGTCACGCTACGGAAGTTGAAATGGATAACAACGGTCGAATTCTCTTACCTCCCCCGTTACGTGAATTCGCCAACCTTGATAAACGTATTGCCTTAACGGGTCAGGGTAATAAGTTTGAAATTTGGGATGAACAAACCTGGGTTACTGAGCGTGATAGCTGGGTAACCGATAATAATACTGACGAAGCCTTATCCGCAGAACTGGAGTCTTTATCATTGTGACCGCGAGTACATCAAGTACGCTTATTCACAAGCCAGTTCTTTTGGAGGAAACACTCACTGCACTAAATATTAAACCTAAAGGCTTTTATATAGATGGTACCTTCGGTCGTGGCGGCCATAGCCAGGAAATTCTTAAAGAGCTAGGTGAAAGCGGTAAGTTATTGGCCTTCGATAAAGATCCTCAAGCGATTGCAACGGCTAATAGCATTGCAGCAAATGACGAACGTCTTCATGTTAAACGCGGCTCATTTACTCAACTTAAAGAAACGGTAGAAGCATTAGGTTGGCAAGGTAAGGTCGATGGAGTTTTTCTTGATCTTGGTGTCTCATCTCCACAACTTGATGATGCTGAGCGTGGTTTTAGTTTTCGTTTTGATGGCCCTCTTGATATGCGTATGGATCCTGATTCAGGACAGTCAGCCGCACAATGGCTAGCAAGCGCGGAAGAACGCGACATCATGATGGTGTTGTTTGATTACGGCGAAGAAAAATTTGCACGCCGTATTGCTAAAGCCATTGTTGAGGCAAGAGAAGAACAACCGATTAATACAACAAAGCGCTTAGCGTCCATTGTTGCGGCAGCGAGCCCATCTAAAGATAGAAATAAAGATCCATCAACACGCACATTTCAAGCAATCCGAATTTTTATTAATCAAGAGTTAGAAGATTTAAAAACATGTTTATCTCAGGCGGTTGAACTTCTTGCACCGGGTGGACGTTTGGTGGTGATTAGTTTTCATTCTTTAGAAGACAGAATTGTAAAACGTTTTATTCGTGAACAATGTAAAGGTGATAATTTTCCTTTGGATCTACCTGTGATGCATGTTCAGCTTAATCAAAATATGAAAATGATTGGTAAAGCCATTAAAGCAGGGCGAAAGGAACTGGATGAAAATCCGCGTGCGCGAAGTGCGGTTATGCGTGTAGCAGAGCGTTTGTCTTGAAGAGAAGTATATATGAAGTAAAAAAGTTGGCATGAAGTTGGTTATTGGATTAGCTTTTTTAGTTTTAGCTTCATCCTTGGGAGTGGTTTATTCAAAACATGAATCACGTAAATTATTTGTAGAGTTGGATACATTAAAAAAAGAACGTGATGAAATGAATGTTGAATGGGGACGCTTGCAGCTCGAACAAAGTACTTTAGCGACTCATAGTCGAATAGAGCGTACGGCAAAAAAACGTTTAAACATGATTACACCAGAATATGAACAAGTTTTAATTGTGAGACCAACGAAGTAATAATGAAAAATCAAGTTCACAGTCCTGTTAGCCACTTTCGATTACTCGTTGTAGTTGGAATTGCTTTTGCTGTGGCCGCCATAATGTTATGGCGTGCGGTTGATTTACATGTATTGAATAAAGATTTTTTACAATCACAAGGTAATGCCCGATATATGCGTACCATGCCGGTTGCAGCGCATCGGGGTGTTATCACGGATCGTCATGGTGAGCCTCTTGCAGTGAGTACACCGGTTGATTCTGTGTGGGTTAATCCATCTGAATTTTTAACAGCAAGAACATCATGGAGAAAGTTAACAGGTTTACTTTCTTTAAAAATAGAAAAAGTTGAGCGTTTGGTATTACAACGTGAAAAACGTGAGTTTGTTTATTTAAAACGACATATTCATCCTGAACAGGCTGAAAAAGTTGCAGCGCTAAATATTGCCGGTGTTTATTTACAACGTGAGTACCATCGTTATTATCCGGCCGGTGAAGTTGCTTCACATATTTTAGGTTTTACCAATATTGATGATGCAGGTCAGGAAGGACTTGAGCTTGCCTACAATGATTGGTTGCGTGGTGAATCAGGTCGTAAGATGGTCATAAAAGATCGTTTGGGTAGAACAATTAAACATGTTGAATCAATTCAGGCTGCACAACCGGGAAATGATTTAACGTTAAGTATTGATCGCCGTCTGCAATATCTAACCTATCGCGAACTAAAACGTGCGGTACTTCAATACAAAGCGAAGTCGGGTTCAGCTGTTATTTTAGATACAAAAACGGGTGAAGTTTTAGCAATGGTAAATCAACCATCTTATAACCCAAACAACCGTAGAAAGTTAAAAAGTTCCCACCTGCGTAATCGTGCAGTAACAGATGTATTTGAACCAGGTTCAACCATTAAACCCTTTACTGTTGCAGCAGCATTAGAAAGTGGAAAATTCAAAGCGAATAGTATGGTTGATACCAGTCCGGGGTATTTTCGAATTGGAAAATATGTTGTTCAGGATGTTAAAAATTATGGGCGAATTAATTTATCTACTATTTTATCCAAGTCGAGCAATATTGGTGCTAGTAAACTTGCTTTAGCAATTTCAGCTAAAAACTTAACCGACGTACATTCACGGATTGGCTTTGGTTTTTCTACTGGTAGTGGTTTCCCGGGTGAAGTGGGTGGAATAATTAATTTACCAACAGAAAAGCAACTGGTTGAGAGAGCAACGCTTTCTTATGGTTACGGGTTGTCTGTGACACCGCTACAACTTGCCCGTGCCTATGCTGCTATCGCAAATGATGGTGTTATGCCTGCGGTCAGTTTTATTCGGGTAAATGGAGCCGAACGTGAAACCAGGGTGTTGCCTGTTAAATATGCGAAACAAATTCGCGAGATGCTAGAAGGTGTTGTTAGTAAAAAAGGCACAGGTTCACGTGCTGCTGTAGCAGGTTACCGCATAGCAGGAAAAACGGGCACGGTAAAAAAAGCCAGTGCGGGTGGTTATAGTGATGATAGATATGTCGCTGTATTTGCAGGTATGGCTCCGGCAAGTAATCCACGTCTGGCTATGGTTGTGACAATAAATGAACCACGTGGTGATGTTTATTATGGCGGTAAGGTCGCTGCACCTGTTTTTTCAAAAGTAATGTCGGGTGCATTACGTTTGATGGACATCGCACCTGACAATGTAACAAATAAATCTGTTCAATTAGCTGAGTTATCTATGGGAGGAAAGATTTAATGGCCTCACATACTAAACAGTACTCAATGAATTTGAATGACTTGTTAGCAGGACATGTTTCCGATGATAAGTTTAATGATATTAATATTACGGGTTTAAGTCTTGATAGTCGAAGCATAAAAAAGAACGATCTCTTTATTGCTATCAAAGGTGAGACTGTTAATGGTATTGAGTTTATAAATAATGCAATTGAACGGGGTGCTGCTGCCGTTTTATGGGAAGCGGATGCTTCTATTGATGCAATTAAACTTAATTGGCGTCAAACAACTTCAAATCATGGTGTGTCAAATATAGACGTTCCTATTATTGCCATTGAAAACTTAACCCTGTTAGTCGGTGAGTTTGCAGACTGTTTTTTTGCCTGCCCGTCAGAACAAATTTCCGTGTGTGGAATTACCGGGACTAATGGTAAAACATCATGTGCTGACTTTATTGCGCAAATGATAAGTATTGATGCACCTTGCGGAGTAATGGGTACGTTGGGTAGTGGTTTGTATCCAGATTTAAAGGAAACAGGTTTTACTACCCCCGATGCAATTGCTTGTCATCAATGGTTAGCAGACATTAAATCCAGCAGTGTAAAATTTGCTGTAATGGAAGTTTCCTCTCATGCACTCATTCAGGGACGTGTAAATGGCATTCGTTTTAATAGCGCTGTTTTTACTAATCTAAGTCGAGACCATCTTGATTTTCATGGTGATATGGAAAGTTACACTGAAGCAAAATCAAAGCTGTTTAAATTTGCAGACTTACAAAATGCAATTATTAACGTTGATGATGAAGTAGGGAGAAATATTGCAGATGATTTAGCAGATAGTATTCATTGTGTGCGATATGGTTTAGATAAAACATTTAATCCTGATGTGTATGGTTCTGAAATTAAGCTGGATCAGAATGGCTTATCCATGAAAGTGAATACACCCTGGGGTGAAGGATTATTAACTGCTCCTGTTATTGGTGGTTTTAATGCCAGCAACTTACTTGCTGTTTTATCTGTCATGTTATTGCAAGGCATTGAGTTTCATGAATCATTGAAACGCTTAACAACAATTAAAAGTGTTGCTGGTCGTATGCAACGTTTTGGTGGGGATAATGCTCCATTAGTCATTGTTGATTTTGCTCATACACCTGATGCGCTCGAACAAGCTTTAACTTCGTTACGTCAACATACCCAACATGATTTGTGGTGTGTCTTTGGTTGTGGTGGTGATCGTGATAAAGGCAAACGTCCGCTTATGGGCGCAATTGCAGAAGATAAAGCTGATTATGTTGTATTAACAAATGACAACCCACGAAGTGAAACAGCTTCAAAAATAATTGAAGACATTAAAGCGGGTATGAAAGGAAAGGCTAACCTTTCAATTGAAGATGATCGGCATAATGCAATTAATTATGCCATTACTCATGCAAAAGCAGGGGATGTCGTTTTAATTGCAGGTAAAGGTCATGAAAACTACCAGCTTATAGGTAATACAAAATATCCGTTTAATGATGCCGAAGAAGTAAAACAACAACTTGAGGCATGTGCAGGATGAAGTCTGTTAATTTATCACACCGCGTAAATACTTCAAATTCGTTTTCGATGTCACTTCATGATATTGCTGAAATACTTTTATCGGAACACCTCGCCGCCAAACGTATTGGTGAAAATATTACGGTAAAAGGTATTTCAACAGATACAAGAACCATTCAGGGTGGAGAATTATTTCTTGCTTTGAAAGGCCCCAATTTTGATGGCCATAACTTTATTAAAGCCGCACTTGAGAAAGGCGCGGTGGCTTGTTTGGTTGAAGATAAGATTGATGCAAAAAATGTAATTACGGTAAATGATACGCATCAAGCATTAGGTTTTCTGGCCAAGGTATGGCGGCAAAAATTCCAGAAGCCTGTTGTTGCAATTACGGGTAGCAATGGAAAAACAACAGTTAAAGAGATGATTGCAAGTATCGTAAATCAAAATCAATCTGCAATGGCAACGTTTGGAAATTTAAATAATGATATCGGTGTTCCATTAACATTATTTAGATTAAATGAAACGTATGATGCCGCAATTATTGAAATGGGTGCTAACCATACTGGAGAAATTAAATACCTGACAAACCTCGTCTTACCTGATGTTGCAGTAGTAACAAATGTAGGGGCTGCTCATCTGGAAGGTTTTGGCAGCATTGAAAATACAGCAAAAGCAAAGGGTGAAATTTTTCAGGGATTATCTCAATCTGGAACAGCGATTATTAATGCTGATGATCAGTTTTATGATTATTTTAAAGAAATAACATCTCAATACAATGTAATTAGTTTTGGGATAAAAGATAAGGCTGATGTAACGTGTCAATGGGAATCGGGTATTGCTGGTAGCTCTTTAAAAGTAATAACACCTAAAGGTGATTGTGAAATTAAACTTAAATTACTTGGCTCGCATAATGTAATGAATGCCTTAACGGCGATTGCTGCATCAATTGCGGCAGATATTTCTCTGCAACAAATTGTAAAAGGTTTGGAAAGTTTAGAGCCAGTTAATGGACGATTACAAATAAAACACGGTTTAAATGATAGTCGTGTTATTGATGATACATATAACGCTAATCCAACATCATTACATGCAGCATTAAATGTTTTGCATGATTTTTCAGGTAAACGTTTTTTAGCTTTAGGTGATATGGGTGAGTTAGGTGATAACGCAGATAACTTACATATCGAAGCGGGAAGTTATGCAAAAGAAAGTGGAGTTGATTCATTGTACTCATTTGGGAAGTTAGCCGCTAAAGCAGCAAAAGAATTTGGTGGCAATGGCTTTTGTTACGATAAACATGAAGACATGATTAATGCATTACGTGGTGAACTCTCGGAAGAGGTCACGCTTTTAGTGAAAGGTTCAAGAAGCATGCATATGGAACATATTGTGAATGCACTAACCATGGCAGAAGGCTAAAAAGATGCTTTATCACTTAGCACAATACTTACAAGAATTTTATAGTGGATTTAATGTCTTTAACTACTTAACGTTCCGTGCAATTCTTGGGATCTTAACATCGTTGTTAATTTCTCTTTTGATTGGCCCTTACATGATTCGAAAGTTAAGCGCATACAATGTTGGTCAAACTATTCGAGATGATGGCCCGGAATCACATTTTAGCAAAGCGGGTACACCAACAATGGGTGGTGCCCTGATTATTGTTGCAATTGCTATTAGCACATTGTTATGGGCAAATTTAGAGAATCGTTTTATCTGGGTCGTGATTGCAGTGTTGTTTATGTATGGTGCAATCGGTTGGGTTGATGATTATAAAAAACTTGTTAAACAAGATCCAAAAGGTTTGGCTTCACGTTATAAATATTTATGGCAATCTGTTGCAGGGTTTGCTGTTGCAATATATTTATTTAATTCATCAGTGTCACCTGTTGAAACACAACTTATCGTGCCTTTCTTTAAAGACATCATAATTCCATTGGGTATGGTGTCATATGTCTTACTAACTTATTTTGTGATTGTCGGTACAAGTAATGCTGTTAATTTGACAGATGGTCTTGATGGGCTGGCAATTTTACCTTCAGTAATGGTTGCCGGTGCGTTAGGAATTTTTGCCTATCTTTCTGGCCACTCCGGTTTTTCTGAATATTTATCTATTCCTTATATTCCTGGTATTGGTGAACTGGTTATTTTTTGCGGTGCGCTTGTTGGCGCTGGTTTGGGATTTCTTTGGTTTAACACATACCCCGCTATGGTCTTCATGGGTGACGTAGGTGCTTTAGCCTTAGGTGCTGCACTCGGTGTTGTTGCTGTCATGGTTCGCCAGGAGTTTGTCCTGTTTATTATGGGCGGTGTATTTGTTATTGAAACCTTATCAGTAATTTTGCAAGTGGCATCATTTAAGCTAACGGGTAAAAGAATATTTCGTATGGCGCCATTGCATCATCACTTCGAACTAAAAGGCTGGCCGGAACCTCGTGTAATTGTTCGATTTTGGATTATTACGGTAATGCTGGTATTAATTGGTTTGGCATCATTAAAGATTCGATAAAAATAAGATGCTGGCAGAAAATTTACAAATTGAGAGTAACGACATAGAAAATATGGATAGCTTGTCACACAAACGCGTTCTTATTGTTGGTTTAGGTAAAACCGGGTTCTCGTGTGCGCGTTATTTAAGTGAAGATGGGGTTGAGGTTGCGATAACAGATAGTCGTGAACATCCCCCTGCATTAGATGAATTACAAGAAGCCTATCCTGATATTGCAATATTTGTTGGTGGTTTTAATTCAGAAGCCTTTATGCGGGCAACATGTTTAATTGTTAGTCCGGGTATTTCTTTGCGTGAACCTTTAATTGTAGAAGCACGCGCACGTGGCGCTGAAATTATTGGTGATATTGAATTGTTTGCTCGTAACGCAAATGCCCCTGTTATTGCTATTACCGGTTCGAATGGCAAGAGTACAGTAACGTCATTATTAGGTGAGATGGCAAAAGCGGCAGGGTTGGATGTAAGAGTTGGTGGAAATATTGGTGTACCCGCTTTAGATTTATTACATGAGCCACGTCCTGATTTATATATACTTGAATTATCAAGTTTTCAATTAGAAACAACTGAAAGTTTAAATGCATGTGCAGCTGCTATTTTAAATATTAGTGAAGATCATATGGATCGCTATTGTGATTTAAATGATTACACCGCAGCTAAAGCTAAAGTTTATTACGGTACAGGCTCACTCATTGTAAACCTTGATGATGAACGTGTTATGGCAACGGTTAACCTGATAAGACAAGGGCGTGAATTATTGGGCTTTACTGCTAACAAACCGGCTGAAAAAGAATTTGGCATCTGCAATAAAGGAAATGATGCTTATTTATGTTATGGCAGTGAATTATTACTAGCCGTATCTGAATTAAAGATCAAAGGACAGCATAATATGGTTAATGCATTGGCTGCTCTTGCTTTAGGACAGGAAGCCAATATTCCTTTAGATGGAATGTTAACTGCTTTAAAATCATTCCCCGGTTTACCTCATCGCAGCCAATGGATTGCAGAAAAAAATGATATAGCCTGGTATAACGATTCAAAAGCAACCAATGTGGGTGCTGCTATTGCGGCCATTAATGGTACAGATGCAAATGAAATTATTTTAATTGCAGGTGGTCAGGCTAAAGGTCAGGATTTTTCACCATTAAAAGATGTTGTTAATAAGAAAGTTAAGCATCTTATTCTAATGGGTGAAGATGCAGAACTTCTAAAAACCGAGTTATCTGGTCTTACAGAAATTACTTCAGTTAAAAACTTAGTGCAAGCTGTTACTAAAGCAAATGAAGTTGCTGTATCAGGCGATGCAGTTTTACTTTCTCCCGCCTGTGCCAGTTTCGATATGTTTTCGGGTTATGAACAACGTGGTGAGCAATTTGTCGCTGCGGTTATGGAGGTATTGCAATGAGTGTAATATCTTTACCGCAAGGCTATTTAAATAAAACCTCGGCAAATAGATTTTTGGCGAAAGAAAAAGCTATGCCACTTATTGAGAAGTTAGATCTTCCTTTGTTAATAAGTGCATTGATCTTGCTTTGTCTTGGTTTGGTTATGGTCGCTTCATCATCTATCTCTATTGCGGAACGTCAACTATCTGAGCCATTATATTATTTCTGGCATCAACTTTCTTATTCAGTTATAGGACTTATTGCTGGCTTTATTATTTTTAAAATACCTCTCGATTTTTTACAAAAAACTGGCCCGATACTTATTGTTATAAGTTTAGCTTTATTAGCGCTGGTTTTAATCCCTGGAATAGGCAAAGAAGTTAACGGCAGCGCACGTTGGTTGAACCTGGGGATAATTTCATTACAGGTATCTGAATTTGTGAAGCTTGCCACGGTTATCTATCTTGCTGGTTACCTTGTTCGTCACAATGAAGAAGTGAGAACGAATTTAAGTGGTTTTTTACGCCCTCTAGGTTTGATATTTATTATTTCTACTTTATTGATCCTGGAACCTGACTTTGGAGCTGTTGCTGTTATTGCCATCACTGCTATGGGGATGTTGTGGTTAGGTGGAGCAAGTTTTTTCCAGTTCATTCTCCTTATGTTAACAATGGGTGCAGCATTAACTTTAGCCGCTGTTTCTTCTCCATATCGTATGGAACGTTTAACAACCTTCCTTAATCCCTGGGCCGATCCTTTTGATAGTGGTTTTCAGTTAACCCAGGCATTAATTGCATTTGGTCGAGGTGAATGGTTTGGAGTTGGTTTGGGTTCGAGTGTACAAAAATTGTTTTATTTACCCGAAGCACATACTGATTTTGTTTTTGCAGTGCTGGCAGAAGAACTAGGTTTGTTTAGCGTCATGATTGTAATAATGCTTTTTTGTTTTATCGTTATACGTGCATTAATGATTGGACGTCGTGCAGAAAAACGTGAACGACCCTTTACTGCTTTTCTCGTATATGGTCTTGGCATCTGGTTGGGTTTACAAGCATTTATAAATATTGGTGTGAATATGGGTGTATTACCAACAAAAGGTTTGACCTTGCCTCTAATGAGTTATGGCGGAAGTAGTTTAATTATTATGTGTATTGTTATTGCTATGTTACTCCGTGCAGATTATGAAACACGACAACATGATCGAGCAGGCCAAAATAAGCGAAATAAAAGAACGTCAGTAGGGGGTGGATCATAGTGAAGCCAATTAAAGCACATCAAGTAAAACATATTTTGATTGCCGCTGGCGGAACAGGCGGTCATGTTTATCCTGCATTGGCTGTCGCAGATTATTTACGAGAACAAGGTGTGAAAGTGACATGGATTGGTACGGCTAAAGGTTTAGAACACCGTGTAGTACCCGCTGCCAATATTCCATTAGAACTTATTTCAATTAGTGGCTTACGTGGAAAAGGTTTGTTGAATTTGATATTCGTGCCGATGAAGTTAGTTATAGCAATTTTTCAGACATTAAAAATCTTTTTAAAAGTAAAACCTGATGCGGTTTTAGGAATGGGTGGTTTTGTGAGTGGGCCATGTGGTTTAGCTGCCTACATATTGCGCAAGCCATTGTACCTGCATGAACAAAATGCAATTCCTGGTTTAACAAATAAGGTATTAAGTTACCTGGCAACAACCGTTATGCAGGCATTTCCAGATAGTTTTAAGGGTAATAAAAATATTATTCCAACAGGCAATCCTATTCGTAAAGATATTTCTGAGTTGCCTAAGCCTGATAGCAGAATGGCTAATCGCACAGGTAATATTCGTTTATTGATTATTGGCGGTAGTTTAGGTGCGCAAGCTTTAAATGAAAATGTTCCTCAAGCTTTATCAGATATTAAAAAAGAATTGCAGCCTAATATCTGGCATCAAACCGGAAAAAACAAACTTGATGCAACAATGACAAATTATAAGAAAGTAAATGTTGAAGCAAAGGTTACTGAGTTTATTGAGGATATGGCAGAAGCATATGCATGGGCTGACTTAGTGATATGTCGAGCAGGCGCATTAACTATATCGGAGCTAGCAAATGCAGGTGTTGGTGCAATTTTAGTTCCATATCCATATGCGGTTGATGATCATCAAACTGCAAATGCACATTATTTAACAAAGGTTGGTGCGGCAGTGTTAATACAACAAGATCAGTTAATTCCTAAACTCAAAGAATCAATTTCAGAGCTGTTACAAGCAGGTAGAACAAAGTTGATTGAAATGGCGAATGCTGCACGAGAATTATCTAAACCGAATGCAACAAAAGTTGTTGCTGAAGTATGTTTAGGAGTATCGCATGGTTAAGAATATTGATTTAGCTCAACTACGTGACGAACCGAGCATGGGGCGTATTCGTTGTATTCACTTTGTCGGTATTGGTGGTGTCGGCATGGGCGGTATTGCTGAGGTTATGTTGAACCTGGGTTATGACATTAGTGGTTCAGATCTTAATGAAAATGCAGTGACTCAACGATTGACTAAGTTAGGTGCGAAAATTTATTCAGGCCATACTGCTGAAAATATACGTGATTGTGATGTGGTGGTTGTATCAACGGCAGTAAAAGAAGATAACCCGGAAGTCGTTGCTGCTCATGAACAACGAATTCCTGTCGTACCTCGCGCTGAAATGTTAGCAGAGCTTATGCGCTTTCGTTATGGCATTGCGGTGGCAGGTACACACGGTAAAACAACAACAACAAGTTTAGTCGCAAGTGTTCTGGCTGAAGGTAATTTTGATCCTACATTTGTTATTGGGGGACGACTGAATAGTGCAGGGACTAATGCACGTTTAGGTGAAAGTCACTACCTGGTAGCTGAAGCAGATGAAAGTGATGCGTCGTTTATGCATTTACAACCAATGATGGCCGTCGTTACCAATATTGATGCCGATCACATGGAAACATATGGCGGAGACTTCGAAGTTTTACGTCAAACCTTTATCGAGTTTTTACATCATCTTCCTTTTTACGGTCTTGCTATTTTATGTATTGATGATGATGAGGTTCGAAATGTTATCCCACAAATTAATCGACCCATTATTACTTATGGTTTTAGTGAAGATGCAGACATTCGTGCAAGCAATCTAAAACAAGAAGGCAGTAAAACATTTTTCTCTGTTGCAAAAGCAGATGATAAAAACTGGCTTGATATCACATTGAATATGCCTGGTGAACATAATGTTCTAAATGCTTTAGCGGCAATTGCAGTAGCGAATGAAATTGGTGTAGATGCAAACGCAATTCAAAAAGCATTATTGAAGTTTGAGGGCATTGGTCGACGTTTTCAAATTAACGGTGAATACCAAGTTGGAAAAACTAAAGTCATGCACATTGATGACTATGGACATCATCCAAGAGAAGTTGAAGCAACAATACACGCTATTCGAAGTGGTTGGCCAGAGAAACGATTAGTTGTTGCCTTTCAACCACACCGTTATTCGCGGACACGTGATTTATTTGAAGATTTTACTGCGGTACTTTCAAATGTTGATGCTTTAGTTTTGTTAGAAGTGTTTTCAGCTGGTGAAGCAGTTATAGCAGGAGCAGATGGACGTAGTCTTGCTCGCGCAATACGTGCTCGTGGCCAGGTTGAACCAGTATTCGTGGAACACATTGAAGAGCTTGCAGCGACCTTAAAGGGTGTATTAAAAGACGGCGATATTTTATTAACCTTAGGCGCCGGTAGCATTGGTGTTGCAGCAAGTAAATTAAAAGAAGAGTTGGTATCTGTTTAGATATGAGACTAGCGATGACAAACGACAACCAGATATATAACACCACGACACATAAAGGCATTTTGTTACAAAATGAGCCTATGTCACGTCATACATCATGGCGAGTAGGTGGTGTTGCCGATCGTTTTTATCGTCCTTCTGATATTAATGATATGTCTGCTTATCTTGAAAGTTTACCTACGAATGAACCCGTTTTCTGGTTAGGTTTAGGTAGCAACTTATTAGTAACTGATGCAGGTATTCGTGGCACCGTTATTTGTACCAGTGGCGTGTTAAATGAAATTAAGAGTATTGATGAAGCGCGTATCTATGTCGAAGCGGGTGTACCGAGTCCAAAGTTAGCAAAGTTTTCTGCAAAGTTGGGTTTAACTGGCGCAGAATTTTTATCAGGTATCCCCGGAACCATTGGTGGAGCACTAAAAATGAATGCGGGTGCTGTTGGTGGTGAAACATGGGGCGTCGTTGAAAGTGTTGAAACGATCAATATAAAGGGTGAAATACATAAACGTAAGCCAGATGAATTTTCTATTGAATATCGTCACGTAGAAGCCAAAGAAAAAAATATTCAGAATGAATGGTTTGTTTCGGCAGTAATCAAGTTATCAAAAGGCAATAAAGAAAAAAGCTTACAAACTATTAAAAACCATCTTAATCGTCGTGGTGCAACACAACCAACGCAACAGCCTAATGCGGGTTCTGTTTTTAGAAATCCAGAAGGTGATTATGCCGCAAGATTAATTGAAAGTTGTGGTTTAAAGGATTTTTGTGTCGGTGGAGCATGTGTTTCAGAAAAACACGCTAATTTTATTATCAATACGGGTTCAGCTACAGCGAAGGATATTAAAACGCTAATTGAAACAGTGCATGAAAAAGTACAACAACAGCATGGCGTTGATTTGATTCGTGAAGTACAGATTGTAGGTGAGCGTGATGAATAACTCATCTCATATACAAGCTAAAGATTTAGGAAAAGTTGCTGTTTTAATGGGCGGCTGGTCAGCAGAACGTGAAGTGTCTCTTAAAAGTGGTGCTGCAGTATTAAATGCATTATTAGAAAAAAAAGTGGATGCGCACAAAATTGATGTGAAGCGTGAATCAATTTTTGATGATTTAAAGAAAGGTCAGTTTGATCGTGTCTTTATCATTTTACATGGGCCCGGTGGCGAGGATGGCGTGATTCAAAGTGTACTTGAAGTTTTACAACTGCCTTATACCGGGAGTGGAGTACTTGCTTCAGCTATAGCAATGGACAAATTACGTTGTAAAGAATTATTACAAGGTTCTGGATTACCAACACCGGCATATATGAAACTGGAAGAAACAACAGATATGAGTTATGTCGGAGCGAGCCTGGGTTTCCCTATTATGGTTAAACCCACTCTTGAAGGCTCCAGTATCGGTATGAGCAAGGTTGATGAAGAAGACGGCTTGAGCAAAGCATGGAAGGTAGCTTCTGAGTATGGAGATACTGTACTCGCAGAGCAATGGGTTCACGGTGAAGAGTATACCGTTGCAATATTAGGACGAACACCTCTACCCGTTATACGTCTTGAAACCAAGCGAGATTTTTATGATTACGCTGCAAAATATGATGATGATGATACTCAATATAATTGTCCATGTGGCTTAAATGAAGAACAGGAATCACAGTTACAACGTTTAGCAATATCAGCCTTTGATGCTGTTGGCGCAAAAGGCTGGGGACGTGTGGACATTATGAGTGATAAAGAAGGTAAACCTTCAATTATTGAAATTAATACTGTACCAGGAATGACCAGTCATAGCTTGGTTCCTATGGCGGCTAAAGCGAAAGGTTTTTCCTTTAGTGAGCTTGTATTTAATATTTTATCGCAAACATTAGTTGAGGCGTAAAAATGTCATCCGCTACTAGACAAGCTGCATATTTAAAAAAGAAGGAACTACCTTCGATATCATATCGTTGGATGAATTGGTTTTTTCCCTTAGTTATTGGCTGCGCAGTAATATTTTTTGCTCAGGATCATTTAAGCAACCCATCTACATTGCCAGTGAATAAGATTCGTGTACATGGCGCCTTTGTGAATGTTGATGAGGCTATGTTACACCGTGCTGTCGCAGGTGTTGTCGCAGGCGGTTATTTTAATGTTGATGTGGAACGCGTTAGAGAAGAAGTTGAAAAGTTACCCTGGGTGAGTGAGGCATCTGTTAGACGAGTATGGCCAGATACATTAAGCGTGAGTGTTGTTGAACAACAACCCGTTGCTATCTCTAAAGAAGCAGGTTTTATAAATTCAAATGGAGATGTGTTTAAGCCATTAAAGAAAATGATATTAAATACATTGCCAGTATTTGAAGGTAGTGCGAGTTTAAATAAATTGATGCTAACAAAATATTACGAAATGAATACGTTATTAATTCCTATAGAACGAAAAATTACGTATTTAAAAATCGATGCGCGTCATGCCGTTGAATTAAAATTTGATAATGGATTAAAAGTTGTTCTTGGCCGAGGAGATACTCTTCGCAGGTTGGATCGGCTAATACGTATTTACACCAAAGTTCTGGCTAGTCGAGTTAATGATATAGAAGTGATTGACTTACGTTATACCAATGGCATGGCAATAGGTTGGAAAAAGACATTACAAAATAATAAAGGTGAGTTAGGAGACATGAAACATGTCTAAGAAAATGGAAAAAAATCTTATAGTGGGTTTGGATATAGGTACTTCCAAAGTGGTTGCGATTGTCGGTGAGATAACGCCTGACAATGAAGTTGAAATTATAGGCTTGGGCTCACATCCTTCCAGAGGTTTGAAAAAGGGAGTGGTTGTAAATATTGAATCTACAGTGCAATCGATTCAACGAGCAATTGAAGAAGCAGAACTTATGTCTGGTTGTCAGATTCATTCTGTTTATGCCGGTATCGCGGGTAGTCATGTGCGTAGTTTAAATTCGCATGGCATCGTGGCGATTCGAGATAAAGAAGTAATGCAGGCAGATGTTGAACGCGTTATTGATGCTGCTCGTGCAGTTGCCATTCCTGCAGATCAAAAGATACTTCATATCTTACCTCAGGAATTTATTATTGATCAGCAAGAAAGTATTCGTGAACCCATCGGTATGTCGGGTGTGAGGCTTGAAGCAAAAGTTCATATGGTGACCGGTGCGGTAAGTGCGGCACAAAATATTATTAAATGTGTACGACGTTGTGGTCTTGAAGTTGATGACATTATCCTTGAGCAGTTGGCTTCAAGTCATTCAGTTTTAACTGAAGACGAAAAAGAATTAGGTGTTTGTTTAGTTGATATTGGTGGCGGTACAACAGATATTGCCGTTTTTACTGAAGGTGCTATTCGTCACACAGCCGTTATTCCGATTGCTGGTGATCAAGTGACAAATGACATTGCCGTGGCGTTACGTACACCAACGCAATATGCCGAAGAAATTAAAATTAAATATGCATGTGCATTAACTCAACTTGCCAGTGTTGATGAAACAATTGAAGTGCCAAGTGTAGGTGAACGTCCGGACAGACGTTTAGCTCGCCAAACTTTGGCTGAAGTTGTTGAGCCTCGATACGAAGAACTATTCACTTTGATTCAAGCTGAGTTGCGTCGAAGTGGATTTGAAGATTTGTGCGCAGCGGGCATTGTCTTAACTGGCGGTAGTTCCAAGATGGAAGGTGCAGTTGAGTTAGCAGAAGAGATTTTCCATATGCCGGTACGTTTGGGGCTTCCTCAATATGTAACGGGATTGGTTGATGTGGTTCGAAATCCAATACATTCCACGGGGGTGGGTTTATTGTTATTTGGATATCAGAACCGAGCAATGCGTGAGTCAGAAGCGCGAATGGGTAAAGGGTTTAAATCAGTTTGGAACCGAATGAAAAATTGGTTCCAAGGTAACTTTTAAATCTAGTGTAATTTAAAAACAATCTCTGGTAACAGAGGGAGGGGTGAAATATGAAGTTTGAATTTATGGATACACAAAATCAAAGTGCTGTTATTAAAGTAATTGGCGTTGGTGGCGGTGGCGGTAATGCTGTTGAACATATGGTGCAGGAAAATCTGGATGGAGTAGATTTTATTTGTGCTAACACGGATGCTCAGGCATTAAAAAATAGTTCTGCACGTACCACGATCCAAATTGGTACTAATATTACAAAAGGTTTAGGTGCTGGGGCGAACCCGGAAATTGGTCGTGAAGCAGCTTTAGAAGATCGCGAACGTATTCAGGAAATATTAGAAGGCTCTGATATGATCTTCATTACTGCTGGTATGGGCGGTGGAACAGGAACAGGCGGAGCGCCAATCGTTGCTCAGGTAGCAAAAGAAATGGGTATTCTTACTGTTGCTGTCGTGACAAGACCATTTTCGTTTGAAGGCAAAAAGCGAACTGATATTGCTGCTGATGGTATTGAAGAATTGAAAGGTTATGTCGATTCTTTAATAACAATTCCAAACGAAAAATTATTGAGTGTTTTGGGTAAAAATGTGAGTTTGCTCGATGCATTCAAAGCGGGCAACGATGTATTATTAGGTGCTGTTCAGGGAATTGCTGAATTAATTACACGTCCTGGTTTAATCAATGTCGATTTCGCAGATGTTAGAACAGTTATGTCTGAAATGGGAATGGCGATGATGGGGTCAGGTAAAGCGACTGGTGAGAATCGTGCTCGTGAAGCTGCTGAAGCCGCAATTGCCAGTCCCTTACTTGAAGATGTAAATCTTTCAGGTGCCAGAGGTATTTTGGTTAATGTGACTGCTGGAATGGATATGTCGATTGGTGAGTTTGAAGAAGTGGGTAACACGGTTAAAGAGTTCGCTTCAGATAATGCAACGGTTGTGGTGGGTACCGTAATCGATCCCGATATGACCGGAGAACTTAGAGTAACAGTTGTTGCAACAGGTTTAGGCCGCGAACATGAAGCTGCCTCCATGACAGAAAAATCGGTAAAACTGGTTGTTGATAAAACCAGCACTGGTGATGTTGACTATGGTCAACTGGATAAACCAACGGTGATTCGTAATAAGGTTGCCGGAGATCGTTTTACTGAAACTGAAGGTGGAATGGATTATCTGGATATTCCAGCATTTTTGCGCCGCCAGGCTGATTAATCGAACTAATTTAGTGCAAATAACCCCCAAATTGATTTGCACAAAGAGGTAAAGATACTGGCGATCGGTGATTTAAGTTAAACGCTAGAATGACGCTATATTAGACTTAGTCGATGAAATGGCTAAATAGGCTGGAAAGAATGGGAAATATCGTTATAATGTACCGTTTTTTCCGCTACGCTTATTTTCAACGGCGGATCATTAGATTTTAGGTCTAAATGTTGCATATTCTTTGAATATTATTGGTTTTGAATTAAAGGTACTCACAAAGTGATTAGACAACGCACTCTAAAAAATGTAATTCGAGCGACTGGTGTAGGTTTACACACAGGTGAAAAAGTGTATTTGACACTTCGACCTGCTGCACCTGATTCAGGTATTATTTTTAGACGTGTTGATTTAGATGAGCCTGTTGAGATTCCTGCTATACCTGAGAATGTTGGTGATACCACCCTGTCAACAACACTCATTAAAGATGGTGTACGTATTTCGACTGTTGAGCATCTTTTGTCAGCCATGGCTGGTTTAGGGATTGATAATGCCTACGTTGATCTAAATGCTGCTGAAGTGCCAATCATGGATGGTAGTGCAGGACCTTTCGTTTTCTTAATCCAGTCTGCCGGTATTGAAGAGCAAAATGCGCCTAAGCGTTTTATTAGAATTAAGAAACAAGTAAGAGTCGAAGATGGCGATAAATGGGTTAATTTCGAACCATTTGACGGATTTAAAGTGGCTTTTACCATTGATTTTGATCATCCTGCTTTCAAAGAAGGTTCTCAAGTTGCTGAAGTTGATTTTTCAACAACATCATTTGTTCGCGAAGTGAGTCGTGCCCGTACCTTTGGTTTCATGAATCAAATTGAACAACTTCGAGCTAATAATTTGGCACTTGGAGGCAGTTTAGATAATGCTGTTGTTGTCGACGATTATCGTGTTTTGAATGAAGATGGCCTGCGTTATGTCGATGAATTTGTAAAACACAAAATTCTTGATTCAATTGGTGATTTGTACCTTCTGGGTCATAGCCTGATCGGTGCATTTAGTGGACATAAATCAGGACATGCTCTGAATAATGAGCTGCTCCGTGCATTATTAGCACAAGAAGATGCCTGGGAAGAAGTTACTTTCGAAGACGCATCAACTGCACCTATTTCATTTGCTCAACCTGTACATGCAGGTTAAGCGAATAAATCGCATATTTTTTACTAAACCCCATATGATGTAACATATATTTTATATGTGGGTATTATCTCTGTTTATGTCGTTTGGCTAAACGACGTAATGAGCGCTGTAAATCAGCGTTATTCAAACCCTCAGCCATATTTTCCAAACAGTTTTTAGCTTCGCGACTAATGTAGCGTGGCTGTGCAATTTTAGTTTTTTCCACATTTAAATAAATTGGCCTTGTAGAAATCGAAATCTCTTTAAGATATTGAAAATATTGAATATTTTTCTTAAGTGTGGGGATTATATGGGCACTCATAAAGCGAAATTTAGTTGCCCAGGCGGGAGAGTCTGCAATCACGTGGAGCTTGCTTCCATTTATATATGCCAGCTGAACATGTAGATTTACAGGTGCCGGAACATTCTTTAGGAATTCCTGGTTTAACTTTCCCATAAATCGAGCCTTTGTGACCAAGTCGGCAACCCCGTCTTTTTTTCGATTCAAATACTTGAACATTGGCTTTGGAAAATTCATAATATATATTAATAGTTTGCGGATGATTGCCGATAAACATTATACATTAAAATAAAAAATTGAGGCGCTCCGAAGCACCATGAATATTATACTGCTTAAGCGAAAAAAGGGATCAACAGGTTTAGTAACCCTGAATAAAAAGAAAATGGCCACGGTTTTAATAGCTGTATTTGCCATTTTACCTGCCACATTTCTGTTTACAGGGTACAAATTGGGTGTCCATTACATGCAGGCCAATCCTGATGACTTAATGGTTGCCATGCAGTTTGAAATGGATGTGCAAAGACTCAAAATTGACGAAGTCACAAAAAATGCTGAAGAAAATATGAATGCTTTGGCATTACGTCTTGGTAAATTACAGGCACATGTTATCCGCCTGGATGCATTAGGTTCACGCTTAACCACAATGGCTAAACTGGATAACGGTGAATTCGATTTTAGTCAGTCACCTGCTCAGGGTGGTCCGGTTTCTGCCAGTGAACTATCTTCCGAAATGAAAGTTCCTGATTTTATGACCTCGCTCAAAAATTTATCATTGCAGTTAGATGATCGTAATCAGCAATTAAGTGTTTTAGAAACAATGATGATGAACCGCAATTTACAGGCTGAAGTGATGCCTGCAGGTCGTCCTATTACTCGTGGTTGGTTATCCTCTTATTTTGGTATCCGTACCGATCCTTTTAATGGACGTCGTGTTCATCACTCTGGTGTCGATTTTGCGGGTAAAATGGGGTCTGATGTTGTTTCTGTTGCTGCGGGTATTGTGACATATTCTGGCAAGCGTTCGGGGTATGGTAATTTAGTTGAAATTAATCATGGTAATGGCTATTCAACGCGTTATGGTCATGGCAGCGAACTTTTGGTTAAAGTGGGCGATACCATAAAAAAAGGGCAAATTGTAGCTAAAATGGGCACCAGTGGCCGTTCTACCGGTCCTCATGTTCATTTTGAAGTTCTTTTTAATGGTCGAGCGGTTAATCCAAAAAAATATATTCACGCTTCTCGTTAATTTTATAGTTTGCCAATACGAAATACCGTATTGGTGCAGATGCATAAACTCTTCGTGAGATCACTTCCTTTATTTTCTCTTATTCTCCTGTTTTTAACCGTCAATCTTGTCGGTTGTGCGGTGCCTGTTTGCTGCGGTAAACCTGAATCAAAGCCACAAATTAAAAAACCAGATATTAATATCACTGCTGTTGGCGATATTATGTTGGGTACAAATTTTCCAGATGATCGATTAGCACCCGATGATGGAGCCCACCTGTTAAAAGCAATTACACCGATTTTAGATAGTGCTGATATTACTTTCGGTAATTTAGAGGGCGTACTACTTGAAGGTGGCGAAGCTGCTAAAAAGTGTAAAAACTCGTCTTCCTGCTATGTATTTCGCTCACCTCCACATTATGCAAAATATCTAAAAGATGCCGGATTTGATGTTTTAAGCCTCGCCAATAATCACGCCCGTGATTTTGGTGAAGAAGGGCGCACAGCATCAATGCAAGCCCTGGATACGGCTGGATTACTGCATACCGGTCGAGTAGGTGATGTAGCGCGTTGGAAGGTTAAAGGGCTTACCGTTAGTTTTATTGCCTATGCGCCATTTGGTGGCTCACATGACCTTTTGGATATTCCTTTAGCGGTAAAACAGATTAAGGCACTTGCTAAAAAAAGTGATCTGGTTCTGGTTTCTATTCATGCAGGAGCAGAAGGTAAAGGTGTCGCGCATATTCCATTCAAAAATGAGATGTTCTACGGCGAAGATCGTGGTGATGTAGTGAAATTTAGTCATGCTCTGATTGATGCGGGTGCTGATTTAGTTATCGGGCATGGTCCTCATGTACCAAGAGCCCTGGAGTTGTATAAAAAAAGGCTTATTGCTTATAGTTTGGGAAATTTTTTAACGTATCAGGGGATCCGGATTACAGGTAATAATGGCGTAGCGCCAATATTAACACTGACTTTATCCGCTGAGGGACGTTTTAAACAAGGAAAAATTATTTCAGCACGACAATATCGTCCGAGAGGCACACTTCTCGATAAAAACAATAAAGCGGCTAAAGTTATTAAGAAACTCACACTAGCTGATTTTCCTGATACGCCATTAGTTTTTTCAAAAAATGGATTAATTACACCTCTTATTCTTTCTCCCAATAATATTCCCGAAAATAATCAAAAAACTACTCCGGCACAGTGATGCTAAAGCAGGACAAATGTGGCTACGGCCTGTAGAATACGCCGTTAAAAATAAACAACTTCCTTTGCTGCAAAAGCGAAAGCTGTCAGTGAGCACT
>JAGLTQ010000085.1 GCA_023135195.1 Gammaproteobacteria bacterium | reverse complement strand
AAACTTTTTAAGAAAATTTTTGGTACTCGTAATGACAGGCTGGTTAAATTGATGCGTAAAACTGTTGCGCAAATTAACGACTTTGAGTCAGGCCTACAGTCATTAAGTGACGAGCAATTAAAAGCAAAAACAGATGAATTTCGTAAGCGTTTAGATGATGGAGAAATTCTAAATACATTATTACCTGAGGCCTTTGCGGTTGTAAGGGAAGCCAGTCAACGTACTTTAGGCTTACGTCATTATGATGTACAAATGATTGGTGGCATGGTTCTGCATGACGGCAAAATCTCCGAAATGAGAACAGGTGAAGGTAAAACGTTGATGTCTACCTTGCCGGCGTATCTCAATGCGTTAACGGGTAAAGGTGTGCACGTTATTACCGTGAATGATTATCTCGCGACGCGTGATTCTGAATGGATGGGGCAACTATTTAATTTCCTCGGTATGAGTGTTGGTGTAATTATTTCTGAAATGCCTTACGAGGAAAAACAAAAAGCTTATAACGCCGATATTACTTACGGTACTAATAATGAATTTGGCTTTGATTATTTGCGTGACAACATGGCCTTCAGCAGTGAAGAGCAATTTCAGCGTGGACAGCATTTTGCCATTATCGATGAAGTGGATTCAATTCTTATTGATGAAGCCAGAACACCTTTAATTATTTCCGGTCCTGCTGAAGATAGCTCAGAGCATTATTTTAAAATTAATGGCTTAGTACCAAAACTGGTCAAGCAGGAAGAAAAAGAGGGTCCCGGAGACTATTCCGTTGAAGAAAAGGATAAGCAGATCTTTCTTACCGAAGAAGGACATGAGAAGGTTGAAGGATTATTATCTGAAATAGGTTTATTGGCTGACGGTGCGAGTCTTTATGATGTATCAAATATTAATTTGTTACATCATGTTAATGCAGCACTAAGAGCTCATGTTTTGTATCAAATCGATGTGGATTACATTATTTCTAATAATGAAATCGTGATTGTCGATGAGTTTACTGGTCGTACCATGCCCGGACGACGTTGGTCAGATGGTTTACATCAAGCGGTTGAAGCAAAAGAAGGTGTGACGATTCAACAGGAAAACCAAACTCTGGCTGCCATTACTTTCCAGAATTATTTCCGTTTGTATGAAAAGTTATCTGGCATGACAGGCACCGCTGATACAGAAGCATATGAGTTCCAGCAAATTTATGGTTTAGAAGTAGTCGTTATACCGACTCATCGTACTATGGTAAGGGATGATCGGATTGATCAGGTATTCCTGACGATGCATGAGAAATACAATGCCATTATTGAAGATATTATGGATTGTCAAAAACGTGGTCAGCCAGTATTGGTGGGTACATCATCCATTGAGGTTTCAGAATATCTTTCGGGATTATTGAAGAAAGCAAAAATTAAACATGAAGTTTTGAATGCAAAACAACATGAACGTGAAGCAGAAATTGTAGCGCAAGCGGGTCAGCCAGAAGCCATAACGATTGCAACGAACATGGCCGGTCGTGGTACTGATATTGTACTGGGCGGTAATTTTGATGCCGAGATTGCTACTTTAGGAAATCCAGATGAAGCAACTATTGCTAAACATAAAGTTGCCTGGCAAGAACGTCATAATCAGGTTGTTGAGTCAGGCGGATTACATATTGTCGGTACAGAAAGAAATGAATCGCGTCGTGTAGATAATCAATTAAGAGGGCGTGCAGGTCGTCAGGGTGACAAAGGTTCTTCACATTTTTATTTGTCCTTAGAAGATAATCTTATGCGCATTTTTGCTTCTGAACGTGTTGCTGGATTGATGCAACGTTTAGGCATGGAGGAAGGTGAAGCGATAGAGCATCCATGGGTAAGTAAAGCTATTGAAAATGCCCAACGCAAGGTAGAAGGCCATAACTTTGATATGCGTAAGCAATTACTTGAATATGATGATGTTGCTAACGATCAACGTAAAGTTATATATACACAGCGTAATGAACTTATGATGCTGGATGATATCTCAGACAGTATTGAGGCTATCCGTTTTGATGTTGTTAACGATATCATTAATACTTATGTACCACCTCAAAGTATTGAAGAGCAATGGGATTTACCTGGTCTTGAAGAAAATATCGTAGGAGACTTCGGTATAGTATGTGAAATTCGTTCCTGGTTGAAAGAAGATTCAACGTTACATGAAGAAACCTTACGTGAAAAAATTCTTGATAGAATTAACGAATCTTATAAAGAAAAAGAAAAAGAATTTGGCGCTGAAATGATACATCAGATAGAAAAACATGTGATGTTGCAAGTGCTTGATACACAGTGGAAAGAACATCTGGCGATGATGGATCAACTTCGACAAGGTATTCATTTACGCGGTTATGCACAGAAAAATCCTAAACAGGAATATAAACGTGAATCATTTGAAATGTTTACGGAAATGCTGGAACGCATCAAACATGAAGTTATAACTGTATTGAGTCGAGTTCAGGTTCGAAATGATGAAGAACTGGAAGCAATAGATGCACAACGACGACAAAGTAGTGGTGATATTGAATATCAACATGAAGATGCTTCAGCCATGAGTAATGGTGGAGCAAGTGAAGCCGAAGAAGAGCATACTCCATTCGTTCGAGATGGAAAAAAAGTAGGGCGCAATGAGCCTTGCCCATGTGGCTCAGGTAAAAAATATAAGCAGTGTCACGGTAAACTTAGCTAATCGTGATGCTCTGATTAGTTAATCAGATTACGAAAGGTTAGGTGAACAAAATGGCAACAGAAAAAAACATTGGATTTGATAAATTTCCAGTTGCAGGTATACGGTTAGGTATTGCCTGCGCTGGAATTAAAAAAGGAAATCCTACATTAGATCATAGCGATCTGGTTCTTTTTGAACTTGCTGAAGGAACACAAACAGCTGCCGTATTCACACAGAACGCATTTTGTGCCGCGCCTGTTTCCATATCTAAAAAACATCTACTTGAATCTAGTCCTAAGTATTTACTTGTAAATACAGGTAATGCCAATGCCGGTACGGGCGAACAGGGGCTTTCCGATTCATTGTCCTGTTGTGAGCTTGTTGCTAGTGTGACGGGTACTGAAGCCTCAGAAGTGCTGCCATTTTCTACTGGTGTGATTGGGGAATATTTACCCATGGATAAGTTTCCACCTGCTATCAAAATAGCCTATGAAAATTTATCAGAAGACAATTGGGAGAATGCTGCGAACGGCATTTTAACAACCGATACAGTTGCTAAAGCATTCACACAGACACTTAAGATTCATAATCAGAATATTACTATTAGCGGTATTGCTAAAGGCTCAGGTATGATTCGGCCAGATATGGCAACCATGCTGGCATACATCGCAACCGATGCAAAAATTGATAAAGCAGTATTACAGAACTGCTTGCTAGAAGCGGTGAATCATTCATTTAATCGGATCACCATTGACGGAGATACTTCCACAAATGACTCTGCCATGTTAATGGCAACCGGCCAGTCAGGTATTGAATTAAAACAAAATTCATATGAACTGGTTACATTTCAGAAAGCATTGACAGATCTTTGTGAAGAATTAGCAAAGGAAATGATTCGCGATGGTGAAGGGGCGACTAAACTTATCACTTTGGTTGTTACTGATTGTAAGAGTGAACAGGAAGCAAAAGACGTGGCTTACACCGTTGCCCATTCACCGTTAGTGAAAACGGCTTTCTTTGCCAGTGATCCAAACTGGGGGCGGATTTTAGCAGCCGTTGGCCGGGCTGGAGTAAGTGACTTTGACCTTTCCAAAGTAAACATTGCACTTGATGATGTCACTATTGTTTGCAATGGTGGTAAAGCTTCAGATTATACTGAGGAAAGAGGACAGGCTGTCATGGATAAAAGTGATATCACTATTCATATCGATTTAGGTCGGGGTGATAAAGAGATCAAAATATGGACTTGTGATTTTTCATATGACTATGTACGGATTAATGCTGAATATCGGACTTAGCTTTTTTCTTAACGTAGTCAACGTTTACTAAATCACCTAAGTTTAATCAGCAGAATAATTAAAATTATGTCATCAATAAATATTGTTCATGTTGCGGTTGCCGTTATTAAAAACCGGCATGGACAATTTCTCATTGCTAAACGTTCTGAAAGTTCTCATCAAGGTGGTTTATGGGAATTTCCAGGTGGTAAAGTTGAAAAGGGTGAAACCGTTTTAGATGCTTTAAAGCGAGAATTATTTGAAGAACTAGGTATAACGTTAGTTCAAGCTAGCCCTCTAATACAGATACCCCATGATTATGGTGATAAATCAGTATTATTAGATGTGTGGTGCGTCGATGAATTTACAGGTAATGCTTTTGGTAAAGAAGCTCAGGAAACTTGCTGGGTAAATGCAAGTGAATTTTCCTTATATGATTTTCCTGTTGCTAACATACCTATTATTACCGCAGCTCTGTTACCTGATAAATATATGATTACAGGTAAATTTGAAACTGAAAAAGAATTGTTATTCCATATTCAGGCTGGCTTAGATGAAAATATTAAACTGATTCAGTTTCGTGCCAATAATTTACCTGAAGAACTTTATTTTAATTATGCTGAAAAAATTTATTCGCTGT
This sequence comes from Gammaproteobacteria bacterium, assembly GCA_023135195.1. GTDB lineage: Bacteria > Pseudomonadota > Gammaproteobacteria > UBA6429 > Thiohalophilaceae > JAGLTQ01. Next base: position 4,907 of record JAGLTQ010000085.1, on the reverse strand, counting down.
GTAAAAAAGAAAATACACAGTTGATGTTGAATACATCGCTTAAAAATTATAAAAAACACAAAGCTGATCATTTTAGTCATGGCATACATCTTAATTCTAAAGAAATGAAGTCGTTTTCTTTAGGCGAACTGGATGAAGATATATTGGTTTCTACATCTACGCATAATCATGAAGAATTGTTGTTGGCTGAAAAAAATAATGTTGATTTTATTTTATTGTCTCCAGTTAATAAAACAGATTCACATCTAAACTCAATTCCATTAGGTTGGGAAAAGTTCAAACAGCTAACTGAACAAGCAATAATTCCTGTGTTTGCATTAGGTGGTATGACAAAAAATGACATTAAAACGGCAAAACTCAGTGGTGCTCAGGGTATTGCAGCTATTGGTGAATTTTGGACTATTTAAATATGACTTTTAAAAACAAAATACTTGTTGCGCTATTTCTTTCGTTAATTATATTGATAACAGCCACACAATATTTAACAGGGATAAAAACTGACAAAAAACTAACTGTAATTAAAATGTCTTTTGAAGAGTGTAAGCCTCAAGAGAGAGTGTGTAATGTAGAATTAGATGGTTTGAAATTAAAAGTATCATTTGATAAAGATATTTTCTATTTGAAACCATTTAATGTTTCTATCTCGTTAGACTATAAGAGCAATAACAAGATTAACAAAAAAGTTGAATCAGTTTATATTGATTTTAAAATGAAAACTATGAGAATGGGAGTAAATCGGTTCTTATTAATAGCAACCGATATTAATAAGAATAAACAGACCTGGCAAGGAAAAGCACTATTGCCTGTTTGTGTTACAGGACGAGCAGGCTGGTTTTCTGAATTAGAAGTAATAATGGATGAGAAAAAATATATCCTCACCTTTCCATTATTGGTAAAAAAGGCTACTGATTAGAATTTATCTAATTCATCATTTATTGAGAAGGGAAACTCTTCCGTAGAAGGCATGGATTCAGCAGGAATTGCATGTTTTTCACTTGCCCATTCACCCAAATCAATCAATCGACAACGAGCACTACAAAAGGGTCGAAAAGTTGATGATTCTGTCCATTCCACTTTTTTCTGACATGTTGGGCACTTAACAATTTTACTCATAAGGCACAACAAGTAAGTTGAAAGTTAATGTCATCTAAAGATTGAATAGCTCGTTTACCATCTTGTTGCAGCATGAAACGGATTGAAAAACGTTGTTTACCAGCACTTATTTCAGGGAAATATTCCGAGTCATTATTTAAACCAACACGAATAAGCTGAACGGGAGAATTGCTATCAATATTTTGTTGGTAAAAACCTTTTTCTGCCATCATGTTTGTCGGAGAGCTACTTTCTCTCGTAATATCTAAAATCAAACTTATTGGGTGCGATATTATTTCCAGTTTTTCCAACCAGTCTTCCAGTTTCTCTATACGATATTCAGGTGGTTGTTGTAACCAGTAATGTAAGTAGGGGATATCAAAATCACACGTTCCACCAATGATACTACTACGTTGTCTTAAGCTATTTAGTAACTCATGATCACGAATATTCTGTCCTAACTGACCTTCAAAATTAAGAATATTTTGTTGAGATGTTTCAATTTGCTTAAGAATATTATTGAGTTGTTCTTTGTCTACGCCTGCTAGATCCGATAGTCCAGATAGTGTTTTATCCTGGCGTTCCAGCTCTTTTAATAATTCTGTTTTGAGATCGTTACGAGCCAGAATATCAAGAATAGAGGTAATGCTAGTCAAGGTAGAACGACTATCCCAGATTGAATAACCGCGTAAGGTATAAGCTGCCTGTTTGAATAAATGCTCAAGTCGAAGAAAACTACGCATTCTTTCATTTAATGGTTGTTCGTAAAATATTGTATCGCTCATGATTTTAACTGTGTATTTATGATAAGGCGATTTTGAGCGAGTTAGTGAAAATTAGCAACTATTTGAGCTGAAAGGTTGTATTTAGTTAGCCTGTTCAAGGTACTGTTTATGCAGCTTATCAACTTTTGTATTCAGAGAATCTAAATTATCTGTATTTAATATAATATCATCTGCGGCAGCAATACGAATTTTCCGGGAAACCTGATTTTTCATTATATTTTGAATCACTGAGTTACCGCAATGATCACGACTTTCTGTTCGCTCAACCTGTATCTCTTCGGGTACATCAATAACAAGAATGCGATCAAATGTAATAGCTTTTATTTGTGCAATATTTTCCAATAGAAGTGGCACAACAATAATACAATAAGGTGCTGTAATTGATTTAAGTTGAAGCCGAACTTCATCCCATATAATTGGGTGAAGAAGACTTTCCAGTTGCAATCGATTTTTAGATGAAGAAAAGATAATTTTGCGGAGAGCCTGACGATCTATGTTTTTTTCTATATCTAATATTTTTTCGCCAAATAGTTTAATTATTTCAGTATATGCAGGTTCATCTTGTTCAACTATTTGTCGAGCAATAATATCAGTATCAATAATAGGAATATTTTTAGATTTGAATAGTTCTGAAACAGTGGTTTTCCCACTGCCAATTCCACCGGTTAAAGCAATAACTAGCATGCTTGAGTCTATAAGTTTATAGTCATTGCGAAGTCACAAGGTGGCTGCGGCAATCTTATGCTGGATAGCACTTTTTTTGAGATTGCTTGACCATAAAAGCATGGCTCACAATAACAGGGATAGATGAATTTAAATATCATATAGAAAGTATTCTCCTAACGAGTTAGTTAATCCAGTTTAAATAGGATTGGTTGATCTCATTTCCCCAAATCAAGGCTATCCAGCCGGCAATGGCTAAGTAGGGGCCAAATGGAATAGGAATTTCACGCTGGTGTTTTTTTAATAAAATAAGTGAGATTCCTATAATTGAACCAACGAGAGAAGAAAGAATGATGATAAGAGGTAAATATTGCCAGCCCATCCATGCGCCTAATAATGCGAGTAATTTAAAATCACCGAACCCCATTCCTTCTTTTTTAGTAAGGAGCTTGAATAAATGATAAACACTCCATAGTGAGAGGTATCCAGCGGCGGCTCCAATTATGGCAGATTCAATATCTGTAAAGGTGTTATTTAGGTTAAGAATTAAACCTAACCATAAAAAGGGTAATACAATTTGATCGGGTAAATATTGAGTATCGTAATCAATCATTGCAAGCGATATTAGCGCCCAAGAAAGTAATATTGCTGAGAACCCCGCAAGTGAAAAGCCAAAATGCCAGGCACACAGTGCCGCTAAACTAGCACTGAGTAACTCAATAAAAGGATAGCGAAAAGAAATAGGTGCATTGCAGTTAGAGCATTTAGCTTTGAGAAAAATATAACTGATGACAGGAATATTTTCCCATGCACGAATTTGATGGCCACAGCTTGGACAGGTCGAGTCAGGTTTAACTAGATTAAAGGGTTCTTCAGGTTCCTTACTAACATCAAGTTGAATTTTAGCATTGTAATTTTCTTCTAGATAATTACAGCAGTCTTTACGCCATTCCCGTTTGAATATAACTGGGAGACGATAAATAACCACATTGAGAAAGCTACCGACAAGCAACCCCAGAACAAAAATTGTTGAGATAAAAAATATTAGATCTTGTTTGAGAAGTTCAATGAGCATCAAGAGTTATTTTATAAGTATTATTGTTTGTTGTTATTCATGGATAGCGAGAAGCCAGAGAACAAGGCAAAAGTTAACGAAAAAGCGGAGCTTACAATAAGTAAGTGAGCATTTTGAGTTAACTTTTCGCCGTGCCAAACATTTAAAAATATTATGCATGGTAAACGCCATAATCTAGCTTCACACTATTTGTATTAGCTTACGACTTTGCCCATCTGGAATATTGGTAGATACATCGCAATAACGAGACCACCAATAACAACACCAAGGAAAGCCATAATTATTGGTTCTAATAATGCGGTCATATTATCCACAGCATCATCAACTTCTTGCTCATAAAAATCAGCCACTTTAGATAGCATGGTATCGACTGACCCCGCTTCTTCACCAATAGCCGTCATTTGTATGACCATGTGTGGAAATAGGTTCGCTTGTTTCATAGCAACATTAATTTGAGTGCCTGTTGAAACTTCATCTCTCATTTTTATTACTGCTTCACGGTAAACAATATTACCAACAGCACCGGATACAGAGTCCATTGCTTCTACAAGAGGAACACCAGCTGCAAACATAGTCGATAGGGTTCGTGCATAACGTGCAATTGCGGCTTTGTGTAAAATACCTCCAATAACAGGCGCCTTAAGAAGAGCCCTATCTAAAAATATATTAAATGCTTTTGAACGTTTTTTAGCTTCTGATGCTGTTTTTATAGTACCAAAAATGACTAAAAGCACTGCCCACCACCATTCTTGCATCCACTTTGACATTGCAACAACAAACTTTGTCATTGCAGGTAGATCTGCTCCGAAACCAGAAAAAAGTTGCTCAAATTGGGGAATAACAAATATCAACAAAATTACCGTGATAACAAAAGCAACCACCATAATTGCTATTGGATAAGTCATAGCTTTTTTTATTTTTGATTTAATAAGTTCTGTTTTTTCTTTATAGGTGGCAATTTTATCCAGGATACTGTCCAAAATACCGGCATGTTCGCCTGCTTGAACTAAATTACAAAATAGCTCATCAAATTGAAGAGGATGTTTAGCTAGGGCATCAGACAGCGTGGTACCACCTTCTATATCATTTTTCACGGCATTTAAAAGTTCAGACATGCCTTTGTTTTCATGTCCTTTACCAATAATTTCGAATGATTGAACGATGGGGACGCCTGAGTCCATCATCGTTGCGAGTTGACGGGCAAAAATAGAAATATCTGCTGGTGTGATTTTAGTTTTACCGCCACCACCAAAAAGTGGCTTAGGTTTCTTTTTTACTTTTGTCGGATTAAT
>JAGLTQ010000084.1 GCA_023135195.1 Gammaproteobacteria bacterium | reverse complement strand
CTTGAGCTTTTTGGCCTTTACTGTCTTTTCCTTCCCAGATGTATGTATCTTGTTTTGCAGCTGTCGTTGCCATAATTATTTTTATTCCTTAAAAAAAGATGTATTACTCTTTAGTTTTTTATTCTTTAGTCACGCGATTAATTTCTTCTAAAGAGGTGTGCCCATCGATAATTTTCTTTAAACCAGATTGTCGAAGGTCATTAACGCCTTCTTTTTGTGCTTGTTGGGCAAGATCCAGTGAATTACCACCTTCCATAATAATTCGGCCAATTTCAGCAGTGATAGGCATGACCTGATAAATACCCACTCGTCCTTTATAACCATTCGAACATTGGTCACAGCCTACAGGGCCAAAGATTTTAATGCCTTTTTGTATTTGCGCTTCGGTAAAACCTTCTTCCATCAATGCTTCTTTTGGTATATCTGCAGGTTTTTTACAATGAGTACATAGTCGTCTTGCCAGCCGTTGCGCAATAATTAAATTAACGGCGGAAGCGATATTAAAGGGCGGGATACCCATGTTGACCATACGCGTAAGCGTCTGTGGAGCATCATTGGTGTGCAAGGTCGATAACACCATATGCCCCGTCTGTGCAGCTTTAATCGCTATTTCGGCTGTTTCAAGGTCACGAATTTCACCAACAAGAATAACATCAGGATCCTGACGTAAGAAGGCACGTAATGCGCTACCAAAATCAAGCCCAACTTTTGCGTTAACATTAACCTGGTTAACACCCGCCAGGTTAATTTCTACCGGATCTTCCGCTGTTGAGATATTAATTTCAGGCTGGTTCAGGATATTTACACCTGTATAGAGTGTTACCGTTTTACCACTACCTGTAGGGCCGGTGACAAGAAACATGCCATAAGGTTTATGTAAGTTTTCCAGTAAAACTTCTTTTTGGTCTGGCTCAAAACCTAAAGCGTCAATGCCCATTTTCGCACTGCTTGGATCGAGGATACGAAGTACAATTTTCTCACCAAATAATGTTGGGCAAGTATTTACACGAAAATCAATAGCTCGACTTTTAGATAAATTAAGTTTAATACGTCCATCCTGCGGGATACGACGTTCTGAAATGTCCATACGCGACATAACTTTAATACGTGCCGCAAGACGCATACTCATTCCCAGAGGAGGAGAGGCTACTTCAGCCAAGATGCCATCGGTGCGGAAGCGCACTCGGTAGCTTTTTTCATATGGTTCAAAGTGAATATCAGATGAACCTTTGTTAATCGCGTCAAGTAAAACTTTATTAATGAAACGCACAACCGGAGTATCATCTACTTCAGAATCAGTTCCCCCTTCATCTTTGTCCGCAGCTTCTTCATCAACAAACTCGACATCATCGAGATCACTGTCACCACCCACTAAATCGCTCAGGCTCTCACCTGCATCAGCAAGATTTTTTTCAATAAATGCAGTAAGGCGATCATCGCAGGCTAAAACCGCTTCCGTAGTCATGCCGACATGGAATTTAATTTCATCTAAGGCTTGTAAGTTAGTAGGATCAGAAACGGCAACAAATAAGCGGTTACCACGCTTATATAAAGGGATAGTGTGGTGCTGGCGGATAAGCTTCTCTTTAACCAGATTTACGACTTCAGGCTCAATATCAATAACATCAATGTCTACCAGAGGAACACCGAATTCTTCTGATGCAGAATGGGCGATTTTTTTTGCATCAGCGAGCTTATTTTCAACCAGGTAACCGACAAAAGGCATTTTCTTTTTATTGGCTGCTTCCTGGGCTGAAAGAGCCTTCGCTTGTTCGATAACGCCATCTTCGACAAGTTTGCGTGCCAATCCACTAAGTTGAGTTACTGCTGCTGCGGTTGCCATTAATTGCTAATCTCTTGTGGTGTCATGTGGAAATTCATACGTATTAATGTATATAGATATCGGCACAATATCAATATAGATTAATGGCTTATAGTAGTTTTTTGAACTAGTTACTAAATTTTAAAATGTTTTAATAGTTAACTGGTTGAATTTAAACAATATAATAATATTAGTCACTTCTAATGTTGAAGTGGATTTATGAGTTATTTAGAGCTTTAATCTTCGATAGAACATGGGCATTTTCAGGATCCAAACTTAATGCTTTTTTATAATAAGTTTTTGCGTGAGCAAGTTGTTTAGATTGATATGCCCAGTCGCCTAAACCGATATATCCTAATGAACTATATGGCAGCATCTCGGTAATGTAATAAAAGTGCTCATATGCTAAGCCTAGTTTGTTTTCTAATATTGCAACCCGCCCCCGGAGAAAATGAGCTTTGAGGTTCGTCGGACTTAAATTAATAAGATTATCTAGAATTATTTGTAATTTTAGTAGTGGTTGGGGGCAAGTATTATAAATTTCTGTCTGATGAAGTTGGTTTTTAAAGTCAAATTTAAACAACTGATTACTTTTATCAATTAAATTTATTGCCTGTTTACAATTTTTTTCTTTATACAAAGCGATATATGCGTCTCGTATTAATTTATTAGATTGAAGGTGTTTAGTATTGTGTGTCGATGAAAATATGAGAGCAAAAGAAAAAAATATTAATAAAGGTAAAGTAAATAATGGGGGGGGGAATGTCGTTTTAATAAATATTTTTTTTGTTTTAGTTGATAAAATGAATCCTGTAACCAGATAAATTAACAGGCTTGAGTTAGATAAATGAAAGGGGAATGAAACAAAAGCGTGAAAAAGTATAACTAATAGTCCGGCTGAAATTGAAAATATAAAAATATTTTTTTCAGTAATTCTCTTATGTTTGATGGTACTAAAACCAATGTATATTACATAAACGAAAAATAAAAAAAAGACTATGCCACTTATAATTCCAGTTTCGAGAGCCTGTTGTAAAAAATCATTATGTAATTCAAAGTAATAATTATTTTCACTATGTTTTGTTAAATTCTGTTTCTTCGCAATAAAAGGTAAAAAACCGGCACGAAATCCCCCATAACCAACTCCGGTAAAAGGGCTTGTTCTAATTGCATCTATCGCTTGTAAATACATATAAAGGCGCATTACATGTGAATTTTTCGGGGTTGCAATAGATGTTTTTGAACTTATTATGCTGGTTAATTTATTGTAGGAAGGGTGTGAGTTATATAATGCAATAAACGAGATTGAGCTGATGCAAATTACAGCAAGATACTTTTTATTTTTTTTAATTAATATAGGGAGATCCGCATATTTAAAAAGTATAGTTGCCGATATTAATATGGCGAGCAATAGTGCTATTAATGTGCCTAATGAAGATAATATGTATAAAAAGGTTATGCTTAAAACGAGAACAGTTGAGTATAAAATTTTTTGCGCACGATTATCAATATATAGAATTAATATTAAAAGAATAGGAATGAAAAATTCTATGTAATTGGATGCATGATTAGGGTTAATAAATGTAGATGCAGGTAAACCGGGATAATGAATATTAAATGGATTAAAGCCAATCGATTGAAGTAAGCCAATGATAACGACAATAAAACAGGCGGTAATTGCGCTATTTATAATAAAGTACTGTTGTTTATAATACTTAATCTGCATTGCTAAAAATAAAATTAACAACAATGAAAACATGCGTGGTAATTTTATAAGGCTATTTCCATAATCCATGCTCCAGAATATGGATAATATTGACCAGACAAATAAGCCAATGGGTAGCCAAAAAATATTAGAAAAATAGATAGTTGGTTTGAGGTAGAACTTTATTGTAAATAGTAGTACTGAAAAAAGTGAAAAAAAAGATATTAAAGCATATCTTGGTAAATCAGTGCCATCAGTAAGTAAGCGGCTGTATGTTAAGGGTATAATGAGAACGAGTAAAAATAAAACAACGATATGTTGTTGCAGGTATTTGTTGCTAAGCCTCATTTCTTTACTATGTAAATATGTGAGTTTACTCTTTTACTAAAGTGCAATATGATTTTCATATAAAAAAATAGTATTTATTTTTCTGCTTTAATTGTTTCGCCTAAGCCAGTCGCTGTTGCAGTCCAGCCTGAAGATAATGTAACTACATAGTCAAAGTTATACGTGTCGCCACTGCCTTTGCTTCGCATCCATAAACCGCCACTTGCAGTCTGGACTGCTGACCAACCGTTCCCATCAAAATACTCGTTATTTTCTAAAAAATATTCTTCTTCCGCTAATCGAAGTGCAGCTAGATTATTATGTGCTTCAGACATTTTAGCCGTTTTGATGTATCCGTTATAGCTGGGGATGGCGATTGCCGCAAGAATACCAATAATTGCCATGGTTATCATTAGCTCGATAAGTGTAAAACCATGTGCGAAAGATGTTTTAATTGTATTACTCATAATTATTTTATGCTTTTAGAAACGAATGTATAATGTTTAAAAATAGAGGAAGAGCTTATTTGATAGCTCTTCCTCTAATTTAGCTTTAAAATTGAATAAATTAATGATTATTCAATAATAAAACCTTTACCTGTATTAGCAAAGTCTGTCATCCATGCCGCTCCGCCAGTGGTTCTAATTAAACTTGTCGCATCAGAACCAACCATAACATTTACAATAAGACCTGAGGTACCATTTACTGCATCAGCAGTAAGTCCAGTACCGTAGATTTGAACCTGCCCTGGGTTTACGCCTGCTGCTGCTGCTGCATTAGTCACAACAAATGCGTCCTCAGTAGAATCCATCGGATTACGTTTACCACCGATATTTAACTCAGCTTCCATTGCGATACCCGAACCGCCGGCAGCAATTTTAGCCGCTTCATTTTTTGCTAAACGAAACGCAGTATCCACATTGGTGTGTACTGCGTTAACTTTTGCTTGTGTGATATAGCCATTATACGCTGGAATTGCGATTGCAGCCAAAATACCGATAATCGCGATTACGATCATCAGTTCGATAAGTGTAAAACCTTGTTGTACTTTTTTCATGTTGTTCTCCGGTGAACGGGTTAAAAATCTTGTTTAAAAATGTTCGATTGTTATTTCTAATTAGTTTTATAGCAGTTTGTATGCCAAGTCACAATAGAGGCTATCGGCAGATCAATTAATATCTTTAAGTGTTTATAATAATAGTTTAAATTCAAGCACTTACTATGATTTTTGTCATGTTTTTATTTTGGTTAGTGACATTTTAGCGTAAAATTAGAGCGTTTTCATTGTATGAAAACATGTTTAAATGTGACCATAATTGTCACTATATGACAAATGCTTGTTCAATCTACACGGTATACCGTACTCATTTTAGAAAAGGCGATAAGGTATAATTTTCATTGTCATGTTTGAGACACATAATTAGTATAAAATCGTTAGCTAAATGATTAAGAGTATTAGCAAGTATTAATATGGATAAAGCACAACTAATAACCTATTGGCATAACTTGCCCTGGAATGAAATTAAACAAAAGGCAAATAAATATTTGCCAAGGTTGATCTTTATTCTCCTTATTATATTGACTACCAAGTTGTTTGCTGAAATAACTTGGCGTGCTTTTGCTCCCGCACAGGAGTATGTATCTAGTAAGGTTAAAAACAAAATTACTCATGTTATTCCATTCGAATTAAATACAAGCTTGAAAGAGGTAAGTTCATACCATTTGTTTGGTGATGCCAGACAACAAGCTGTTGTAGCGCAAAAAGTCATTGATGCACCTGAAACACGGTTACGTCTGGATTTGAAAGGGGTCTTTGCTTCTACAATTGCTGAGCAGGCATTGGCCATTATTTCAAGCAGCAAGGGTGAGGATAAAACCTATCATATCGGAGATAAGGTAACGGGCGGAGCAACATTGCACGCTGTTTATGCTGATCGGGTTATCCTTAAGCGGAATGGTAAATTAGAAACATTGCGTTTGCCGAAATCTAAAGTCGATAGCAAGGCTCTTTACACGGTTAAACCGTCTACTGCTTATAGCAGCAGGCAAGCTAATAATAAACCAGTAAATATGAGGAGAACATCAAAAGCTCCATCTCAGCGCTTACGGGATATCCGTGATACTTTACTAAAAGATCCTGCAAAAGTGTGGCAGCAAGTCCGCATTAACCCGGTTATGAAAAATGGTAAGATACAGGGGTATACACTTGCCCATAATGATAAGGCGTTAATGTCAGCCCTGAATATTAGAAAAACCGATATTATAACGGGAGTGAACGGGGTGTCTTTAAGCGATCCTGCGAGCTTGTATGGCTTGATGGGGAGTTTGACTAAACAGGAATCCCTGGAATTAACCATTGAACGAAGTGGGCTGCAACAGACTATCCAGTTGAGCTTTTAGCTGGGTTTTTGGCAGAGTTTTAGTGTAAGATTATTGGTCAATCTAAATATAATTAAAAGAATAACAAAGGGTTAGGTATGGGGCAGGATGCAAAATTAGATTTTAAACAAATAGGGCGATTAGTTTTTGTCTGTTTGTTTGCTACCTTTGTTTTTATTTCATTTCCTGTGAATGCTGCAAAGGCCACCTCAACATCTAAAGTCACTCTTAATTTTAAAGCGACGGATATTAATGCTGTTATTTCTGCTGTATCAGAAATGACCGGGCGTAACTTTATTGTTGATCCGCGTGTTAAAGGTAAGGTCACGGTGATTTCTCACCGAGCTTTAAAAGCATCAGAAATTTATCAGGTTTTCCTTTCCGTATTAAAAGTACATGGCTTTGCTGCTATTCCAGGACGAAACGTTACCAAGATTGTGCCCGAAGTAAATGCGAAACAAGATGCGATTCGTACCGGTAGAAAATCCATCCCTTATAGTGATGAGTTCATTACCCAGGTTTTAGAAATTAAAAATGTCGATGCGGCTCAGCTTGTTCCTATATTAAGACCCTTAGTTCCTCAACGAGGACATCTAGCTGCTTATCCTGGTTCAAACGTCTTAGTCATTTCTGACTCCGCTGCAAATATACGCCGCTTAAAGAAAATCATTGCGAGCATTGATCAGGCGACAGGTGATGAAATTGAAATTGTTGTGTTACAAAATGCTTCAGCCAGTGAGGTTGTCCGCATTATTCAGCAATTATCCTCGCAAGATCCCAAGAAAAAGAAAAACAATATTATTGCCGATGACAGAACCAATAGTATTTTATTGGGGGGCAATAAGGCATCACGATTAAGAATCAAAGCTTTGATTGTTCATTTAGATACCGCAGTGGATGTTGATGGTTCAACTCAAGTGGTGTACTTACGCAATGCGGTGGCAAAAGACTTAGTGCCGGTGCTAACAGGGGTCAGCAAAAGTGTTAGTGGAGCAAAGGGTAAAAAGTCTGGTGCATCAAAAGCTGTAAATATTAGTATTCAAGCGGATGAAAATACTAATGCACTGGTTATAACGGCGCCACCTGAAGTTTTTAGATCTCTAAGATCAGTGATTCGTCGCCTTGATGTACGTCGGGCTCAAGTGTTAGTTGAAGCAGTGATTGCTGAGGTCTCAACAAATTCATCTGAAGAATTTGGGATTCAATGGGCGGCAGGTTCAAGTAAAGATGGTGTTGCCAGCGTCGTTAATTTCAGTGTGGGCAGTAGTCTTACCGGCTTACTGAGTACACCACCCTCAATAGGTGATGGTTTAAGTCTTGTGGCAGGAGATCCGGAAAGTACGACTAATCCAATTGGTGCTTTGATACGAGCATTAAATTCAGATGGTAAATCAAATATTCTTTCCACCCCCTCGTTATTGACGCTGGATAATGAAGAAGCAGAAATTGTCGTTGGGCAAAATGTGCCTTTTGTAACAGGGGCTTATTCAAGCACGGGTACGAGCAGCACACCGACGAATCCATTTCAGACGGTACAGCGTGAAGATGTGGGCTTAACGTTAAGAATTACACCACAGATTAATGAAGGTGATGCGATTAAGCTCAAAGTTGAACAGGAAGTCTCAACAGTAACACCAAGCACACAGGGTGTTGATATCATTACCAATAAGCGTTCAATTAAAACCAATGTTGTGGTGAATGATGGACAAATGATTGTACTGGGTGGACTCATTCAGGAAGAGTTACGTGAATCTGAACAACGTGTTCCTGGCTTAGGTGATATACCTTTGTTAGGCTGGTTTTTTCGTTATAACAGCACTGGTCTGGTGAAAACGAATTTAATGGTGTTTTTACAACCTACTATTTTAAAAGATGCGGCAATTACTGCGGCACATACGGGTGATAAATATAACTATATTCGCGCCAAACAATTAAAAATGCGTGAAGAGGGTTTACGTTTAGTGGATGAAGAAGAATCACCATTACTGGCAGAAAATAAACAATTTTTGACCTTACCTCTTCCTTATAATGAAACAGTCACTATAGAAGACGAAAATAGTAAATCACCAACAATTGCAGTACCACCGACCATGATGGAGCAGGTTAATGACAAGCAGTCAGAATCAACCGACGGTGGAAACCAGTAATATAGAAAACACCGAGCACTTTGCTGAGGATAACTTACCTTTTGCATTTGCACGTCGTCATGGTGTCATGATCGATCAAAATATTAATCATGATCTCAATGGGAACGAGACGAATATTATCTCTCTTATTTGTCGTAATAAAATAGAACCCTCTGTTCTTTTAGAAATTCAACGCCATTTTCAAAAAACGCCAAAAATACAAACGGTTGAAGATAAGGAATTTGATGCTTTATTACAGCAAAGTTATGAAATGCAGTCACAGCAAGCGAGCATGGAATCATTTGATGATGAGATAGATTTATCTGGTGTTGCCGAAGCCTTACCCGAACCTGAAGATTTACTCGAAGCAGAAGATGATGCTCCCATCATTCGATTAATTAATGCTTTATTAGCGCGTGCGGTAAAGCAATCTGCTTCAGATATTCATATTGAACCTTTTGAAAGTCGTTTACTTATTCGTATACGCGTAGATGGTATTTTACAGGAAGTGATGCAACCACCACGTGCCTTAGCACCACTCATCGCTTCTCGAATCAAGGTAATGGCCAAGCTTGATATTGCCGAAAAACGTTTACCACAAGATGGTCGTATCTCGTTACGTATAGCGGGTCGAGCGGTTGATGTTCGTGTATCAACCATGCCGTCAGGGCACGGTGAACGCGTTGTTTTGCGTATCCTGGATAAACAAGCGGGTCGTTTAGATCTACAAAACCTGGGTATGGATGACGAGACGTTAAAACGCATGGATCAATTAGTGCGTCGCCCACATGGTATTGTTTTGGTTACCGGTCCAACTGGATCAGGTAAAACAACAACGTTATACGCAGCACTAGGACGCGTTAATAATTCAGATAAAAATATAGTTACTGTAGAAGATCCGATTGAATACTATATTGATGGCATTGGACAAACTCAGGTAAATGCAAAAGTAGATATGACCTTTGCCCGTGGTCTACGCGCCATTTTACGTCAGGATCCTGATGTGGTGATGGTGGGTGAGATTCGTGATTTAGAAACTGTACAGATAGCGGTGCAGGCAAGTTTAACGGGTCATATGGTGTTTTCCACTTTACACACCAATACCGCCGTCGGAGCGATTACACGTTTACGTGATATGGGGGTTGAACCCTTTTTATTATCATCAAGCTTGATTGGTGTGCTGGCTCAACGTTTAATTCGTTTGTTATGTAAAGAATGTCGAACACCATATCAACCGAATGTCAGTGAATGTAGGTTATTAGGGATACCGGCAGAAAACCCACCGACATTATTCTTACCGAATGGCTGCGAGAAATGTAACCAGACAGGTTATGACGGGCGCACCGGTATATATGAATTAATTGAAGTGGATGATGAACTTAAAAAACTCATTCATGATGGTAGCGGCGAACATGAGTTAGAAAAATATGTTCGACAACATTCACCAAGCATACGAGCAGATGGTATTCGTCGTATTCTTAAGGGTGAAACTTCGCTTGAGGAAGTTTTACGTGTTACACGTGAAGATTAAGGCGAACAATCATGAGTGCCTTTGAATATACCGCGCTTGATAAAAAAGGACGTGAGAAGAAAGGCATTGTAGAAGGTGATTCTGCTCGTTTGGTTAGACAACAGTTACGCGAACAAAACCTCGTCCCATTAACGGTTACCGAAGTTAAGAAACAAGCAGTAAATGAAAAAAATAATATCTTTGTTTTTAACCAGCGAATTAATACCACTGAACTGGCCTTAATGACACGACAACTTGCCACCCTGGCTCGAGCAGGCATACCGCTTGATGAGGCAACGGCAACCGTTGCACGTCAAAGTATAAAGCCTAAAGTAAAAAAACTTTTATTAGGTGTTAGAGCAAAAATTTTAGAAGGGCATACACTTGCAGACGGCTTACGTGACTACCCCTATATTTTTTCTGAAATGTACTGTGCTACCGTTGCAGCAGGTGAGCAGTCGGGGCATTTAGATGTTGTGCTGGAACGTTTAGCCGATTACACCGAACAACGACAACAATTACAACAGCGTTTGAAACTTGCACTCATATATCCTGTTATTTTAACTGTGATGTCCATTCTTGTGGTCAGTGGCTTATTAACCTACGTTGTTCCTGAAGTGGTAAAAGTTTTTTCAGACACCGGCCAACAACTCCCCTTTTTAACAACAGCTCTTATTGCCGTAAGTGATTTTATGCAAGATTGGTTTATTTATTTATTGTTGGCCATGCTTGCCTGCTTTGCTGTTTTTAAAAAGTTACTGCAAGAACCTGTATTTAAAAAACGTTATCATCAATTTTTATTAAAGATTCCTGTATTAGGTAATTTAGTTCTAGGTGGCAACTCAGCGCAGTTTTCCCGTACCTTGAGTATTCTTGCCGCCAGTGGTGTACCTATACTTGAGGCGATGCGTATAGCGGTAAAGGTGATGGATAATATTCCTATGCGTGAAGCAGTAGAACGTGCATCACAACAAGTCAGTGAAGGGAGTAGTTTATCTTCAACATTAGAACAAAGTGGTTATTTTAATCCTATGTTAATTAATTTAATTGCCAGTGGCGAAGCAACCGGACAGCTTGAACAAATGCTGGAACGTGCGGCCATGAATCAGGAACGGGAACTGGAAACAACCATGGCAATGTTAATGGGCTTGCTAGAACCTTTGTTGATTGTTGCGATGGGTGGCGTTGTTTTAATTATTGTTCTGGCTATTTTGTTGCCTGTGCTTGACCTTAATCAGCTGGTTAAATAAATAATAATCGGTTAAGACCATGCAGCATAATATAAATAAAGGTTTTACATTAATTGAACTGTTAGTTGTTATTGTTTTACTGGGTATAGTCACCAGTTTTGCTGTTCTCTCTATGGGCTCGGGTAGCGCAGAACGAAAAATGGAAGAAGAAGCGAAACGTCTTCATGCCTTAATAAGATTAGTGCGAGAAGAATCGATTATCCAGGCAAAAGAAATTGCTATGGAAATAAATAAGAATGAATATTCATTTCTGGAATACAAAGATAAAAAATGGATTCCTTTAACAAATAAAATATTCCATGCTCGCTCAATAAGTGATGAATTAGAATTTAGTGTGGAAACGGATACAAAAACAAAAATATTTAAAGAAAAAGAACCCGGGCCTTTGAGATTGTATTTTTTATCAAGTGGAGAACAATCACCGTTTGAAATGAAAGTTAATGTAAAGGATATACCTCATCCTTATTATCATTTAGTTGGGGTTTTTAATGGAAAATTAGAGCTTAAACGTATCAATGGATATGGTTTATGAGATCTTATTACAAACAAAAAGCATTTACTTTACTAGAGGTACTTGTTGCGCTGGCAATACTTACCATGGGTTTGGGTACCGTTATTAAAGTTGCCGGAGGCCAGGCATCTCAACTAGGTTATTTAAAAAATAAAACAATTGCTCTATGGGTCGCCAATAATAAAGCAAATGAAATTCAACTAGCCGAATGGCCTGCCACTGGAACATCAAGTGGCCATGAGTTTATGGCAAATCAGGAATGGCGTTGGAAGGCCAGGGTTTCAAATACAGCAGATAAAGATTTACGTAGATTAGATATTGAAGTTAATCAAGCCAATGAAGCCAATGAAGAGGGTGAGCCTGTTATACGTTTTATTGCTTTCACAGGGAAAAGAAGTAATAAGAATGAAACAAAATAAGACTTATCGCTTTACACGTGGATTTACTTTATTAGAGTTACTGGTTGCTTTGTCTATTTTTAGTATCTTATCGGTTATGGCTTACAGTGGTTTACAAACTGTAATTACAACAAAACAAGCATCACAACAAGCGGCAGAACGTATTGCAGAAATACAATTAGTGATGCTGCGGATCAGCAATGATTTACGCCAGACGATCACTCGAAAAGTAAGAGATGAACATGGAGATTTTTTACCTGCAATGCAGTCGAGTAATAATAGTAATGAAACAATGGCATGGACTCGGGCAGGTTATCGAAATCCAGCACGTTTAAAACGCAGCAATGTTCAACGAGTTGCGTATAAACTGGAGCAGCAAAAACTTATTCGAATGACCTGGCCTGTCCTTGATCGTGCACAAGATACCGAAGCGATGGAAAGTGAGGTTTTATTAAATGTCGAATCAATAGAATGGCGCTTTTTAAATAATGACAATGAGTGGGTTTCAGCATGGCCTGAAGAAGAAGAGAAAGCAGATTTATTTCCTTTACCCAAAGCCGTTGAACTTGTTCTGGAGCTCCATGATTGGGGAAAAATAAGACGCCTGATTTTATTGGCAAATGCGACATGAGTATCAAATATTTAAACATGAGGTTTAGGCAGAGTGGAGTGGCATTAATCACCGTCATGTTGATTCTTGCTTTAGCGACCATACTGGCGGTCTCAATGTCCTCCAGACAACAATTGGATATTCACCGCAGTGCAAATATTATTAATTATGAACAGGCCTTCCAGTATGTATTAGGTGCTGAATCATGGGGCAAACAAATTCTTAAACGTGATTTTGAAGATAATAAAACAGATAGTTATAACGATGATTGGGCCACAGTATTACCTCCATTACCCATTGAGGGTGGGCAAATGAGTGGTAAAATTGAGGACTTGCAGGCACGATTTAATATTAATAATCTTGTGTTAAATGATCTACCTCAGAAATTATACATTGAACGTTTCAAGCGCTTATTGCGTAATCTTGAATTGAATGAAGATTTAGCTGCTGTGATTATTGATTGGTTGGATTCAAATGAGGAAACTGGATTTTCCGGCGCAGAAGACAATGAGTACTTAAATTCATCACAGGCTTATCGCGCGGCAAATCAAGCGATGAATGATGTAAGTGAATTATTATTAATAAAAGGTGTTGATTTTGAGAGTTATGAGAAATTACGCCCATTTGTTTGTGTGTTAGAGTCCGGGACAGCGATAAATGTAAACACGGCTTCTGCAGAAGTGTTAACGAGTATAGTGAAAGATATTACACTTGAAGATGCGCAGAGTTTGATTGAAGATCGAAATAAAGAAAGTTATAAAAAATTAGATGATTTTCTTCAGCATCCATTACTAAAACAGAAAAAAATAAAAAATGAAGGCTTAAATGTGAGCAGTAATTATTTTCAGTTAAACTCAACTGCACAAGTAGAAAGAATTTCTGTGGAATTCACATCTGTTCTTCATCGTCAAAATGATGGCTCAGTGACACTTGTAAAACGCAGTCGAGGTGTTTTATGAGTACCCCTTCAAGCTTTTATATTTTTTTACCTGCTAACGGTAATGCGTCAACTGAACTTGCAGAAATGACACTAAGTTGGGTGTATGGCGGTTCAAATAATGGATTAAAATTAGCGCATGGTTCGCTTGCTGATGCTTCAATAGCTGCGTTGAAGCACCGAGTTACGATTGTTATACCTGGAGAAGATGTTTTATCTTTAACTGCGGAAGTCCCCGGAAAAAATCGTCAACGTATCCAACAAGCTGTGCCCTATGTACTAGAGGATAGCGTGATTGATGATGTTGATGAGCTTCATTTTGCAATAAGTAATGCGGATGATAATGCTCAATATAATGTTTCAGTTATAAATAAAAAATATTTTGAATTAATTATCCAACAACTTGAAAGTGTAGATATTTTTGCTGATGCAATGGTGGCAGATTATTTACTGTTAAAGGGAAATAACACCTTGATTTGTGATGGAGCAAGAGTACTGAGTAATAGCACTCATTTGAAATCTGCATTGAATATTGAAACTTATATGGCGACTACTATAAATAATGTAGCTGATTTAGATGAAAATAATTTAGTTAAGGACGAGGTTGTTAAGTTAATTTACTGCGACAAAGAGAGTGAAGAAGATGAGAGGCTGGAAAGGTTAATTAGCAATGGAAGTCACGATAAAGAATTTTGTAATGCTTCATATCAATTATGTTTAATTAAAAATATTTCAACTGGAAACAGTGTGAATTTATTACAAGGTTTTTATAAGAAAAAGAAAAACTGGTCGCAAGCAGGTAAAACATGGTTGCCCGTTGCCGTGCTGTTTTTAGTTTGGATTAGTATTCAGGGCAGCTTATTTATTGTTGATTATATTGGTTTGAGTAAAAAAAATAAGATACTAAAGGCTGAAATCACGAAAATATATAAATCAACATTCCCCAAGTCTCGACGAATAATTGATGCTAAAGCTCAAATGCAACAACAGCTTACAAGTTTAAAGAAACGCAGAGGTCAGAGTGGTCGTAGTTTTACTGAAATGTTATCAAATAGTGCAAGTGTTTTTTCTAAATCTCAAGGGTTAAAAATAAAATCATTACGATATTATGATGGACGTATTAACCTGGAGTTACAAATTGCAAGTTTGCAGGCCCTGGATAAATTAAAAGATCAATTAAATAAAGAAAAAGGGTATAAAGTTGAAATTCAAAATGCCTCATCGGGCAAAGGCGTCGTGACAGCTCGGATACAAATTATTGGGGCTGAATCATGAAAGGCTGGTTTTTAAGTTTAACTCAACGTGAACGCGTTATGGTTCAGGTGGCCTCTTCAGTGGTGACAGTATTCCTACTCTATTTATTGGTACTGGATCCTATAAGTAGCAACTATTCAAAAAATAAAAAAAATGTTCAAACTGCAACAGAAACGCTTGAATGGATGAGAAAAGCGGCATCAGAAGTTAAGCAGTTGCGTGGAGGACGCCAATTGTCTGCACGTCCTCAAGGTAAACAATTCGTACTGAGTATGATTGATAGCAGTGTACGGAAGGCGGGTTTAGCGACAGTAATGAAAAGAGTGCAACCTGAAGGCGATTCTGGCGTACGAGTCTGGTTTGAGGCTGCTGCGTTTGATGAATTAATTAAATGGTTAGCAACGATAGAATCAGAGCATGGTTTGCTGGTTAATGAAATTAATATTGAACAAACAGATTCAGTTGGTTTGGTTAATGCTCGAATATTTCTGGATTCATAATGAAAAGCTATTTTCCTTCACTTTTTATTTCTGTTAACAAGAAATATATATTTTTTATTTCTGGTTTGTATTTGTTCTTTTTGGTAATTAACTTACCTGCAAATATGGTTGTCTCGTTTATTAAAATACCCGGTAATATAAAAATTTCTTCAACATCGGGTACTATTTGGTCTGGCTCGATAAGCAAGCTGAAAATTTCCGGAATTAATCTGGGTTCAGTAAATTGGGAATTACATCCACTAAATTTACTGATTGGTGAATTGTCCGTTGATGTATCCATTGTTAATAGAAAACAATATTTTAAATCTGAAGTCAGTTTTTCCACCTCGGGGAAAATAGAGTTTGAGGAAACTAACTTTAAATTTAACCTGTCTTCATTGCAGCCCTTAACTTACGGAATGCCTTTTTCATATGCTGGAGATATTTCAGGATATTTTCCACTATCTTTTTTCCACAAAAATAACTATGTAGGCGTTAATGGAAAGCTATCTTTAAGTAATATGGTAATGATTTCACCACAGCAGCAATCTTTTGGTGATTTTTTTATTGATTTTCGTGCAGAAAAGGAAGGTGCAACATCGGGCCGAATAAAAGATAGTGGTGGAGAGCTAAGTTTAGATGGGCAATTAAGTATGAGTAAAAATGGCCAATTTAAAATTTCTGCAAAATTAGCTGCCCGTGAAAAAAACAGCTCGCTGGAAAAAGTGATTTTATTTTTAGGTAGAAAGGATGCTTCTGGCCGTGTTTTATTAAATAGTAACTTCAAACTTTGGCATTGATGAAGGTCAAGAACAAGGCCAAAATATTTTAACGTAAAGGCACCCCAAGAGTACTTCCTCAGATTGTTTGCAACAATCTTTAGGGCACGTAAAGAGCCACAAAGGACGCAGAGTTTTTATTATTGTCATTGCGAGGAGCGTAGCGATGAAGCAATCTTTTGCAGCAGAGCATGTTGTGTTGGGTTGTTTGGCGTGCTACGCGACTCGCAATATTTTAAAATATTTTTCTCTGCGTCCTTTGCGTTGAGATTTTTTCTAAACTAATCTATCCCTAATTTTTTAATTCGGTAACGTAAAGCTCGAAATGAAATGCCGAGTAATTTAGCCGCAGCGGTTTTATTATATTTTGTCTTTTCTAATGCTCGCTCAATAACTTCTTTTTCTTTTTGTAATAATGTTGGGTCAAGTAAATTTTGATCTAACGAAATATCATCCTTTTTGCCAGAAATATTATTTTTGCTCGATGCATTTGGTAACTGAAGATCTTCTCTGGTGATAACCTTATCTTCATGTAAGGTCATTGCGCGTTCAAGAATGTTTTCCAGTTCCCTTACATTGCCATGAAATGAATATTCATTAAGTGCTTTTAAACTTTCATCATTCAATTCTGGTATTTCGGTTTGCCATTCACTTGCAATTTTTTGTAAGAAGTACCTGGATAATATGGAAATATCTTCCGGGCGTTCGCGTAAGCTTGGCACTTCAAGTTCAATAACATTAATTCGATAATAAAGATCCTGACGAAACTCTGCTTTTTCTGTGAGTTCAGCAAGGTTTTTATGGGTCGCGCTTAATATACGGACATTGACAGGGATTTCTTGTTGGCTACCAATAGGGCGAACTGCTTTTTCCTGTATGGCACGCAAAAGTTTTACTTGCATTGCGAGAGGTAAATCGGCAATCTCATCTAAAAATAAAGTCCCTCCATCGGCTGCCTGAAATAAACCTTGTTTATCCGTAGATGCGCCGGTAAAACTTCCTTTTTTATGTCCAAAAAATTCACTTTCCATTAATTCAGCAGGAATTGCACCACAGTTAACAGGTACAAAGTTGTGGTCTGCACGTGGCCCATGTTCGTGAATAAGTTTTGCAACGAGTTCTTTACCTACGCCAGATTCACCATGAATATAAACCGGTGCCTGACTTCGCGATAGTTTTTTTATTTTCTTACGTGTTTCTTCAATGGCAGATGACTTACCGAGTAAACCATATTGTGGTTGTTGTTTGTCATCAGTATGCGTAGCGGAAAGTTTAAGGGCAGTATTAACCAGGTTACGCAGCACGGTAATATCAACAGGTTTGGAAACAAAATCAAAAGCACCGGATTTTAATGCTTCAATTGCAAATTCCATATTGCCATGTGCTGTGATCATAGCCACAGGTAAACTGGAAATATTTTCCTGAATATATTTAATTAACCCAATGCCATTACCATCAGGTAATCGCATGTCGGTTAAACAAAGATCAAAATTTTGGTGACTTAATAAATCTTTAGCCTGCGTTATATTTTCTGCACATTTAGTTTCTATGCCCATGCGTGAGAGCGTGATATCCAGTAATTCGCGAATATCAGGTTCATCATCAACAATTAAGGCTATGTGTTTTTCTTTGCTCATTATTTAATGCATTTGCCTGCGTGGATCAGAGAAGGTTAAACGAAAAGTACTCCCCTGTCGTTTATTTTGTAAAAGAGTTAAATGTGCCTGATTACATTCTGCCAACTCACGTGAAATATACAAGCCTAATCCTGTTCCCGTTTCAGCTGTGGTAAAAAAAGGTTCAAAAATATGAGCCGCCGTTTCTTCATCTATACCGCTGCCGTGATCGGTTATGTCGAGATAAGGACGATTATTGTTTTCTGAAATCCCCATGTGAAATTCAATTTTGTATTTTTCTTTATCCTTCTCATTGAAATCAGTATGTCGTATACCATTTTCACATAGGTTGGTTAATATTTGTTGTAAATGGCTGGGATCAAAGCGCACTTGCACATCATCTTCTGCTGCCTGAATAAGAAAATCTTTTCGTTGTGTATTGTTTCCCATCATAAAATCATTAATAAATGTTTCAAGGTAATCATTAAGTTTAACCAATTGTGGATAACTCTGGTTGCCGCGTCCAAGCTGCATGATATTTTCAATAATGGTATTTACCCGTTTAGAGTGATCAGCAATGATCTGGGTAAGACGTAAATCAGCTTGATCCATATTCGGAGATTCAGCGAGTAATTGACCTGCATGACTTATCGCTCCAAGCGGATTACGCACTTCGTGTGCAATACTGGCCGTTAACCTGCCTAAAGCGGCAAGTTGAAGTTGTTGTGCTTCACGAGACATTGCTGAAGCATCTTCAAGAAAAATAAGCGTGGCTGGATTTTCTTCCTGGCTAAGACGAGCAAATCGAGGTAATAAGCTTGGATATTCAGGAGAAAGTGCTATTGGATATGAAATAACTTCATTATCGCTTAACCAGTTGTTGTAACTGTCATCGAGTTCTTTATTTAAAGCAGATAAATATGGGTTATTGCTTACGGATGGCATGCTTAACATGTGCCATGCTGATTCATTAATAAGCCGTAGTCGATTATATTGATCGATAACCATGATCCCCGTTTGCATACGTTGAATAATATGTTCGGTCAGTTGCGACATATTCGCAAGATCAACACCGCGTTTAAGCGCAAGAGCTTCGCTTTCACGGATATGTCTGGCAACAAAGTGCGTGATAATGGCTGTGGTAAAGAAGGTGATACCCAGGATACCCGCTTGTAATGAGCTACCTGCTAAATAAATACCTTCGAGTGTGTTGTAATATTCTTCGAACAAAACGGCAAGACTGGCAACGGAAGCAAATAAAAGTGAATGGCGTCCACGAATTACAATACTGCCACCTGCGATAGAAATAATGATAAGTGTGCCTAAGCCACTTTGAACACCGCCACTGGAATGCATTAGCAAGGTAGTGAAAATAATATCGGTTAAAATTTGAATATGGATTTGTAAATTGAAATTAGGTGAGCGTAAGCGAATCATTATGCCGAAAATGAGAGC
>JAGLTQ010000083.1 GCA_023135195.1 Gammaproteobacteria bacterium | reverse complement strand
GGAAATGGGTTTCCGCTAAAATAAAAAGTGACAAACAAGCCCGAAATAAGTAATCGGTATAAATTAAGAAAATTAAGCGGCCCCCAGGTATATGCTTCATCATCGTGTAATAACGGGTTGAAGCCGGGCTGCTTGGAAAAAAGATTAAACATCTAACTAGTCTTGTTTCTCAAGATGTTCCTGGCTACAGAAAAATTTGCCATCTCGTTGCAGCGCTTCATTCTCTGGAATATGAAGTTGGCAAACATCACAGGCCACCATTTTTTGTTCTTCCTGAATTTTTTGCCGATCACCGGATTGTAGGTTTTTATTGGCAGCCCAACGCTTAAAAATCTGGATTACCAGGTAGACAATTAAAGCAATGACGAGCAGTCGAATAAGGTTCATAGTTTATTAATCTTTTATAATTAGAGTGAATAATACCTTAATAATAACGATTGATTTTGCTGCTGGCGATATTTTTTGTTAACTATTTCACGCTATTTTATATGAGTATCATATTGCAAATATAAATCGGGCCTGTTTTTTAGTTAAAAGTTGTTCCAATAACCGTTGTAGCTTATATTTCGCTTTGGTTTTATAACTCTATTGTCTATTTTGAGAAGAGCAAGTTTGAATATATTAAATAAGACATCATCTTCAGATAATGTCCTGCGCATAGCTATTGCGCAGATTAATTTGTTAGTCGGGGATATTGAAGGCAATGCCAAACGCATTCTCGAGTGGATTCAGCGTGCGCGAGATGAAATGCAGGCTGATGTTATTGTTTTCCCGGAGCTCGTATTAACAGGCTACCCACCAGAAGATTTGTTACTTCGCCCGGGCTTGCATGAGCGGGTAAATACCGCCTTGCAACAGCTCACATCTGAAGTTAAGGGAATTACCGCGTTGGTAGGTTACCCTGAGAAAACGGATAAAGGCATTTATAATGCTGTTGCTGTTCTTGAAAATGGGAAATGCACAGCGGTAGCAAGAAAGAATTATTTACCTAATTACAGTGTTTTTGATGAAAAACGGTACTTTACTGCGGCAGATGAAAGTTGTGTTTTTACAGTCAAAAATAAAAAGCTAGGCATCTGTATTTGCGAAGATATCTGGTATCCAGAGCCGGTTAAAAAAGTCGTTGATGCCGGTGCAGAATTAATCCTGAATCCAAATGCATCCCCCTTTCATGGGCTAAAAACACATGAGCGAGAGGACGTTATTCGCCAGAGAGTGAGTGAAATTAAGATACCGATTGTTTATGCGAATATGGTGGGTGGTCAGGATGAGCTTGTTTTTGATGGTCAATCCTTTGTCATTGATGCAGATGAAATACTCTCGCATCGCTTAACGGCATTTGAAGAAACACTCGCGATTCTTGAATTTGATAGTAATAGCTTAAAACCACTTTCGACATCAATTGTTGAACCTCTCTCTGAAGAAGCGAGTGTTTATCAGGCTTTAGTGACCGGAGTGAAAGATTATGTCACTAAAAATGGTTTTTCTGGTGTTGTTATTGGCCTGTCTGGTGGTATTGATTCAGCCTTAACTTTGAGCATCGCCGTAGATGCATTAGGTGCAGATAAAGTCGAAGCGGTCATGATGCCCTCGTGTTACACCCTGGATATGAGTGTTGAGGATGCCAGGGAACAAGCAGAACTTCTGGGGATAAATTTTAAAGTTATTCCGATTGAAAAACCGTTTAATATCTTCCTTGAATTATTAGCCGATGAATTTGCCGGAACAGAGGTTGATGCCACTGAAGAAAATATTCAGGCACGTTGTCGCGGTTTATTGTTGATGGCGATTTCAAATAAAAAAGGCAAAATGGTTTTAACCACAGGTAATAAAAGTGAGATGGCGGTGGGTTATGCTACTTTATATGGCGATATGGCAGGTGGCTATGATGTACTTAAAGATGTTAAAAAGACCCTGGTTTTTCGTTTGGCTGAATACCGGAATACAATTTCAACAAATATCCCGCAACGTGTTATTGATCGCCCACCATCAGCAGAATTAGCTCCGGATCAAAAAGAC
The DNA here is from genome assembly GCA_023135195.1 of Gammaproteobacteria bacterium. Classification (GTDB taxonomy): domain Bacteria; phylum Pseudomonadota; class Gammaproteobacteria; order UBA6429; family Thiohalophilaceae; genus JAGLTQ01. The sequence continues at coordinate 14,063 of JAGLTQ010000083.1, read as the reverse complement.
ACGGACTCTTTGCCTCCTTATGAAATACTGGATGTCATTTTAGAAAGTTACGTCGAACTGGATATGGGATTAGAGGATATTGTTGCCGCAGGATTTGATCGTGAAACTGTCCGTAAGGTATTACGTCTGGTCGATATTAATGAATATAAACGCCGACAGGCCGCACCTGGAATACGCATTACCAAACGCGCCTTTGGACGAGATCGACGTTATCCGATTACTTCAGGGTATGGTCGAAGTCGAAAATAGCACGGAAACGTATGTAGGAACGGTCTTTTTCCTGTTAAAGTACGCACAGTTGCAAGGATTATTGCATGAGGAATAAAAATGAAAAAAATAGAAGCAATTATTAAACCTTTTAAATTAGATGATGTACGTGAAGCCTTATCCGATATTGGGGTAAATGGCATGACGGCATCAGAAGTGAAAGGCTTCGGCCGCCAGAAAGGACATACTGAACTTTATCGTGGTGCAGAATATGTCATCGACTTTTTACCTAAGGTAAAAGTTGAAATTGTGATTTCTGATGATCAAGTTGATCAGTCAATTGAAGCAATAACAAATGCCGCTCGAACCGGAAAGATTGGTGATGGTAAAATCTTTGTTAGTGATGTCGCTCGAGTTGTTCGTATTAGAACAGGTGAAGAAGGTGATGCTGCGATTTAGATAGCAGAATACTCAAAAAAAACCGCTGGATGAAATAATTCACCAGCGGTTTTTTTTGCTTACATCGATCAGTATTTTATTTCGCTTTTTGTATTTCTTTTTTTGATGATTTTTGTTGTGATTCTTTAAGTGCTTTTGTTTTGTCATGCTCCGGATGATTTAACTTTAATACCCTTAATGCGTCACTAGCAAGCTCATGCATGCCCAATTTACGGTAAGAATGAATCATTATGACTAGTGCATCAGGGATGGAGCGTGACCCCTGGTAGTTCTCAACAATGTATTTAGCACGGTTTGCTGCAGCTAAATGAGCACCACGACGTTGATAATAATTGGCTACATGAACCTCATAACGCGCAAGATTTTCTCGCAGTTCTTTCATGCGTTTAATTGAGTCGGGTGTATATCGACTTTTAGGGAAACGCTGAATTAATTCTGCGAAATACTTAAAGGCTTTACGTACTGATTTTGGATCTCGCTCAGAAGGCTCCTGGTCGAAGAGTTTGTCCATAAACGAAACAGAGTTATCAAAGCTGGCTAAACCACGTAGATAGTAGGCATAATCCACATTCTGGTGGTTCGGGTGTAGTTTGATAAATCGGTCTGCAGAAATAATCGCCGTTTCAGGTTGTGAATCCTTATAATATGCATAAATTACTTCCAAACGTGCACGCTCTGCATAAGTACCATAAGGGAAACGTGATTCTAATTTTTCATAGTATTGAATAGCTATAGAGTACTCGTTCTTGGTTAATCGTTTTTTTGCCTCTTCATAGAGTTGAGCTACGGTGAAGCCATAGGTTTCATCGTCAACATCACCCGATGAGGCACAACCGGTTAAAAATGCGGCAAAAACAAGAGCAGATAAATTTAATAAACTGGAAAAACGCATGCGTGCTAACCTATATGGTATTTAAATAATTAAACATTTTTTCAGTATTATACCTTAGATTAGCCAATGGGCTACAGCTAGGGTAAAGACTGGCTAACTGTAATTAAAATTATACTCAACCTAACAAAATAATGAGATTTACAAATGGATGATATAGAAGTGCTTGAAGGCGTGGTTCCTGATGAATGGGCCGGTGAACGAGTGGATCAGGCTTTAGCCAAGCTATTTCCTGATTATTCGCGTTCGCGCCTGCAAACATGGTTAAAAGATGGCCAAATACTCGTTAATAACGAGATTAAGCGTGCAAAAGACAAAGTTTTAGGTGGTGAGCAGGTTCGATTACAAGTGGTTCTGGTCTCAGAAAATAGCTGGGAACCTGAAAATATCCCCTTAAATATCGTCTACGAAGACGAGCAGATATTAGTCATTAATAAACCCGCCGGAATGGTGGTACACCCTGCCGCAGGTAATTTTAATGGCACCATGCTTAACGCTTTACTTCATTATGCCCCAGAGCTCGAAGCCGTTCCTCGAGCGGGTATCGTCCACCGTTTAGATAAGGAAACCAGCGGCATACTGGTGGTTGCTCGTACTTTAACCTCGCAGAAATTATTAGTTGAACAGCTCCAGGCACGTACGTTTTTACGCGAGTATGATGCCATTATTACCGGCTCGGTTACTGCGGGTAATACAATTAATCAGCCTATAGGCCGACATCCGGTTAACCGTAAACGTATGGCAGTGAATTCTAACGGTAAGGCTGCGATCACACATTACCGTGTCAATGAGCGTTACCGCTTGCACACCAAGTTATCAGTAAAACTTGAAACAGGTCGCACACATCAAATTAGAGTCCACATGGCATATATTAATCATCCTCTTTTAGGTGATCCTGTTTATGGTGGTCGCTTTAAAATCCCTGCGGCAAGTGATGATGCATTTGTACAAATGTTAAAAAGTTTTAAACGTCAGGCGCTTCATGCTCGTCATTTAGGTTTGATACATCCAGCAACAAATGAATTTATTGAGTGGGAAATTGAGGTGCCACAAGACATGATTGATTTACAGGATGCATTGCGTCTTGATTTTGAAAAGCATAAAAACGAAAGCAAAAAAAAATAGTGATAGAGAATTGGTTAAAAGCAGATTGGCCTGCACCTGACTTTATTAAAGCAGGAACAACTTTGCGACAAGGTGGAGTGAGCGTTAAACCTTATGATAGTTTTAATCTCGCCACACATGTGGGGGATGAGCTTTCTGCTGTTCAGCAAAATCGGGCGATGTTAAAAGTACCTAATGAGCCCCAGTGGCTAGAACAAATTCACAGTACCCATGCAGTTTTGTTACCAAGTGAGGACATTATTCCTCAAGCGGATGCGGTTTACACTTCACAAAAGAAAATTGTTTGTGCGGTGATGACGGCGGACTGCTTACCATTACTGATTACAGATAAGCAGGGTAGTTGTGTTGCTGCCATTCATGCTGGATGGCGAGGTTTATGTGATGGCATTATTGAGGCTAGCATAAAAAAACTACATTTAGAGCCGGAAGCTTTATTAGTTTGGTTAGGCCCTGCGATAGGCCCGGATGTTTATGAAGTAGGACAAGAGGTATATGATGCCTTTATCAATGTTGAATCGAAGGCAAAAGAAAGTTTTACTGATGTGTCCGATGGACACTGGTTATTTGATATTTACCGATTAGCAAAGTTACGATTGAATAAAATGGGCGTCAACCTTATTTATGGTGGAGACCACTGCACTTTAACTGAAGAACAACACTTTTTCTCTTATCGACGTGATGATGTGACTGGTCGAATGGCCAGTATGATCTGGATTGATAAGTAACAATAAAGTTTTAAGAGAATATATTTTATGTCATTACTGGGTTGGATTATTGTTTTTAGTTTATTAGGCGGTGTGCTGAGTGTTTTAGCCGCGTCTGTCTTTTTATTAATTAATGATGAATATCAAAAAAAGCTGCTGCCGCATACAGTCAGTTTTGCCATTGGTGCTCTACTCGGTGCTGCATTATTAGCATTGTTACCGCATGCTATAACCGTAAATGAAAATGTGGATATGCATGATCTTGGTTTGACTATTCTTATGGGCCTACTCGGATTTTTCCTACTCGAAAAAATGGTGTTATGGCGTCATTGTCATTCGAGTCATTGCGAGGTGCATGCACCAGGTAATATAAATACATCAGGTGAGGTTCAAGCAGCAGAATTAGAACATCATCATCAAAATGAAAAAGATGCCAGCGGCACATTAATTATTATCGGAGATGCGGTTCATAATTTAGTTGATGGTGTTTTGATTGCGGCAGCATTTATGACGGATATTGATCTTGGTATCGTTACTGCATTAGCCGTCGCGGCACATGAAATCCCACAAGAAATTGGTGACTTTGCTATTTTATTAAATAGTGGATACAAACGTGGTCGTGCATTATTTTTTAATGTTCTGGCCAGTATGGCAACAATAGTGGGCGCTGTTATTGCTTATTATAGCTTGCAAAGCATGCAACATGCCTTGCCTTATATTCTAGCCATTGCCGCTTCAAGTTTTATTTATATTGCCGTGGCCGATCTTATTCCCGGTTTACATAAAAAAACAGAGTTACGTGAGACGCTTCAGCAAATTACGTTAATCATACTTGGCGTGACGACAATATATTGGGCGCACTCAACGTTACACTAAATATAACCTCTTCTTTAGTACACTACATAAGGGAAATTGCCATGACAAAGACAAAAAATAAATGGTATATGGTGACGTTGATTGGTAAAGATCGAAAAAGCATTGTTTCTCATGTTACCGCTGCGTTATATGAAGGTGGGGGTAACCTGGGTGAAACAAGCATGATGCGCCTTGGTGGTAACTTTAGCATTATGATGATGGTTGAATTTACTGGCCGTAAAAAAGAATTACAAGATGCTCTGAGTACAGTAACCGATTCAATGGATTTACATCTGCATATCGATCAGATTGATGCAAAGTTACATGAACATAAAATTCCCGATGTCCGCATTTCAGTTTATGGCGCTGATCGAGCAGGTATTGTTAGTAAAGTCACAACAGTATTGGCTGAAGCAGGGTTAAATATTCTTGACCTGGAATCTGATGTGGCGGGTGATAAAGAAAAACCACTATATATTATGCATATAGAAGGTGAAGCAACTGAAGGTGTTAAGGCTTTAGAATCTGCATTACAAATCGTTAAAGAAGAAGATGGTGTCGATGCCGAGTTAGTTGAAATTGATACATTGATTGGTTAAAGAAAATGACCGTATTGGATATCATCACCTATCCAGATGCTTGTCTGAAGCAAGTTGCAGAAGAAGTAACTTCTTTTGACTCAGCTCTCTCTGAGTTTATTAAAGATCTTGATGAAACAATGACAGCAGGCCCAGGTGGTGTAGGTATTGCCGCTACGCAAGTCGGTGTTATGCAGCGCATCGTCATCGTAGATGTTTCAAATTATCCTCGACTTAAAAATGCTAAGCATCATGGGCATCTTATTTTAGTTAATCCTGAAATTTTAGATTGGCAAGGAATGAAAAATGGACGTGAAGGCTGTATGTCTGTGCCTGATTTTACCGGTAACGTGATTCGCGCTGAAAATATTGTATTAAGTGCGTTAGATGAAAATGGAAATCAACATGAATATGAAATGGAAGGCTTTGAAGCACGAGCGGTACAACATGAAATTGATCATCTTGATGGAATGTTATTTCTGGATCGATTAGTCAGTCGTCGAAATGATTTGTTTGAAAGAAAAAATAAATAAATAAGAAAGTTCACTGCTGTCCCGTTAATATTGTTACATTGTCTAAAATAATGCTGTACAGCAAGGTAGATCGTAAAATAAACATAAAAGAAAGATCGTCATACCCGCGCAGGCGGGTATCCAGTAAGTTGTTATATTCTCTGGTTTCCCGCCTGCGCGGGAATGACGAGTTAACGGGACAGCAGTGAAGAAAGGTTGTGCATGATTGAGTTTTTATTCGTTATAGTTTGTGTATTGTTTTTAGTCTTTATTTTTATTGGTTATAAAAATCATGTCGCAGAGTGGGATCACTTTATTATTAATGTCATAGATGGTTGGATCAGAATTTACTGTCGTCATTTTCACCACTTCATTTATCAACCCATCCCCGTTTCAGATAATGGTCCCACCTTACTTGCCTGTAACCACCTTTCAGGTCTGGATCCTTTTCTAATTGTGGCAGCCTGTCAGCATCCCATTCGATTTATGATTGCGAAAGAAGAGTTCGAGAGGTTTGGCCTGCAATGGATATTTCGAGCGGCGGGTTGTATTCCTGTGGAACGCTCAGGTCGTGTTGAAGCCGCATTTCGCGCCACATTAACCGCATTACATAATGGAGAAGTCGTGGTTTTATTCCCCGAAGGTGGTATTAACCGAACTGGTCGACCATTGCGAAAGCTCAAGGCGGGCATAATAAAACTGGCGAAATTGGCTAAAGTGCCGATAACACCATTACGGGTTGAGGGAATGCGTGGTCAGGGTCATACCGTGACGGCTCTTTTGTTACCCAGCCAGAGTCGTTTACACGTAATGCCAGAATTAGATTGTGTGAATAAAATGGATGAAGAAAGTTTAATTCAACTTGCACTATTCTTATCACTTAAAGCATAAAAGGCTCGGATACTAAAAAATATAAAAACTAAATGGAGGTTGTATCCATGTTTGAAAATTTCTTCATGAATTTAACATGGTCTGATGGAGTTCAGTACTTATTTTACATATTAATAATAGGTCTTTCTTGGTTGTTCCTGCACGATGTGCTGCAAAAAGGCCATGCCATACAACGAAATTATCCTGTCATTGGTCACATTCGTTATATGTTCGAGAATATGGGGGAGTATTTTCGTCAGTATTGGTTTGCCAGTGATCGTGAAGAACTTCCCTTTAACAGGGCAACCCGAGCATGGATTTATCGAACAGCAAAAGGGCTTGGTGGGTTATTGGGTTTTGGTTCAACCAATGATCTAAGGGAATCCGGTTCAATTATTTTTGTTAATGCAGCCTATCCTATGCTGGAAGAAGAATTTACTGATGTTCAGCCGGTTGTCATTGGTCCAGATTGCAAATATCCCTTTGAAGCAAAATCAATTTTTAATATTTCAGGTATGAGCTACGGCGCCATTTCAGCGGCAGCTGTTCGTGCTTTATCCAAAGGTGCTGGAGCAGCAGGTATTTGGATGAATACTGGTGAAGGCGGAATTTCGCCTTATCACATAGAAGGTCAATGTGATGTTATTTACCAGATTGGAACGGCGAAATATGGGGTACGAGATGAAGCCGGTAACCTGAGTGATGAAAAGCTACGCGCAGTTTCAAAGCACGTTAAGGCATTTGAAATAAAATTATCACAAGGTGCAAAACCAGGTCGGGGTGGAGTATTGCCCGGTGGAAAAGTGACTGCAGAAATTGCACAAATTCGAGGTATTCCTGAAGGGAAGGTTTCCAGTAGCCCCAATCGGCATAAAGAAATTCGAAGTGCAGATGATTTGCTGGATATGATTAACCGGGTACGAAATGTTACTGGCAAACCGGTTGGTTTTAAATCTGTTTTAGGTTCAGATAAATTTCCTAAAGATTTATGTGAGGCTATTTTAAAGCGTGGTATCGAGTGCGCTCCGGATTTCATAACGGTTGATGGTGGTGAAGGAGGTACTGGTGCTGCACCGCAAATATTATCAGATCACGTCGGTTTGCCTATCACTGAATCGTTACCCTTGTTAGTCGATGTTTTATCAGAATATGGATTACGTGAACGAATTCGAATTGTTGCTTCAGGTAAACTTGTTCACTCTGCAAAAGTTGCCTGGGCTTTGTGCGCTGGTGCAGACTTTGTCGTTAGTGCCCGCGGTTTTATGTTCTCCTTAGGCTGTGTGCAATCCATGCAATGTCATAAAGATACCTGTCCAACAGGTATAACGACACACAGTAAATATCGTCAACGTGGTTTGGTTGTTGCGGATAAAGCTGAGCGAGTTAAAGAATATGCATATTGGATGTGTTATGAGGTTAATGTGCTGGCACATTCCTGTGGCCTCGGTAATGCACGGGAATTCAAGCGTGAGCATATCCGGATTGTACAATCTCCAGGCGTGAGTTTGTCACTGGATGTGATTCATCCCTATCGCGCACAGACAAAAAACAGCTAAAACTTGAAAAGTTAAACAGTGCCCCTATATATGATGTAGTTATTTTTAAACCTTCTAACAGGATACTAAATTATGCGCATGGATAAACTGACCAGTAAATTTCAGCTAGCAATAGCAGATGCACAGAGCATTGCTGTGGGGCGTGATCATCAGTTTATTGAGCCCATTCATTTGATGAGTGCCTTAGTTGATCAAGAGGGTGGAACAGTAAACCACTTATTAATTCAATCGGGTGTAAATGTAAATGTCTTGCGTTCACAAATAGGTGAAGCGTTGGATCATTTGTCATCAATTGAAAATGCAACGGGTGACGTACATCTTTCTAATGATCTTTCCCGCTTATTAAACCTTACCGACAAACTTTCACAACAACGCAAAGATCAATTCATTTCGAGTGAACTCTTTGTACTGGCCGCGATTGATGACAAAGGCACATTAGGTGACCTCATGCGAAAAGCCGGTTCAAATAAAGCGGCTCTGGAAAAGACAATTGAAAATGTTCGTGGCGGTCAGTCGGTGAATGATGCTAATGCTGAAGAGCAGCGACAGGCTCTTGAAAAATATACTATTGATTTAACTGAACGCGCGGAGCAGGGAAAACTTGATCCTGTTATTGGTCGTGATGATGAAATTCGTCGTATTATTCAGGTATTACAACGTCGTACTAAAAATAATCCTGTGATCATTGGTGAACCGGGTGTTGGTAAAACCGCTATTGTTGAAGGTTTAGCACAACGTATTATTAATGGTGAAGTTCCTGAAGGCCTGAAAGGCAAACGTGTTTTATCTCTTGATATGGGCGCATTGATTGCAGGCGCAAAATTTCGTGGTGAATTTGAAGAACGTTTAAAAGCAGTATTGAGTGATTTATCTAAACAAGAAGGACAAATAATTTTATTCATAGATGAATTACACACCATGGTTGGTGCAGGTAAAGCCGATGGTGCTATGGATGCGGGTAACATGTTGAAGCCTGCCTTAGCGCGAGGTGAATTACATTGTGTGGGTGCGACGACACTTGATGAGTATCGCCAATACATTGAAAAAGATGCGGCTTTAGAACGTCGCTTTCAAAAAGTGTTGGTTGAAGAACCAACGGTTGAAGATACCATCGCAATTTTGCGAGGCTTAAAAGAAAAGTACGAAGTGCATCATGGTGTAGATATTACTGATCCCGCTATTGTTGCCGCAGCAACCTTATCACATCGTTATATTACTGATCGTCAATTACCGGACAAAGCAATTGATTTAATAGATGAATCAGCAAGTCGTATTCGTATGGAAATTGATTCTAAACCTGAATCAATGGACAAAATGGAACGTAAATTAATTCAACTTAAAATTGAATGTGAGGCATTAAAAAAAGAAACAGATGCAGCTTCTAAAGCTCGTCTAAAAAAACTTCAAAGTGAAATAGATGTATTAGAAAGAGAATTCAGTGAGCTGGATGAAATATGGAAATCTGAAAAAGCCGCTGTTCAGGGAACACAACATATTAAAGAAGAACTTGAACGCGCACGCCAGGAACTGGAAACTGCGCGACGGGCTAGTGATCTTGCGCGTATGTCAGAGTTGCAGTATGGAAAGATTCCAGATTTAGAGAAGCAATTAGATATGGCATCTCAAGTTGAAATGCAAGAAACAACCTTGTTGCGTAATGCAGTAACCGAAGAAGAAATTGCAGAAGTTGTTTCCAAGTGGACAGGAATTCCTGTTTCAAAAATGCTTGAAGGCGAACGTGAAAAACTTTTACAAATGGAAGACGTTTTACACAAACGAGTGATAGGTCAAACTGAAGCAGTACAAGCGGTGTCGGATGCAATTCGTCGTTCTCGCGCTGGTCTTTCTGATCCCGAACGTCCTAATGGTTCATTTTTATTCTTAGGACCTACTGGAGTAGGTAAAACAGAGTTAACAAAAGCATTAGCAGAATTTTTATTTGATACTGAAGATGCCATGGTGCGCATTGATATGTCTGAGTTTATGGAGAAACACTCTGTTGCTCGATTAATTGGTGCACCTCCGGGTTATATCGGTTATGAAGAAGGTGGCTATTTAACCGAAGCGGTTAGACGTAAACCTTATTCAATTATTTTGCTGGATGAAATTGAGAAAGCACATCCCGATGTTTTTAATATTTTACTGCAAGTTTTAGATGATGGTCGTTTAACGGATGGTAAAGGTCGTACCGTTGATTTTCGTAACTGTGTCATCGTAATGACTTCGAATTTAGGTTCTCAACAAATACAGGAGATCTCATCCAGGAACACCTCGTCTAATAGTACAGGACAAGATGATCACTACGCTGAAATGAAAAAAGTGGTTATGGAAACGGTGGGTGAACATTTCAGACCTGAATTTATAAACCGTATTGATGAAGTTGTCGTTTTCCATCCATTAGGTCAGGAAGAAATTCGTTCAATTGCGAATATTCAGTTTGAATATCTACATAATCGTTTAGCCGATAGGCAAATTGGTATCGAGTTAACCGAAGCTGCGTTGGATAAACTGGGTGAAGCGGGGTTTGATCCAGTGTACGGAGCAAGACCATTGAAACGAGCAATTCAACAGCAGATTGAAAATCCACTGGCGCAAGATATTCTGTCAGGGAAGTTTATAGCCGGAGATGTTATTCACGTTGATGCAGGTAGCGAGGGTTTAGTTTTTACTAAGTCACAGAAAAAAGTTACTGCTGCTTGATAAGGAAAGATGCGTAGCTATCGGAGTCACTTTTATTTAGAGTTTTATGCTTCGGTGCCTGCTTTTCACTGAAACTCAAATTCGTTATTAATGAAGTAGAGTGATTCCGGTAGTTTCAAGAGATAGTTGTTTTTTATTATAAATTAATTTTTATGATCCGTGCTTTCGCATCTGCGTAATGATGTTGCGAAATAACACATTCATTTCTCAGACGTCTAAGTTCATTCATTTCAATATCCAGCATTTGTTTTTTATCAATCTTTACTGCCTGGCTGGCCGTTAAACTGCGTAATTTTATTTCTTCAATAAATTTTTTAAATTCTTTTTTATCAGGATTATTGTATAACAAACTTAAAACCACACAGTTTCCATAGCGTGTTTTAAATTCGATAACATTTGGCGAACGGTATAAAAACATCAGGAATGTAGCAAGACTTAATAATAAAAAAACAATAATGAAAGGCAATAATCTTTCCAGTTTTCCGCTTTCCTGAAAATATAACAGGTAGGCAGTGTAAGCTAAGGTTGTTAAAGAAAAATATATTACTGCGGATAACCATTGCCATGAAATATTTCTATGCCGTACTGGCCAGGGTGCAAGCATGCTTAAATTTAAATGGTAACTGGTATTTTTTATAATGTTGTTGGTTACAATTTTAATAAATTTATCATTATAAATTTCAAATATGCGTTTTTCCCCGCGGGCACTGGATTCCTGATGTAAATTTGAATTATGTGTCTTTCCATTCATACCAATAATATACCCGAATTTTGATTAAGATATGGTATTGATTGACGATATTACCGCTATAAATGCTTATTTTATTTCTATTTTTCCATAATGAACTAAATTGATACCGGGTAGTCTGAAATTGCACATAGGTGTTAACTTTTCCTGGCATTGAGGGCCTTATATGTTAATTAAAAAACCACAAGATATTCCTTCTTCAGAGATTACCGAGCAAGTTATTTATCTGGAGAGACGAAAATTTATGACATCTTCTATTGGTTTAACTGCAGCCGCTACACTTTTATCCCCTCAAACCTCTGTTGCTGGCTATGGAGGAAAAACTTTAAAATTTACCAAAGATAAGATATTTGATAGGAAAGAAGAACTAACATCATTTGATAAAATTTCTAATTACAATAACTATTATGAATTTGGAACGGATAAATATTCCCCTGCAAAAAATGCTCAGGCTTTAACAACTGATCCATGGTCAATACAGATTGATGGTGAAGTTGAGAAGCCAGGAACATTACATCTTGAAGATATTCTTAAACAGAACCCTTTAGAAGAACGCATCTATCGTTTGCGGTGTGTTGAAAGATGGTCGATGGTTATTCCCTGGGTTGGTTTTCCTCTTGCCAATTTAATTAAACAGGCAAAACCAACATCTAAAGCAAAGTATGTTCAGTTCGAAACATTAGAACGACCTTCTGAAATGAGCGGACAAAAAAGAAATGTATTGCCCTGGCCTTATATTGAAGGCTTGCGTATGGATGAAGCGATGAACCCTCTAACATTAATTGCTGTTGGGCTTTACGGTGAAGTACTTCCAAAACAAAATGGTGCTCCTTTGCGATTAGTTGTACCGTGGAAATATGGATTTAAAAGTATTAAATCAATTGTGAAAATCACTTTTACTGAAAAAGAGCCTGTAAGTAGCTGGACTAAAGTCGCCCCGAATGAATATGGTTTTTACTCAAATGTTAATCCTGATGTTGAACACCCACGTTGGAGTCAAAGAAAAGAAAGACGCATTGGTGATTTTCTAAAACGGAAAACTTTATCATTCAATGGTTATGCAGAGCAGGTTGCTTCGCTTTATACCGGTATGGATCTCAAAAAACACTTCTAAGTGTTTTATAAATTTTAATAATGTCGAAATTAATAAAGGCACTAATCTTTTTTCTTTGTTTAGTGCCATTAACTTTACTGTTCAGAAATTTTTATTTGGATGAACTTGGGGCCAACCCGTTTGAAGTTCTGACACGGAGCAGTGGTGAATGGACACTCCGATTTTTACTGCTGACACTTGCAATGACGCCATTACGTCAATTAACGGGGTCAGCCTGGCCATTACGATTACGTCGCATGTTTGGCCTGTTTGTTTTCTTTCATGTTTGTGTCCATTTATTGACTTACCTTTGGCTAGATCATTTTTTCGATTGGGATGAGATCGTGACTGATATTATTAAACGTCCCTACATTACTTTTGGTATGTTAGCGTTTACTTTATTAGTACCCCTTGCCTTAACCTCAACAAAAAAAATGATGAAACGTTTAGGTAAGCGATGGAAGTCACTGCACAAATTGGTTTACGTTATCGCGCTTCTTGGTGTGCTGCATTTCATATTATTGGTGAAGGCAGATTTACAGGAACCTATTATTTACGCCTTTATTTTATTAACCTTGTTTCTGGTTAGATTTAAACCTGTGTTGCTTCACAAGATACGTTAAGCCAGCTAGTAATGCCGTGCAAATTGCAATTAATAATGAGTGATATGCATTAAACATTATTTATTCTTAGTTTATTCCCACTGGTTTAAGACTTTTTCGACAGTGCTAGTTTATTGCTGTTGCCTTTAACTTACTGATAAATATATGTTTATATTTTCTTCTGTTCTTCTTTTAAAGAAACTCCGTTGCTTTTCATCAGCTTTAAGTCAATGTCTCGTCATGGCATACTTATCGCAATGGAAGTAACGAATTAAAATTAAATGGCTCAATTAGAAGTCAGATAATTAAAAACATCTGGAAAGAAAGTTCCAGTTCAATAATAAAATATTATAAATTTAAGAATTTTTTAGGAGAACCTCAATGTCACTCAATCGCCGTGAATTTATGCAAGTCATGGGTATGGCTGCAGCCGCTGGTATGTTACCAGGCTGTGATAGCAAGCCTGGTTCAGGAAATAGCACCACTATGGGTGCCGCCGCACCTGGTGATGTTTATAACGTTCCAAAATTTGGTAATGTAACTTTAATGCACATGACAGATTGTCATGCTCAGCTATTACCCATTTATTTCCGTGAACCAAACGTCAATATGGGCGTGGGCGGAGCACTTGGTCAACCACCACATTTAGTGGGCAACAAGTTATTAGAACATTTTAGTATTAAGCAGGATTCTTTAGAAGCACATGCTTTTACTTATCTTAACTATGCTGAAGCGGCAAAAACGTACGGTAAAGTAGGTGGCTTTGCACATTTACGTACTTTGGTTAAAAAGATACGTGCAGATCATGGCGCAAATAAAACATTATTATTAGACGGTGGTGATACATGGCAAGGTTCAGGTACAGCTTACTGGACACGCGGTAAAGACATGGTCGGTGCATGTAACCTGTTAGGTGTAGATGTAATGACAGGTCACTGGGAATTTACTTATTTAGATGAAGAAGTAATTTCAAATGTTAAAGATTTTAAGGGCGATTTTGTTTGTCAAAACGTTTTCGTAAAAGATGATGCTTCGTTTGATTATAACTTTGCTGATTTTGAAGGTTATAACGAAGAAACCCAACGTGCTTTCAAACCGTACACCATTAAAGAAATGGACGGCGGCATTCGTGTTGCGGTCATTGGTCAGGCTTTCCCATATACAC
>JAGLTQ010000082.1 GCA_023135195.1 Gammaproteobacteria bacterium | reverse complement strand
TAACTCTATAATTATATATTTCAGAGAATGATTGGTAACTGGCCGTTAAATTATTTTGTGACCTTTCTATAATACAATTATTTTCAATATCATCGAGAGTATGTAGAATTAAATCGCTTGCAACATCAGCCAGAAAATCAGTTGCCTGATTTATAGACACAGCATCTTGCATCACAACTTTTTGTTGAGAAATAATATTCCCCGTATCAAATTTTTCATCCATACGATGCACAGTAACACCAAACTCACTAACACCTTCCCTGAACTGCCAAAATAATGGAGTTGGTCCACGATATGCGGGTAATACTGACGGATGAATATTAAAGCAGCCTCTCGTTGCTAACGATAAAATTGATTGCGGAAGTTTTCTTGCATAGCAGGAAACTAAAACCACATCTGCATGAAAAGATTCAAGCTGTGAATGTATATTGGTATAATTTTTATTAAATCTAATTAAAGGTATTGAGTTATGTATTGCTAAAGACTGGACTGTGTCTGGAGTAGTGATATTAAAATTACTGTTTACGTCACTATCAAAAGCAAGAGCACATACTTTATGTTTAGAATTAATTAAAGCTTGTAGAGGAATTAAAGATAAAGAACCTGATGAACCTATATAAATAATTTTCATTGAAAAATCATTTAATTATTAATCGATGCTTACCGTAATATACCACGTTCACTTTGCTCAAGAAAACTGAGTACATTTTGCACCTCAGGGAATTGTTCAGCAAGTGACTTTAATTCAACTTTTGCAACATCAAGAGTATTATTCGAACGATAAATAATCTTGTATGAGTCACGCAACGCTTTTAGTGTTTCTTTACTAAAGCCTTTACGTTTTATACCTTCACTATTTAAACCATGAGCGTGTGCCGGGCTACCATTAACCATGGTATAGGGCGGAACATCTTTACTAATAGCACTACCCATTCCACAAAATGCATGTTGTCCAATTTTGCAAAATTGATGAACTAAAGTGAACCCGCCTAGAATAACGTTATCTTCGATAACAGCATGACCTGCTAATGAAGCATTGTTTGCAAAAATAGTGTTATTACCTATCTGACAGTCATGTGCGATATGAATATACGCCATTAACCAATTATCGTTACCTATCCGTGTGGTACCACCACCATCTTCGGTACCACGATTTATGGTTGCAAATTCACGTATGGTGTTACGATCACCAATTTCAAGATAAGACACTTCTCCATGAAATTTTTTGTCTTGCGGAACTTCACCAATAGATGAAAACTGAAATAATTTATTCTCAGAACCAATTTTAGTAGGGCCCTGAATTACAACATGGGGACCAATCCATGTTTTTTCACCAATTTCAACATCTGCACCAATAACAGAATACGCACCAATTTCTACGGAATCAGCAAGTTTTACGGAAGGATCAATAAGTGCTGTTGGATGAATCACTATTAGCTAAAGGGTCTCAGCATCACGTTGTGCGCACATAATATCTGCGCTACAAACAACTTTACCATCAACCGTTGCTTTACCAACAAACTTCCAGATATCACGCTTTTCCTTAATAAATTCAACATGTAAATCTAATCTATCGCCAGGTTCAACAGGCTTTTTAAAACGTGCTTTGTCTATACCAACAAAATAATAAAGGGAGCTACCATCAGGAACTTCACCAATCGTACGAAAAGCTAAAATGCCCGTTGCTTGAGCCAAAGCTTCAAGTATTAGTACACCAGGCATAACAGGACGCTGTGGAAAATGCCCTGTGAAATACGGCTCATTATAAGTTACATTTTTATAGCCTGTTAATGATTTACCAGGTATACATTCTGTCACCCGATCAATTAATAAAAATGGGTAACGATGGGGTAAATGTTCAAGGATTTGATGTATATCAAGTTCTTTCAACGCCTGCTTCCTCTTAAATATTATTATTCGCCAGACTCATTATCGCTGGAGAGTTGTTTTTCTAGTTTATTCAAACGTTTAGCCATATCATCTAACTGTTTGAATCTAATCGTATTTTTTCGCCACTGTTGACTGGGTTCGAGTGGTGTACCCGCTGAATACACACCAGCCTTCTTTATAGAACCACTCACCAATGACTTAGCGGTAATGGTAACATTATCAGCGATCTCTAAATGGCCAACAATTCCAACCATGCCGGCTATTCTACAGTGTTTTCCTATTTTTGTACTGCCTGCAATCGCAGTACAGCCTGCAATTGCGGTGTGTGCACCTATTTTTACGTTATGTGCAACCTGAATTTGATTATCAAGCTTAACGTTATCTTCAATGATGGTGTCTTCAATCGCACCACGGTCAATTGTCGTATTGGCACCAATTTCAACATCATCTCCAATTACAACACCACCCAGCTGTGGAACTTTAATCCAGTTGCCATTATCCATGGCTTGTCCGAAGCCATCTGCACCAATGACCACTCCAGGATGTATCAGGTTTCGTTCACCGATTTCACAGCCAGATGCCACTGTCACATTAGCTGTTAAGACAGAAAGGGCACCGATTTTAACATTTTTTAGTAACACGCAACCCGGCCCAATCCTCACAGAATCAGCAAGAGCGACACCAGATTCAATCACCACACCAGCAGCAATACTGACATTGTTATTAATATCTACATCGGTTGCTATATGAGCCGCAGGATCAATGCCTGTTTCGTATTCTTCAGCAGGAGAAAGTAAAGCAGCAATTCTTGCATAAGCGGCATAAGGATTGTTAGAAACAATAGCATTTATAGAACAGTGTTCAGCATCAGCGGCTGATATAATCACAGCACCAGCCTGACTGGAAGCAAGCTGTTTACGATAGGATGGATTGGTTAAAAAACTAATTTGAGTATTATCAGCATGCTGCAGAGTACCCACACTCTCTATTTCACAAGAGGCATCACCCTTTACTTCACCTGCTACATGTTCTGCTAGCTCACCCAGTGTATATTTCACTGGCCCACCTTATAATATTGATGTTATTGCATTAATTATTTTTATTTGAATTATTTTTTTTATACAACTCACGTAAAAGTTCCAGTACGTTTGCTGTAATATCCACTTGAGGACTGACATAAATTACACTTTCGTTTAATATAATGTCATATTGTTTTTCTTTTGCCAGAGACAATATTGTTTCTGAAACTAATTTTTGTAATTTACCAATTTCTTCATTACGTCGAAAATTAAAATCTTCAGTAAACTCTTCTTCACTTCTTTTAACATCACGCTTTTTTGAAACTATTTTACGTTCCTGTTTTTTTCGTGCAGCCTCACTCATGATAGCTGCATCTTTAGACAGCTTATCTTCCAAAGCTTTTATTGATTTTTGTAGCTCAACAATTTTTACATCTCGAGGAGCAAACTCACTTTCCAGTTTTTTTCGTGCTGCTTCAGCTTGTGGTGCTTCCTTTAATAACTTTGCGGTATTCACAATGCCAATACGAGTATCAGCAGCATAAACAGAAGTCGCCAAAGCAAAAAAGATAAAACAGAAACTGTAAATTTGTTTTCTTAACTGCAACATAACACCCTTATATTAAAAAGGAGAACCTAAACTAAACTGGAATGAATTCGTAGAGTCGCCTACTTTTTCATTTAACGCTGTTGCAAAATTAAATCTCATAGCACCAACTGGAGTAATCCAGATAAATGCTATACCTGTCGTGTACCTGAATTCATCACTATCAATTAAGTTTGTGTCTTCAAAAACACTACCTGCATCTAAAAACAAGCTCAAACGTGTTGAACCACTTTTCTCACCAAATGGATTTGGTAAAATCAAATCCATATTACCAACAATCTTAACTCTACCACCGATCGGATCCTGAGTTACATCATCTTTAGGGCCAATACTATTAGCATCATACCCCCGGACCGAACTACTGCCACCTGCGAAATAGTTCTTATAGGGTGGATAACTATCTACACTACCAAATGCATCCCCATAGCCTAATTTCATATTAACGGCTAATGTTACATCATTACCAATGGGGAAGTAATTTAAATGACGAAAATCGACTTTATAGTACTCCAAATCGCTACCGGGCACAGCAACTTCGCCTCCTAAGCTGGTTAAGCTGCCACTCGTTGCAAAAATTCGACGATTCCGGCTATCGTAAGACCAGCTGCCAAAAAGCTGGAAAGTGTCATTTATTGGACCATTAGCAGCAATAAAATCCACTATATTCTGTGATGCAGTAGCACCTGTCGTAATCTCAGTGCTATCAAACTTTACGCCCCAACGATAATTCGTGTACTCAGAAAGAGGCACACCATAAGAAAGTGAAGCACCATACGAATCCGTACTGTAGTTTGAAATATCCGCTTCTTCTGCATCAACCTGACGAAAGGAAAGACTGATATTTCGGCTAACACCATCTTCGGTATAATAAGGATCAGTAAAATTAAAACTGTACTGCTTAGTTACCGAACTATTGTCAAAAGTTACACCTACACGTTGTCCAGTACCTATAAAGTTATCTTGAGTAACAGATAAATTAATCGTTGGACCTTGTGTATCAGAATAACCGATTCCGGCCTGTAAACTCCCTGTTGGTTTTTCAATAACATGGTAATCCAGGTTAACCTGGTCTACTGCACCTGGGATACGTTTTGTTTGCACACTGACATCACTAAAAAAGCCAAGTCGATCCAGGCGGGTTTTTGAACGCGCAACATGTTTTGTTGAAAGCCAGTCACTTTCCAATTGACGTAATTCACGACGAACGACTTTATCTTGAGTTTTTATGTTTCCACTAATATTAACCCGGCGAACATAAATGCGTCTTCCAGGATCAACGAAAAAAGTTAAAGCGATACTTCGAGAATCCTTATCAATATCTGGCACCATATTAACATTTGCAAAGGCATAACCATTTTCAGCCAATAAATCACTTAAGCTTTTTGTACTATCTACCACTTTACGCCGCGAAAAAACATCTCCTGATTTAAGACTAATCAGTTTAGCTAATT
Organism: Gammaproteobacteria bacterium; assembly: GCA_023135195.1. Lineage (GTDB taxonomy): Bacteria > Pseudomonadota > Gammaproteobacteria > UBA6429 > Thiohalophilaceae > JAGLTQ01. The sequence goes on along the minus strand of JAGLTQ010000082.1, from coordinate 8,342 downwards.
TTTTACGCGGAAGGATCAAGTCACCCGCAAGCTTTACATCTCGCACAGTAAATCGTTCACCCTCTTTAATATTAATGCTTACATAAACGCTTTCTTTTTCGGGCCCCAGAGATACCTGGGTCGACTCAATATTGAAATTTATATAACCACTGTCCAAATAAAAGGACTTAAGTTTTTCTAAATCAGCGGCGAGCTGCTGTTTTTGGTAATTATTTCTTGAACCAAAAAATGAGGTTTCAGCCAGTGATAGTTGTTGAATTAATTCTTTGTCAGAAAACTTTTTATTACCTACAATATTTACTGAATATATTTCAGCTGATTCACCTTCAGAAAGCTTAATATTTATATCGACTCGATTTCTTTCTAACTGGGTTTGTTGTACATCAATTTTTATATTGTATTTACCCAGACTGTAATACTGACGTTGTAACTCCTGTTGCAGGCCTTCAAGTATCGAGCGATTAAAGACACGTCCTTTTACCAGTCCTATTTGTTTTAATGCACTATCGAGCTGTTCTTTTGGAATAGCATCATAACCTTCAATATTGATTTTATTAATTGCAGAACGCTCAGCCACAAATATAACCAGTACATCACCTTCACGTTCAATGTGAATATCTTTAAAAAAACCCGTTTTAAATAAAATACGAATGGCATTTTTTACTTCAGTCTTAGTGATTCTATCACCGGGTTTAATCGGTAAATAATTAAAAACTGTTCCAACAGATATACGTTGTAATCCTTCAAGTTTGATATCTTTCACATCAAAAGCTTCAAACGCAGACGCTGTTCGTAGTAAACCAGCAAAAATTAAAACAACAACAAAATATCTCATAAAATCCAATACAACTTTATTTTTAATTATCAAAATACGCGAACTAAGTCGTTATATAATGCAACGCTCATCAACGTAAATAAAAGAATCATACCAATTCTGCTCGCAAACTCCTGCGCTTCTTCTGAAACCGGCTTTCTGCGAACAACCTCAATGAAGTAATACGTTAAGTGGCCACCATCCAGGATAGGTATAGGTAAAAGGTTCAGTATACCTAAGCTAATACTCACAATAGCTAAAAAATCAAGAAACCTTGCCAGCCCGGCACTTGCTGAATATCCTGCATATCGGGCAATACTTACCGGGCCACTTAAATTTTTAACTGAGATTTCACCGGTAAAAATTTTGCCCATCATTTTCAGTGTTAAAACACTAAAATCCCATGTGCGCGAAAATGCTCTCGGTATAGATTCAAAAACATTATAGCCATGTGTAACACGCATTTCTTTTGGATAAGTTGCCCCCGTTTTATGGCCAAGACCTAATCGTCCTACTGACTTGCCATTGCGTTCAATACTTTCAGGAATAACTTGAAGTGTCTTTTCTTGACCATTACGCAAAATAACAACCTGTAAAATTTCTGCAGGTTTACTCGAAACAAATTCAACAACATCAACCCAGTCAGGTGTAGCAATATTATTAATTGAAACAAGTCTGTCATCCACTTTAAAGCCTGCATTAGCAGCTGGTGAATTTTCAACCACCATACCAACAAAAGGTTCAATGACCGGGCGCCAGGGTTTGAAACCTAACTGTTTAAATAATTGCTCTACTTTTATTTCGCCAGTTGTTGCAGAAAAATCAAGTGTTCGTATAACGGTGTTACCCTGTTTATCTTTTAATTCAAGTACTGCCTGCGAACGATCAACAATAGCAGGAATAATATTTTTGACCGCAACATCCCAGATAGGGGTTTTATTATTATTAATTGCAATGATTTCATAGCCGGAAACAAGCCCCGCCTGTTTTGCCAGGCCATCAGCATCAATCGTACCGATAACCGGTTTTATACCGGAGACACCCACTACAAACATTAACCAGTAAGCAAAGATCGCAAACAAAAAGTTAAAAGCTGGACCAGCAAATACAATCGCTATGCGAGTCCAAACAGACTGTCTGGTAAACTCACGATGTTCTTCATCCGCTGCGATATCCGTTTCACGTTTATCCAGCATTTTTACATAACCACCTAAAGGTATGGCGGCAATAACAAACTCCGTTTGATCTTTACCAAAGCGCTTCATCCAAAGTGGCTTACCAAAACCAATAGAAAAGCGCAGTATTTTAACCCCGAGTTTTTTAGCCACAATATAGTGACCATACTCATGAATCGCGACAAGAATACTAATCGCGACAATAAAGGAAATAAGGGTAAATAAAATGGATATCATCAGAACTCTTCGACCCTTAATTTTATCAATTGTTCCGCTTCTTTTCGTGCAGACAAATCATCTTCTAATATTTCATTTAATGAATATGCTGCTCTTGATGGCAGGTTTTTTAATGTTTGCTCGACAATATAAGCAATATCAAGAAACTTTAATTTGTTATCTAAAAATGAAGCAACCGCCACTTCATTTGCAGCGTTTAAAATCGCTGGTGCAGTTCCACCTTTTCGAATAGATTCTTCAGCCAAACGCAAACAGGGGAAACGTTCATAGTCCGGTTTTTCAAATTCCAGCTTTGCAATTGCAAATAAATCCAGCTTCTCTACACCAGATTCAATGCGTTCAGGCCAGGATAAAGCATGTGCAATGGGTGTGCGCATATCAGGTTGGCCAAGCTGTGCCAGAACGGAACCATCTGAATATTGAACCATTGAATGAATAACACTTTGTGGATGAATAACGACCTGGATATTGTCTGGATTGGTATTGAATAACCAACATGCCTCTATTATTTCCAAACCTTTATTCATCATGGTGGCAGAATCAACTGATATCTTGCGCCCCATACTCCAGTTTGGATGTGCACATGCTTGATTAGGAGTAATGTCTGATAATTCACTTATCGCTTTGGTGCGAAATGGCCCTCCAGAGCCTGTCAGCAATATTTTAGTTATTCCTGATTCAGCCAAACCTTTATCATAATGTTCTGGCAAACATTGAAAAATAGCATTATGTTCACTATCAATCGGTAATAGTTCAGCATTATTCTTCTTCACTTCATCCATAAAGATCTGACCACTCATTACAAGCGCTTCTTTATTGGCCAGTAAAATCCGTTTGCCTGAACGTGCAGCCGCAAGAGTTGGTTTAAGTCCAGCAGCTCCCACGATAGCAGCCATTACATAGTCAACCTGAGGCAAACTCGCAATCGTTTCCAATCCTTCAATACCCGATAGTGCTTTTACTGAAGAATTTATATTATTGAGTTGTTTTTCTAAATCTTCCAGTAAATTTTCATCAGCAATAACTGCATATTCAGGTTGATACTTTATACAAAGTTCAACCAAACGTTCAACCTGACTATTGGCAGATAAGGCAACTATCTTATATTTATCTGGATGACGTGATGCAACATCTAATGTGTTTACACCAATAGATCCTGTTGCACCTAAGATGCATAACCCCTTCACCCTATTCTCTCCATAAGCCACAACCCTGCATAAAAGACAGGTAATGCTGACATCAAGCTATCAATACGATCAAGTATTCCACCATGTCCGGGTATTAATGTTCCACTGTCTTTTATGTTCGCCATGCGTTTAAACATGCTTTCGGATAAATCGCCGACGATCGAATAAATCACTGTCACAAGTGTGATGATGATAAAAACCATCGTTTGCCCGGAAGGAATATCTAATACGTTAATAGACAACAGAGCAATGATAATTGTTGCTACTAAAGCACCTGCAACACCTTCCCATGTTTTACCGGGGCTAACCTTCGGAATAAGCTTATTCTTACCTAAGGCACGACCCGCAAAATAGGCTCCACTATCTGCAAACCATATAATCAAGATTATGTATAAAACAAATTCTGATCCGTAAACTGGATTGTTACGAATTAGCACCATAGCAACAAGCGTACCGGATAATAAAACAATACCAACCAGTGTCTTTACAGCACGAGCATGTAAAAAAGCGTTTTCTTTAAAAGGGAAAGATAATAGTAGAGGTATACATATAGCCCACCATAGAAGAGAAGCGGCTATGATGACTAAATTAAGATCGAAGCTTTGTAAAAATAATACAGTAAAAAACAAAAAAACATTAATGATAAAATAAAGTTTACGCTGAAGCGGTTTAACCCAACCGGCAAACACACTCCACTCCCAAGCTCCGAGAGAAACCAAGACTAAAGAAAAAATCGCAAAAGGAGTTTCAGGCATCGCATAAATAGCCCAAAGTATGAGAGGCCCCATTAAAAATGTTGTCAGCAATCTGTATTTAAGCATTTTTCATTTTCTCAATCTGTTCGCCGGTATGTCCAAAACGACGTTGTCGTCCGGCATAGGAGGAAAGAGCCTCTTCGAAGGCTTGACGATCAAAGTCTGGCCACAAAGTATCCGTAAAATAGAGTTCACTATAAGCAAGCTGCCAGATTAAAAAATTACTAACACGTTGTTCTCCACCAGTTCGAATAAATAGATCGGGTTCAGGTAAATCACTCATACATAAATTTTTGTTAATTAAATCTGATGTGATGTCTTCCGCTTTAAGCTCACCCAACTCAACTTTCCTGGCCAGAGATTTAACCGACTGTGTTATATCCCATTGCCCGCCATAGTTAGCAGCAATATTTAGAACTAATGTTTTATTATCTTTTGTTAATGCTTCAGCTTTTTTTATTTGTTCCTGAATTTTATTATCAAAAGCAGATACGTCACCCACAATTCTTAATTGCACCTCATTCTTATGAAGTTTTTTAACTTCACGTTGTAGAGCCATTAAAAAAAGTGACATTAACAAAGTAACTTCTTTTTCCGGGCGACGCCAGTTTTCGCTAGAGAAGGCAAACAAAGTAACAACTTCGATACCTTTTTCAACACAAGTCTGGATAACAGAACGAACCGTCTCAACACCTGCCTTGTGCCCGGCAACACGAGGTAAACCTCGTTTTTGAGCCCAACGACCATTACCATCCATAATAATGGCAACATGTTTTGGAATGTTGCTTGTAGCTGAAAAGACTATGTCAGAGGAGTCATCTTGCATGTTAAATGTCATTTCTGTAAATAATTTGATGTTTAGATATTACAAACTTGTAACTGATTAAAATCAGATTTCCATCAAGTCCTTCTCTTTGACAACAAGAGCTTCATCAACTTGTTTTACATACTTATCTGTTATTTTCTGTACATCATCGTGTGCTTGATGATCATCATCTTCAGTAATTTCTTTATCTTTTAATAATGATTTAATATCACTTAAAACATCACGTCGAATGTTTCGAATAGCAACCTTAGCTCCTTCACCTTCTGCACGAACAACCTTGATCATATCTTTGCGGCGTTCTTCGGTTAAAGGTGGTAACGGGATACGGATTAATTCGCCTGTTGTTGCCGGATTTAAACCCATATTAGAATTCATAATCGCTTTTTCAATGGCCTGAACCATTGGTTTTTCCCAGGGAGATACACTTAACGTACGTGAATCCAGTACAGAAACATTAGCGACCTGACTTAAAGGCACTTCTGAACCATAATATTCAACAGTAATGTGGTCGAGTAAACTAGTATGTGCACGACCAGTACGTAATTTTGTTAAATCATTTTTTAATGATGCTACACTTTTTCCCATACGGATTTCAGCATCTTCTTTTAATTCATTAATCATTTTATATTCTCGTTATACGTGGCGTATCTTGATTTATTTACCGGTTATTTTACCGTGTACCTGCAACTACAGCTTCTTTCACTAAACTTTATTTTCAACAATAGTCCCTACGTTTTCACCATGAACAACGCGCATCAAGGCACCGTCTGTACTCATATTGTATACAATCACAGGGATATTATTATCACGACATAAAACAATTGCTGTAGTATCCATCACACCAAGCTTATCTTCAATAACCTGATCATATTCCAGAAAATCATATTTTTCTGCTGTTGGATCTTTTTTCGGATCTGCTGAATAAACACCATCAACATTAGTACCTTTAATTACAACATCGCAATTCACTTCGATACCACGCAGGCTGGCAGCAGTATCTGTTGTAAAAAATGGGTTACCCGTACCCGCCGCAAAAATAACAACGCGACCTTTTTCTAAATGACGAACCGCGCGACGACGAATATAATCTTCGCAAACGTTATGGATAGGTAATGCCGACATAACCCGTACTTTTAAATCATGCCGCTCCAGACCATCTTGCAATGCTAACGCATTGATTACCGTAGCAAGCATTCCCATATGATCGGCTGAAACCCGCTCCATACCACTTGCAGATAAACTCACTCCACGGAAAATATTGCCACCACCGATAACCAATGCGACCTGAATGCCATTATCAATTAACTCTTTTACTTCTATCGCAACACGATCAATGACTGACGGATCAATACCGAAATCATTATCCCCCATTAAGGCTTCACCACTTAATTTGAGTAAAATACGTTGATAACGAAATTTGCTGGCCATATTTTTATCCGTATTGTTAATATAGTAGAGATAACTTAAAAATGGCCTCTAAAAGAGGCCATTTAATGTTACTTGATTTGCGCCATTACTTCATCCGCAAAATTTTCTTCTTTTTTCTCAATCCCTTCACCAACTTCAAAACGTACAAAACGTTTAACTGAAGCATTGTTAGCTTTGAGTAATTGTTCAATGGTTTGATCCGGGTCTTTTACAAAAGGCTGACCTAATAAAGTCACTTCTTTTAAGAATTTCTTAATCCGACCTTCAACCATTTTTTCAATAATATTATCAGGCTTACCACTTTCAGCTGCTTGTGCAGAGAAAATTTCACGTTCTTTATCAAGTGCTGCCACATCAACATCAGCTTCAGCAACACAAACAGGTTTGCTTGCTGCTATATGCATTGCAATGTCTTTACCTAAAGCAGCATCACCACCTTCAAGTTCAACCATAACTGCAATACGTTCACCGTGTTGATAGGTCCCTACCACATCAGCGTCTGCAATAATTTCAAAACGACGAACACTCATGTTCTCACCGATTTTTGCAATCAGTTCTTTACGTGTATCTTCTACAGATGTTCCACTTGCTAATGGTAAGTTTAATAATGTTTCAATATCAGCAGGTTTGTTTTTAAGTACACAATCAGCAATTGAAGAAACGAAATCTTTAAAATCATCACCTTTAGTAACAAAATCAGTTTCACTGTTTACTTCAAGAATGATCGCATTTTTATTATCATCACTTGTTTTAATAGTCGCAAGACCTTCAGCTGCTACACGACCTGCCTTTTTATCGGCTTTAGCCATACCTGCTTTACGCATGGTTTCGATTGCGGCTTCAATATCACCATCGGTTTCAGTAAGGAATTTTTTACATTCCATCATACCGGCGCCAGTACGATCACGTAGTTCCTTAACTAATGCTGCAGTAATTGCCATGTTGTTATCCTCTTAAATCTTTTTGCTAAATTCAAATTAATACTTGTATTAATTTAACTCTAATGTATTTGAAAAAGGGGGCCCAATATAAATACGGCGCCCCCTTCTCGGTTCAAACAAAACAACTATTATTCAGCTGAATCGTCTGCTTTCTTAACGGCTTTCTTTTTAGCTGCTTTTTTCTTAGCTGTTTTCTTCTTGGCTGTTTTTTCACCTTCAGCTTCTTTTACTGGAGCTTCTGCTTTATCTTCAGCTTCTTTTGCTGGAGCTTCTGCTTTATCTTCAGCTTCTTTCTTCACAGCTTTTTTCTTAGCCGCTTTTTTCTTAGCTGTTTTCTTCTTGGCTGCTTTCACTACACCCGTATCATCTGTCTCAACAAAATCATCTTTGTTGCCAGCAGCAGGCTTAGGAACAGACTCACGACCAGTGATAACTGCATCAGCGATACCTTTAACGTACAGACTTACTGCACGAATCGCATCGTCATTACCAGGAATAACATAATCAATGTTATCCGGGCTATTATTAGTATCTACTACACCAATAACCGGGATACCTAATTTAACCGCTTCTTTAACCGCGATGTCTTCATGACCTACATCGATAACGAATAATGCATCAGGAATGCCACGCATGTTTTTGATGCCACCGAAGCTACGATCCAATTTTTCCATTTCGCGAGTCATGGTGAGGATTTCTTTCTTGTTACGGCCTTCGATGCCTTTTTCCATCATCGCTTCAAGTTCTTTCAAACGACGAATAGATTGTTTAACTGTTTTAAAGTTAGTCAACATACCACCTAACCAGCGATGGTTAACGAACGGCATGTCACAACGTTCTGCTTCTTCACGAATAATTTTACCTGCAGCACGCTTAGTACCAACAAATAAGATATTGCCGCGGTTTGCAGCTAATGAACCAATAAAGTTAACTGCTTCTTTATATAGAGGCAGCGTCTTTTCTAAATTGATGATATGGA
>JAGLTQ010000081.1 GCA_023135195.1 Gammaproteobacteria bacterium | reverse complement strand
CAAAAATGTAATTACGCATTTTTGGGTTCCAGAAACGTGTTTGATGACCAAAATGTACGCCGGCCTCAAGCATTTCACGCATGCTTACTTCACTCATTACTTTCTCCTGTCCCTTAACTTAATAAAGGAGCTGTTAGGGTTACGCCTCCACACACCCCATTTAATCAACCAAAACGAAAGTCGATAACTGAATTAACCAGCATTTTCGAGTCGGCACCCTGACAAATGTGTCGGTGTGTGTGTGTCGTTAAATTCAGCTTGTTTTGTAGGGTTATTCACCCTATCAATACAAACTATTAAAATTTGCCAAATAGGCGCGCGCTTTATACCATACTTGGCTTGGAGCAACAATCAAGATCTCCCAAACTCTTGAATTAATGCCCATTTTTGCTAATTTGCCTGTTTTTTAGGCATATTTTAGGTATAGGAAACAGTAAATGTCCGTAAGCATCAAAACAGCCGAACAAATCGATAAAATGCGGATAGCAGGTCGTCTCGCAGCAGAAGTATTGGAAATGATCGAATCTCACGTTCAGGTCGGTGTCACGACCAATGAACTGGACAAAATATGTCACGATTATATCGTCAATGAACAGCAAGCTATTCCTGCACCATTGGAATATCACGGTTTTCCCAAATCAATCTGTACCTCAGTCAACCAGGTAATTTGCCACGGAATCCCAAATGAAAAACGCCTGAAAAATGGCGATATGATCAATATAGATATCACCGTCATTAAGGACGGCTGGCACGGCGATACCAGCAAAATGTTTTTTGTTGGTGATGCATCAATCCAGGGTAAACGTGTCGCAAAAATCAGTTATGAGTGCTTATCAAAGGGCATTGCATTAGTAAAACCCGGCGCTCGACTTGGCGATATTGGTGCTGCTATCCAACAACATGCTGAAAGCAATAATTATTCTGTGGTTCAGGAATATTGTGGGCACGGCATAGGTGAAAAATTTCATGAAGATCCACAGGTTTTGCATTATGGTAAGGCTGACACGGGTCTCGTTTTAGAGGCCGGTATGATTTTCACTATTGAACCGATGATCAATGTTGGCAAACGTAATGTGAAACTATTAAAAGATGGCTGGACCGTTGTTTCAAAAGATCGCAGTCTCTCGGCACAGTGGGAACATACTATTCTTGTCACAGAAACGGGGCATGAAATTCTTACCTTGCGTAAAGAAGAAAGTATTTCATGAGCACATCAAAATCCGTCTTTAAAGATAAAGAATTATTTGACGAAGAACATTTTGAAGCTGAATTAAAGGATCCAAGCAACAGCAACACCCTTCCCTTATTTAAAGAAACCTTAAGCAACGCTACGGAAGTTCTTAAACAACGTTTCAAAGCAGGTCGTGCAGCAACGGAACTTGTTCAGGCACGTTCTAATATTGTGGATGCTGTTCTTACAAAAGCATGGCTACAATATTTTGAAGAAGATGCCACCGACATCGCATTGCTTGCTGTGGGCGGTTATGGCCGTGGTGAACTACACCCTGCTTCCGATGTTGATGTACAAATTCTGCTTAAAGATGACGAAGAACATCACAATGACGCACTTGGACAATTTATCACTTTTCTCTGGGATATTGGGCTCGAAATTGGACATAGTGTTCGTACATTAGATGAATGTGTAGCCGAAGCTACTGCAGATATAACCGTTGCGACTAACTTGCAAGAAGGTCGTCTTCTGTATGGACCAGAAGAACTATTCAACAAACAGCGTGAACTCTGTGCACCCGATAAAATCTGGCCAAGCAAAGATTTTTTCCAGGCAAAACTTGACGAACAAATCACACGCCACCAAAAATATCATGACACGGCATATAACCTGGAACCTAACATCAAAGAAAGCCCGGGGGGCTTACGTGATATTCAGGTTATAGGTTGGGTCGCTAAACGACATTTTGGTGTTGATACCTTGAAGGATTTAATCAACGATGAGTTTCTGACAGAACAAGAATATAAATCCCTGCATGAAGGTCAGGCTTTTTTATGGAAAGTACGTTTTGGCTTACATGTTATTGCCGGGCGACGTGAAGATCGCTTGTTGTTTGATCATCAACGTGAATTAGCAAAACAATTTGGCTATCGTGATGATCGTCATCATTTGGCTGTCGAATATTTCATGAAGCAATACTACCGCACCGTGATGGAACTCAGCCGCTTAAATGAAATGTTGTTACAATTCTTTAAAGAAGAAATCTTACTCACTGATGACTCAAGTGAACCTATTGAAATAAATAATCGTTTTCAATCACGTAAAGGTTTTATCGAAGTCATGCATGAAGGTGTTTTTAAACGCTACCCTTTCGCCTTATTAGAAATTTTTCTTATCCTGGAACAACATCCTGAACTCAAAGGTGTTCGAGCAAATACTATTCGACTAATTCGTGACCATCGTTATTTAATCAATCAACAATTCCGAGATGATCTACGTTGCAAATCCTTATTCATGGAAATTATGCGTCAAACAGAAGGTGTAACCCACGAACTTCGTCGCATGAATCTATACGGTGTCCTTGCAGCATATTTACCTTTATTTGAGCATATTGTTGGCCAGATGCAACATGACCTCTACCATGTTTATACTGTTGACGAACACACCCTCACACTTATTCGTAACTTACGTCGTTATACTGTTCCAGAACATTTCCACGAATTCCCATTATGTAGCAGCATAATGAATAACGTACCAAAACAGGAAATTGTTTTATTAGCCGGTTTGTATCATGACATAGCCAAAGGTCGTGGTGGTAATCATGCCGAACTCGGTGCAGAAGATGCGCTTGCATTTTGTAAGCAGCATGGTTTAAGTAATTTTGATAGCAATCTGGTTGCATGGTTAGTGCGAAACCATCTCGTCATGTCTTCAACCGCACAACGAAAAGATATCACCGAACCTGATGTAGTACATGAATTTGCTCAGCTTATGGGTGACAAAATGCACCTTGATTATTTATTTTTACTGACCGTATCTGATATTCGTGCAACCAGTTCATCAGTTTGGAATTCATGGAAAGGTACTTTATTGCGTGAACTTTATTCATCAACAGAAGCCGCTTTCCGGCGAGGACTTGAAAATCCCATTATCCAATCGGAACGCATCAAAGATTATCAATGGCAAGCACGCAAAGCTTTAGTTGAAAAAAACATAGCAGAAAAAGATATTGATTTCTTGTGGGATAATTTTGGTGATGAATATTTTATTCGCTACTCACCCTCTGAAATTATCTGGCATACAGAACACATTCTACAAAATAAAACTTTAAACACACCTCTTATATTATTGCGCAAACGACCCAAAGGCGAAGGTACTGAAATATTCATTCACACCAACTACAACAGTAACTTGTTTACTATTATTTCGACCTTGATTGAACAAATTAATTTAACGGTTATGGATGCACGTGTATTCACATCTCAGGATCTTTATACTCTAGATACATTTCTTGTATTAGAAGCAGATGGTTCACAATTAACGGACTCCGTTCGTATTGATGAGTTAAAAGAAAAATTAACGCATTACATTACCAACCCGGAAACAGCAACACCGGGTATAACAACTCATATTCCAAGAGCAGCTAAGCATTTCAAGTTTCCTACACGAGTTAATTTTGAAAACAATGAGATACAAAACCAAACAATAATGAAAGTCGTTGCCTATGATCGACCCGGACTTTTATCTCAAATAGGATCGGCTATGCATGCCTGCGGTGTCACATTACACAAAGCAAAAATCGCTACCTTTGGTGAAAAGGCAGAAGATATTTTCTTTATTACTAATAACGAAGGCAACTCCGTTACTGACCAGGAACAACTTGAATGTTTAGAACAAACGATTATTGAAGGATTGGATAATTAAAAACTATCCTCCAGATCTTCAACATCCGACTTACCCTTATTCTAATATTCTCGGATGTCAAAACTTCTGTTATCGGCCAGAAGCTGCAATAGACTTAAACTGAAATCATCTATTAATATTCTGAAAGCGGACGTTCAACGTTGCCGATAAGTTGCGTGGCACAAGGAGCGAAAGAGACACAGATGTACAACGCTTACATAACCGACAAGCGAATTGTTATGTTTCAGTTCTCTTACCATCACAATCACCAAAATTTAGATGTAAAGCATGTTTAATTTTGGTGTCGCACCATTCTTTTAGCCAGCTACTACTTACAACCTTTTGAAACATAACGACTTAAATAAGGCACTGATCTGGAGTCTTATTTACGCCTCAAATATCTTTTTGTCTATCAAACGAGAAGCCTGCTGTTTCGCCGCCAATTTGCTGTATCTCACTTAAAATATCAGCCTCAGTACCGTTGTAATCAATCAGGTACTCGTTGATCAAACGCGTTTATCTTATAGTAAGGTACATAATTAAACTATAGATTATCTCCATAAAAGAAGCATAGTGAGCTATTATTACCAAATGAGAATGAGAATCACAATTATATTAGTCATCTCTACCTTCTTGATATTTTCAAACGCATTTGCGGCTGTTTATAAATGTAAAGTAAACGGAAAAACAATATTTTCAGACAAACCATGTTCTCCCAATGCGCATAAAGTTGAGATTTTTGATAGAGATAAACTTCACGTTGCAGATCGACAAAAAGCCCTTAGAAACTCGCAAATAAACAAAATACAAAATGATAAAAATAATAAAAGGTTAGTCTACGAAAGACGTAGAACTGAACTAAATGAAGAAATCAATTCTATTAATCTAGGCTTAAATCAATCAATGAGTTCATTACTTATAAATAAACGAAAGCAAAAACAGCTGAAAAGACAACTCAAGCATCTAAATGCAAGCTGGCTTAATTACATTAATCCTGAAGGTGCTCAAGAGAGAGAAACAGAAGATAAAATTGAACGTTTACAAAAAGAAGTGGAAAGACTAAAAGATAAGTCGAATGCAACGAAATCATATACTATTCAGAAAAACGGAAGAACTACATACTGCGATGAAAATTATGGAAATGTACATTGTTATTAGCAATATAAATTCTATTCGAAATATAACTAAAAAAAGTTAATTTATAGAGGGAATTAAATGAAAAATATCAAGAATCTGAAAGTCCTCGCATTTTGTTTATCCTTAACATTAATAGCATCAAACGTATATGGTGAAATAACCTTTAACGAAATATGGCGAAACAATAAGAACATGAACCATCTTCAATGGAAAGAATACTTCAACACACTTGAAGGAAAAAAAGTCATTGGTAATGCTAGACTGTTTGCTATTGAAGAGCCTACAGGCATTACTTTTATTGATAACTTTTTTAAAAATTCATATTCATTGAGGCTTTCAATTAAAGCAGGCTGTACAAATGTAAAATATGATGGACTCTCAAAGAAACAAGTATTCAATATGAAAGTAGGCCAAGTTTATAAAATCTCAGGGATAATTACCGATATTAAAAAATTTGGTGACTGCGGTTTTTACATTCACATCAAGTGACCAAGGCTTAACTATCCAATTATTTTTAGTTCACATTGTAATATTTCAGCTATTGTGTCAACTTAAGTCTAAGCTAAAAAAATAACCAGATTTATATTGTTATATTTTTTTGAATTCAATATGCCGAACAACATTTGATTCAGCCATAACAACAAGCCCCTTAACCCCTCTAGCTAATAAATACCATGCGAATAAAGGACCAAATATTGTTGCATAACTTAAACGAGACACTAACATAACACCGCTTTCACCTAAAACATGTTGAAAAACATCTTTTAATTGTTCGTATGTAACCTTCTTGCGCAAATATGCCATAACAAAAGGCCAAAGCGCAGACATCATTCCCATGGTCACTCCACCAATAACTACTTGTTGAGCACTAATTGGTTGAATCGAACTAATAAGTTCCTCAAATCGTTCTTTAGTAATAGTATCCATATCTTCATGTAAAAATGAGCTTCCAAATACACGTTCGTCATCACCGTATAAAGCGGCAATTTCATCTGTGGTCATAATAGGTATATCAGGATAACGTACGAGAGCATGTTCAACTATCTGAGAATTGTTTTCTGCTACTGCTTTCAACGAAACATCAATCTGCTCTCCAGTATCATCGTTAGTAAAGATGATATCTGAGCCTGGAAATGTTTCATCGGTATGCATTTTTGCAGACCATTGATCACCATCTCTATTTTCCTGCTCGGTCACCATAATTTCAAACATCTTTCCTCTAATGGTACTTATCACACCCTCAAGTTGATCTGCATCATACTCACGAAAACGTTCAGCAATTTCTTCTATGCTTGTATTTTCATTAAACTGCGAAGACCAGCGAAATCGGATAGCATCTATAAACACTTCACCTAGGGGACCTTGCAGCTTATCAAATTGTCCACTTATCAAATAGGCCATGGCAACAGTAGAAAATAATTCACCATTAATTATTCGCGTATCGACTGGAAAATCACCTTTTAAATAGGTGACAAGTCTTTGACCAACCAACTTGATATTATCTAGTGATAGTGTGTTTTTTAAGATGGAGTATTGATGCTTAACTAAATTTTTAGTATGAGAGTATGCATCGACTAGTGATTTTTTAGGTATATTAAATTCACCTGATCGCGATGCCTCTTGAAACCCAATCCAAAATAAAATACCAACAAGATTGGTTACAACCAATTCTGCAAATATAAGGGGGTTTACGCCGGGAATAACCGAGAAGATAGAAAAAAATAATCCAAGTGCAGCTCTGAACCCATACAAAATGACACCAACGGAGGCAGCTAACACACCAAAATATTTCCATATATCAGAAACACTTTTAATATTAATACCAACATATTTTGCAATAGAGAAGGCCATCCATGCTTCAAGTGCAATAGATACCCAGACACCCACTCCTAATTTACCAGGTAAACCCGCTAAAACCATATTAATGATAGCAACCTGTGTAATCACAGAATAAATAGTTGAGTCGATTTTTTTAGCTGGTGAATCAAAAACCCGATTGAAAGGCTCAAAAATAAAATCACGTAAAGTATAGTTTTCGAAAAGAATCCTCACTCTATCAATATTTGTGTCTAACCAGGTACGAGCTTTAGTTAGATCCCCATAATTCGAAAATTTAGTTTTTAAAATGCTAACTGTTTCCTTGTACGATTCAAACATAACTTCCTATATTACATTTACTAAACACTAGAATATTCCACCCAAAATTAACGCTCTATAACCAATAAAGCAGATCATATTAAACTAATGCTTCTACTTACAATCAAACACCATTAATCCCACGTCCATGTTTTGACTGGAAGAAATATTATTCCCGAAATATCTCCATTCATTACTCTCATCTACTTTAAACAACCAAGTAGCATTTTTCTTATCATTTTCAAGCCCCTCATAAGCAATCTCAAAACCATTAAAACTACCCTTCATTTTGATGAATTCCCATTCATCTTTTATATTAGGAGTGCTTTTATTTTTTATACTTACGATTGCATTATTGCCTTTCAGAATTATTTTTAAATTTATAATATATTCATTTTTTATGTCATGTTGAAATTCTACAAGTCCCTTACCATCTTTTTCTATTTTTGTTGGCCAAAAAAATGCTGTATACCGTTGCTTTACTGTGCAAACATAATGATCATTTATCTTTTTTTCAGCATGAGCAATCGTAACTACAGAAAACATTGATATTATTAATCACTGCCGTCCCGTTAACATATTAGTAATACATGGTAAGTTACTGATTTTGTGAACTGACCTGTACCCCGTAAAACGG
>JAGLTQ010000080.1 GCA_023135195.1 Gammaproteobacteria bacterium | reverse complement strand
TGTTTTTTGTGAAACTCGAGGTGTTCTTCCATGCCTTCGATCACATTCCGTGCTAAATCGCAGGTTTCTTTTTGATCTCGGTTAATAATAAAAACACGGTTATCTAAACGAAAACCGGCCTCTAACATTTTTGCTTTAATGGCATCCCAAACTTCCTGGCATGCCTCTTCAGAATGATTATCATAATCAAGATTAATAACGATAGCGCAACTCATGCAAAGCACTCCTTGTGTTTATTTTTCTTACTGTCGAGGGATTTTTAATTTTTTCTTTTTATGGCCCAGAGTCAAATTAGAGCATTTATACCTACACTATAGAACACTTTCGTTCTAATTTGACTCCATCCCTTTTAAAAACCTTACGTTTAAAAATTAAATTTTCATTATAATCAACAAGTTAAAAGAAACTCTTGATTAATAATCTAGATATATTGTATAACTACATATGTATCTAGCAAATACACGCAGTAATATTAGCTGAAAAAAGCAACAAGTCCAAATATAGAGCACAAACAAAGCACTCATACCATTGAAAATCAATAGCTTAGAAGATCTACTTTACAAGTTACTTTAACTCAGTTATATTAACTCCAGACTTAAGGAGGATATAACTATGAATGAACAAATCAATATTCCGGTATACGAAGTAAAAGAAGTTAGCCTGGAACAGGCAATTTTACTCATCGCCTCTGAACAAGAAAAAGAACAAACAACCTATAGAGAATCAGCCGAGCGAATGCTCAAGCTGTGTGCGTAGCAGTATCCGAATCAAATCAAGTTCACCCCCGGTCGATCTATGGTGCGACGGCGCCTGGATCGGCCACCCTTAATTCTTTTCAGTATTAATCTTTTTAATTACCTTGAACGATATAAGAAACACATATCATTCCGCGTACCTTTCACCCTACGACTACAAACGAGCGGAAATCTTGCTATTTAAACAGGATAGATTCCGGCTGAAAATCATACCGGAATACCCAAAGCGCTACCCGGCGGAGGTTAATATTAAGCCATCGCTTTCGTCTCTTTTGATACTGTTGAGAAAGCTGAGATAACCTGATCTTCATACAAAATTCGATCGGCAAGAATCTCACCTAAGCTAGATAAGTCATCATCAAGTGACAAAAAATTCTGACCTTTTTGTTCTACTTCATATTTATCATTAAAATCAAGAAACTGTTCAGTAGTGGTAGAAATATTTGGGTAAATATTTTCAGCAACCTTACGTACTTTTGCACGACGCTCGCTACCATCTTCAAGGAATCGATATAATTGAAAATGTGCACTTGCAGTGTAATCCATTAAGGTTTCACAAAACTCTTGTAACACAACTGAAACTTCTTCTTCTTTAAAAGGGCGCAACGCAGCTAACTCACTATAAAGTGATAAGGTTTCATTTCGTGCCCCTAATAGTGAATCCATTTTCGCACGCGACTCACCACGGCTTTCATTTACTAAGCTCATAATTTTCTCCATCCTTAACTTAAGCTTTTAATGAAGTACTTAAGCAATATTTTTCTTGAAATTAACTATCTAACGTCCGTCAATTTATTGCAATACTTCAAATGTAATAAAGTATTGCAATACTCAGGCCAAACTCAGCGTATTCCCTTAGTAAGATTTCTGCGGCATTTAATTTGCAAATATTTATAGCTTAATTCAGACCAATTTTTCTTCACCTTGCTTAACTGCGCTATAATTCGACTTTATTTTTCAATTCAAAATTCCTAAGGTTTCTTGAATATAACCCTTACGCTTTACAGGTTTTAAAACATGTCCAATCGTCCTGAATTACTTCTGCCTGCCGGCACAATTCGAAATATGCGCTACGCATTTGCCTATGGTGCGGATGCCGTTTATGCAGGACAGCCTCGTTATAGCTTGCGGGTAAGGAATAACGATTTCACTTTAGACAATTTAGAGATCGGCATTAATGAAGCGCACCAACAAGGTAAAAAATTCTTCGTTGCCAGCAACCTTATGCCGCACAACAGTAAAATAAAAACATACATGGCCGATATGGCTCCTGTTATCGCAATGAAACCGGATGCTCTCATCATGGCAGATCCCGGTTTGATCATGATGGTCAGAGAAAAATGGCCTGAAGTACCGGTTCATCTTTCTGTACAAGCAAATACGGTTAATTATGCTGCGGTGAAGTTTTGGCAATCACTGGGGGTAAGCAGAATTATTTTATCGCGTGAATTATCGCTCGAGGAAATAGAAGAAATCAGACAACAATGCCCTGACATCGAGCTT
Source organism: Gammaproteobacteria bacterium (assembly GCA_023135195.1). Taxonomy (GTDB): domain Bacteria; phylum Pseudomonadota; class Gammaproteobacteria; order UBA6429; family Thiohalophilaceae; genus JAGLTQ01. The sequence goes on along the minus strand of JAGLTQ010000080.1, from coordinate 54,241 downwards.
GAAGTTTTTGTACACGGTGCATTATGTATCGCCTATTCCGGACGTTGCTTGTTATCCGGTTACTTTAATCACCGCGACCCCAACCAGGGTTCTTGTACCAACGCTTGTCGCTGGGAATATAAAGTCCATGAAGCAGATGAAAATGAAATGGGCGATGCACAGAAAATAGAATTTGATGCAATGGCCGTAATGAATACTCCCGAAGCATTTCCTGAAGTAAAAGTTCAACGCCATCCTTTGGCAGACAAAGTTTATTTAATTGAAGAAACAAACCGTCCCGGCCAACACATGCCGATCATGGAAGATGAACACGGCACCTATATTATGAATTCCAAAGATCTACGTGCCATTCAATACATTGATCGCTTAACTAAAATTGGTATTGATTCATTCAAGATTGAAGGCCGCACTAAATCATATTACTACGTTGCACGTACCGCACAACTTTATCATCAGGCAATTGAAGATGCGATTGCCGGTAAAGAATTTGATGCCAATTTATTTGGTAAGTTAGAAGGTCTTGCTAACCGTGGTTATACCGAAGGTTTTTATGATCGCCATCCCAAGCAAAATTATCAAAATTATTTAACCGGGCACTCCATTAGCAATCAACAAAAATTTGTTGGTGAGATCATAAGCTATGATGCAGAGAAAGGCCTGGCAGAAGTACTCGTTAAAAATAAATTTGCTGTTGGTGATTCTCTTGAAGTTATCTCTCCATCCGGCAATCAAACGATTACTTTGGAGCACATGGAAAGTTTAAAGGGTGAAGACATGCAGGAAGCACCAGGCGGTGGCTATGAAATACGAATTCCTTTGCCTCAAGCTAATTACGAACAAGCATTAATTGCTATAAACCTGTAATAAATAAGCATATTGCTCTAATTATCTTAAAAATATAAACCACCAGAGGCACGGGGAACACGGGGATTAAAATGTTGGCTTCGCTACGCTTAAGCCTCGCCTACATTTTGTGTTTATCATCATTCTGTGCTCTAACTGGCATCCTGCCGTAGCTTGGGTTAAGGAGCAACGCGACGAACCCAACAGATTACTAAAGAATTCAACTAGCTGGACGACATACTTTAATATGGACTTTATGACTCAAGACTCTCTTTATCTTTGCATTGACCAGGGCGGTCATGCCAGCCGTGCCATTATCTTTAACCATAATGGTGAAATGGTGACTAGCGCCTATTGTGAAGTAGAAACAAAATATCCTGCCAAGTATTACGTTGAACTCAATGCCGAAGATATCATTGACTCCATCAACAGCTCAATTACAAAAGTTCTGGAAAATTTAGGTGAGAAAAAAAAGCAAATTATTTCTGCTGGACTGGCAACGCAACGTTCAAATATTGTTTGCTGGAATAAAAAAACTGGTAAAGCACTATCACCCGTAATCAGCTGGCAAGATCGCCGTAATACAGACTGGTTAGAACAATTTAACGATAAAAATGAAGAAATACATAAAATTACCGGTTTATTTTTATCGCCACATTATGGCGCAAGCAAATTACGCTGGTGTATTGATAATATTCCGGAAGTAAAAAAAGCCTTAGACCAAAATACGTTAGCCTTTGGCCCTATGGCCAGTTTTATTACCTTTCATCTAACTAAAGAAAAAACTTTTGTTGTTGATCCGGTTAGTGCCTCCCGTACCCAGTTATGGAATTTAAAACAACATGACTGGGATGATGAATTATTAACACTATTTGACATTCCTGTTTCAGCATTACCAAAATGTGTTCCTTCTGTTTATAACTATGGGACTTTAGAGCTGGATAGTAAAAGTATTCCTCTTCGACTCGTTACTGGAGACCAGTCAGCAGCGATGTATGCCTATGGACATCTGCAAGCTGACACTGCTTACGTCAACACAGGTACAGGGGCTTTTCTTTCTCGTTCCTCAGGACAATTACAACTGTACAGTCGACGTTTATTAACCAGTATAATTTTTCAAGATGAAGACCATAAAAGAATTCAGAATCATTATGTACTTGAAGGAACGGTGAATGGTGCTGGCAGCGCATTAGAATGGCTGGGCAAGCAGTATCCCGATACTAATATTTATGACAACTTATCTGAATGGCTAAATGAAATTGAAAAACCACCTCTATTCTTAAACGGTATCTCTGGTTTAGCCTCACCCTTCTGGCGACCCAACTTTATAAGCAAGTTTGATCGTCAGGCAAGCACCGATGAAAAAGCCGTCGCAATTGTTGAAAGTATCGTTTTTTTATTAAAAGCCTGTTTAGACGAAATGAGTAAACTTTCTTCCCCGCCCGAACAAATTCAAATCACCGGTGGCTTAGCTTCGCTTGATGGATTAAACCAACGGCTTGCCAATCTTTCTGGCTTACCGGTTTATTGTCCAACTGAATGCGAAGCAACTGCTCGAGGCACTGCGTATTTACTCGCCGATCAGCCTGCCAGCTGGCCAGAAAAAAAGACAGGTGAATGGTTTAAACCAGAAGACAATGCTGAACTCGCAAAACGTTATGACAATTGGTTAACCTTAATGATAAAAAATATGCGCAAACCATAAAACAAAGAATTATTTTAATATTACATTTACTAATAAATTAAAAAAGTTCCCGATGTAATATAAACGTCAGACAAGCGCCCACTTCAGGATTATTAATTGCTTTAATTGTCCCGGAATGTCTCCGAATAATTTGATCACAAATAGCTAAACCAAGACCGGTTCCACCTGCACCTGTTTTAGTGTTGCTTGACTGTATAAACTTTTCAAAAATAGAATCCAACTCATCATCAGGAATACCTTCCCCTTTATCAGAAACTGAAAATGCGAGCGCCGGCGTTAAATCAGAAGTCTCATCCATATTTTTTGCGGGTAGTTTTGCATCGGACAAAGTTATCTCAATGCCTGTTTTTTCCGGAGAAGAATGAATAGCATTGGAAAGTAAATTATGTATAACCTGATAAATTTTTACATCATCAAAATAGGCATATGTATTATCTGTTTTAATATTGAATTCAGTAGTTAATGATTTTATTTCAAGAAGACTACTTAAATCAGAAATAACACTTTTGGCTATAGTTAATAAATCCTGTTGTGCCATCACAAAATTCATTCGACCTACTTCTAATTTCGACATATCCAGCAAATCATCTACTAGCACCAGTAGACGATCACTGCTTTTATGAATATTTATAAAGTATGTTGAAAGTTTTTCTCGTGAGGCTTCATCTATTTTTAATTTTCCAAATTCTGCAAAGTTAAGGATAGCGTGCAACGGGGTCAGCATTTCATGTGACATGTTTGCCAGAAATTCACTTTTAGCGGCATTTGAACTTTCCGCAATTTTTTTAGCTGTTACAAGTTCTTCTACATAGAGATTCAGTGATTCTTCAATGAAACTAGTCTCACGATCGTAATCATCATAAGTTCTGGATACTGTTTCAATAAACTGCTGTAATTCAGGCGCAAGTGAATCAGCACTATATGATTTTCCAAATACCCTACTTAACTGTCGTTTTAAAAGTCGATGCATGACTATTTCTCATATATAGCTGTGAGTGTCATAGTCTGATTATGAAGTTGGCAGGTATAAATATCATTTGAAAATGGTGCTAATTCACCATAAGAATAAAAACCGATAAGTTGAACATTATTCCCCAGGACATCTTCAATTATTTCCAGCTCTTCCTCGACTAATTCATTCATAACAACTTTTCTACCTGTACAGCTAACGACAAGCCCTAACCCCTGGCTATCAGTAAGCTGGTTAATCTCCTCTGCCGCCATTTTAGCGCCATCTATTAATATATCGACTTTAGGCTTCATCAAACGAGCGGTATATCCTTCAGGGACTTCACCAGCAAAAGTGAGACTTTTGTCTTCTTCACTAACGCTCAACGCCGTACGAATAATTTCAGGATCATTTTCCCGGTATTTAATACTTAATGGAAATCGTAATACACTGGTAGCTAAATCATCAGCATACGTCCCCAGGTTTTTTTTATAAAAGTCCAGAGCAGGCATATTATCCAGTTCATATAAAACATTGCCAGACGATTTAGTTATGAGACGTTCTCCACCGAATTCAGTCCATCCAGCAAAACAACCGCTACTGACTAAAAAATCATCACCATAAAAACCAACCGCGACCATACTCAATTGTTTTGCCGGGCCATTAGCAACGACCCAGGTTTCCTGAAAACGATCACCATCACCGGCCAGGCCACCTGTGACAGGCACTCTATTAGTTAAACTATTAATTCCCCTGATGATGGCGGAACCATTGATATTGAGTCCATCAGAGAGAAGGAAAACATGTTTTAAATCATCTTGTGGTAGTTTAGATATAAGCTGTTGCGAAGCAACTTCAATATTGTCATCAACTGTCAAGTCAAGCATAGTAACTTTTACAGTTCCTTTTTCGAACTGTACTGCCGTTGCAACAACAGGTGAATTACTAATTTCACTCCCTAAAATATTACCCGCAGATGAAGCACCAACAATATTCGCTTTTGGATATAATTCTTTCAATTCCATAAAAACATGTTCAGTCTTTATCGTATCGGTACCACCAAATAAAAAGACTAAATCAGCCTTTTCTTTATCCGAAATAGCTGTTTTTTCAATATTCCATTTATCAGAATAAATTAGTGTATCAATTAACATGACTTTGTGCCGGGTGTTTTATTGGTGCAAGAAAAATGAAATATTATTCTCAAAGTGTACGCTTGATTAATTTAAAGACATCGTATTGATTGTTAAACATTGTTTCATTTGAAACTGTTTACTCTTACTACATTACCTATCGACCCAGATTGAAAAAACTTAAAGTTGTTTTTAATCTGCCAATAAATACAGTTGGTCGGTACAAGCTATACGTTGCTTTTTACCTAAAAGTGGTTTGATTTTTTTTATCACTAATTCAGACGTTGATCGATAGGCTGTAAGTTTTCCACCGTATAAAGTCAACAACCCAGGCATCGCCCAATGTAAAATAGTATCGCGAGGTCGCGAGAACATACTTCCATCATCTTTAGGCAGTACTCTTAAACCTGCAAATTGATGAACAACATTAATGTTTTTTTGTTCTGGAAAATAAGATTTATAAACATTCAACAAATATTCAACTTCTTCCTCAGTAGCTTTAACATCATCTGCTTTACCGGTAAAAAGTTTTTCTGTTGTGCCAACCATTGTTTTTATTTCACCTTTAAATTCATAGGGCATAACAAATACCGCACGTTTATCTTCCGCTTCAAGATAATAAATTCCTGATGGTGCTGGAGTATCTATAATAATGTGCGAGCCCTGAACCAGGTCAATATCTAACGAATTCACTTTAGGGCTAATCAATTCATGCAGTTCATTTGCCCAGGGGCCTGTTGCATTGACAATAACTTTTGCCTGAATACTTTTTTCTTTATTATCTTCTTTATAAGTTATCTTAAAACCCTTCTCATTTTTAACGATTGAAACAACACTTGCCGGATATTTTAGTTCAACACCTAATTCTTTTGCGCTGAACATAACCGCTTTGGTTAAATTCACATCGTGGGTTTGACCATCGTGGTATTGGTAAACCTTTTGCAGGTTTGTTTGTTCCAACTTATCTATATTTTTAATACCTTTATGTTTAACACGTTTGAATAAATTATCTTTATGTAAACCACCTAAAAAAGCATACAAACTTAATCCTACTCTTATTTGCCATGGCCTGCGTGTTGTTGTTTTGTAAATGGGAATATAGAAGGGCTGTAACTTTACTAAGCCTGGAGCTAAGCGACATAAAATGGCGCGTTCTTTAAGTGACTTTCTGACCAGTGAAAACTGATAGCTTTCAAGGTAACGTAATCCGCCGTGAATAAGCTTGCTTGATTTGCTTGAAGTTCCGGCGGCAATTTCATTTTTTTCTAAAATTAAAACACCATAACCTGCCGCAGCAGCAGCCTGGGCAACACCTGCACCATGAATGCCTGCACCAATAACAACAACATCAAGTTCTTTCAATTTCTATTCTCATCAGGGAAGGCTTGTAACATTTCTTTAATCCGAAAAGTTTCAAGATGATAAATTCCTTTTGCCAATAAATGTTTTGCTAAACCAATATTGCCTACTTCAAAAATTGCTATCTGTGATTTTGTTTCAAGCTCAGCATTATCTTCGGGTAAACCTGATGCAGAGCAAAACAACCATTCTGAATGCCAGTCGGCGTCTTTGTTATATTCGCTCCATTCATCAACCACAATACCTACTTTATATTCAGAGCTATTGTGAATAGTTTTTAATATCGTTTGATTATAAGAAATAAAACTTATTTGTTCTTTCATTCCATCAAACAATGGCAGAAGTATTTTTAATACCCGCTCTTCACCAAACTTTTCAATCATTGATCGTTTTAATTCAATGAACGCATTTAATTCTGGATGCTCTTTTAAATAATTAATAAAGATCTGCAATGATGTGATTTTATTATTTGCATACTGATCAGAAAACTTTTCAACATCGGTAACATTAAACTCTTCAAGCTGTGCAAAAGTGTAATCATGAATCGTACCCGTTTGCTGACAAAGACGTTGCAGGTCACGGTCATGAAATAACACCGGGACTTGATCGGCACTCAACTGAATATCGACTTCAACAAACTCAGCGCCAGCTTTTCTGGCAGCATCAAGTGCAATTAACGTATTTTCAGGATATGCCGCAGCATAACCACGGTGTGCAATAAAAATGGGTTGTAACAAACTCTTCTCCCGCTATATATCTTTCCGTTGTAATGATAAAAATTTATTCTGTTTATCCAGCTGTATTATAAACGTACCATGTAGCCCATCTTGCAAAACAAACTTGCGCATTTTATTTGCCGGGAACTGAATGGTTTTTCCACAGTGACTTCGTACCTGAATAGCTTCAGCTATACCTACATAATATTGAAGATATTCATCTGCTGATAAATGCAGAGTAAATTCATATTCAGTCATTCTTAATACCGTTATAACAATAGTAAAATCTTTTATCTTATTAAAGCACACAGTTCACCTAAGAGCACATATAAGACGACTGATTTTGTATCCAGTTTGATTTACATTTTAACAGTCGCCATCCACTTATTGAGTCTGATATAATCTCCGCAACTGTACATGCAAGAAGGTTTGCTTCTGATGTACATTTTTTTAACCTTATTAATTAAGTGAACCTAAAATGAAAATTGCCTTACCTACATTTAAAAATATTATTAAATCTCTCATTATCGCGCTTATTCTCGCCACTGCAGGTTACTTCCTCTTCCCTTACCTCAATATTAATGAATTAGCCCAAACTGCTCCAGAACGTTTACTCGCTTACTCCGTATTAATTAGCTCTTTTATTGCTGGCATTCTTGTTGTAATCCCAATGGAATTTAATTTAGTTGGCTCAAAGCAGGTTTCTGTCTTTGTTGGCAATCTTGCGTTTAAAGCTAATGCGAATGATTTACGTGAACTTTTCGCTGATTATGGCGATGTGCAGGGTGTACGCGTCATGACCGATCGTGCAACACGCCGTCCTAAAGGCTTTGCCTTTGTTGAAATGGATAAGAAAGGGGCAAAAGCAGCGATTTCTAACCTTGATGGTTCTGAGTTCTTCGGCCGTGATATTAAGGTGAATTATGCAACTCGTCGTAAACGCGCAGCATAATTTAAAAAAGTATAAATGAAAAAGGGCTGATTTATCAGCCCTTTTTTTGTCTATCCTTGAACTTCAATGAGTTCAATATCAAAGATTAAGGTCGCATTTGGTGGAATCACACCACCCGCTCCAGCAGCTCCATACCCCATATCCGCCGGAATAATGAGAGTACGTTTACCGCCTTCTTTCATACCTTCAAATCCTTGATCCCAGCCTTTAATAACCTGACCAGCGCCAAGATTGAATGAAAAAGGATCGTTTCTAGTTAACGAGCTGTCAAACATGTCACCTTTATTTTCCTCTTTATCGGCATCAAACAACCAACCCGTGTAATGCACAACAATAGGACTACCTGCAGTTGCTTCTTTGCCTTGACCTTCTACATGATCAATTTTCTCAAATTCATTCGACATAATATCTCCTACTGAGTGCTGTCATTAATGTAAAAATTCGTATTTCAAAACATACCAGAGAATACTCGATAATCCCCTTCTAGTCTTATGTAATTAAATATGCATTTGTTAATTTTACTAAAGTTTTTACCTGATTTGTCGCTAATTTAATTATAACTTAGTACCAAAGACTTATTTGGTCCCATCGAAACCTTTAGCAGAAAATATTATGAGCAATTTTATACAATCAGTCGATGAACGCACTCAGCTCGCCGGGGCAAACCGCTTAGAGATATTATTATTCAGTCTTGGTTTAGACAAAAATACCGGACGTGAAGAGGTTTTTGGTCTGAATGTTTTCAAAATACGCGAAGTCATTCAGGTACCTGAAATTACTCATGCACCGGATATGCCACCAGGCGTAATGGGGATGGTTAGCCTACGTGGCACTATGCTTCCAGTTATCGACCTTGCCCAGTTTTGTGGCATGGATATCGAAGAACCTGCCAATAAACTGATTATTACTGAATTCAATAAAATGACCCAGGGCATGCTGGTCAAATCAGTTGAACAAATCATACGTATGGAATGGAATGACATACGTGTTCCCCCCGCTATGATGGCGCACCAAATGGGGGGACTCGTAACCGCTGTCACCGAACTTAAAGATAATCGTATCGCAATGATTATTGATGTAGAAAAAGTCCTTAGTGAAGCCGCGGGACTTGATGAGGATGAAAGTGCATTCGAAACTATCGAGAAAACGGATTTTGAATCATTTATGCTCTTCGCCGACGATTCTGTTGTTGCACGTAAACAAATTGAAAAAACATTACAGAAAATGGGTATCAATTATGTCAGCGCCAAAAATGGTAATGATGCATGGGACAAATTACAAGAGATTGCAATACGAGCTGAATCAATGGGCATTCCCGTTAAAGACTATCTAAAAATTATTCTAACCGATGTTGAAATGCCCGGAATGGACGGTTATGTTTTAACAAAGAAAATTAAATCTGATGAGCGCTTTAAAGACATTCCTGTATTAATGCATTCCTCTTTATCTGCCGATACAAATATAGCAATAGGAAAGAAAGTGGGTGCTGATCACTACTTGCCCAAGTTTGATCCGGTTGAACTTTCAAAAGCAGTATTAAGTTACATTAAACCCAACACAAATAATTCATCTGGTAAATAGCCGCGTTTAAGAAAGGTACTGGAATCATTTAGATCACCACCAGCAGACTCTTACTGAAGCTAATACTGCCTGCTTACACTAACGTGACTCCGGTACCTGAATCCACCGGGTCAAATCAGATACGCCATAGCCATAAAAAAGAATCTTGCCTTGCGGTGAAATTAAAACAAGTGTGGGGGTACCCAAAACATGATAACTCTCCCCAACATCTAAATTATTTAACCGTTCATTTAAAATTAAATATTTCAACTTATTATCATTAACATACTCAATGACTTCATTTGGGTATTCACCACCAATGTTGATGGCGGCAATGGTTAACTTATTCTTAAACTGTTCATGGGCTTGATTAAACTCTTTGATGTGTGCATAGCAGTACACACATTCCACTGCCCAAAAGACTAAAAGAACATGTCCTTTCTTGCGTAATGCAGATAATGAGTATGTCGTTTTATCTATCGCTTTTAAATTAAACTCAGGTGCAGTGTTGCCAACTTTATAACCAACAGTTGCTTGTACCTGAAAAAAAGTTAAACATAAAATAACTATGATTCCATATCTCATTCTTTTAAAATATCCTTTCTGAAATTTTATTAGAGACTAGCATAGTTAGTTATTATTTTTGACACCTTCCTTTGTAATATGAGTCTCTATTTCAAACTGCAACGGATCATGAACAGGATTAATCGTAATATGAACACTATTTTTGACACAGATGTTGAAGCCTTTGAGAAAGAGGTAATCGAAGCATCCCATCATCATCCGATACTTGTCGATTTATGGGCAGACTGGTGTCCTCCCTGTGTAGTGGTTGCACCCATACTGAAGAAAGTCATTGAAAATTATGATGCAGAAATAGCACTGGCTAAATTAGAGGTTGATGAAGGAAAAAATATGAAAATAGCCGGCCAATATCAAGTACGTGGTTTTCCGACTATTCTATTTATACAAAACGGTGAAGAAAAAGCACGTTTTAGTGGCGCGCAATCCGAATCATTTATCCAAAACTTTATTGATGAAAATATAGAATGAGTCAGTAAAGATACCAGAGTCACTCTAGTTTTCAGTGGAGCACTTTTGTTTTAGAAAAGGTTAATAACAGAGGTTAGCTAACTAAATACAGTGACTCCGGTACCTTAAATTTAAAAATATAGAATAAATTATTTTTTTGAAGACTTTTTCGTCGCCTTTTTCTCTTTCTTACCCGTATAAAATACACCCGGTATCCACGTTTTATATAACTGCGCTGTTTCATCCAGCGAATCTGGTTCTTGTGAAATAAAACGAAAATCACTCATACCTATTCGTATTAAGTCTCCGTCTTTGAGTTTATGTAAATCAACAGGCGAGTCATTAACAAAGGTATGATTTGTGCTATTCAAATCCTGAATTAAAAACTTAATTTCTTTTTCAGAAGCTATAATTTCTATAGCCGCATGTTCTTTACTTGCAAGCTCGTCATCTAAACATATATCGTTACCGGCATCACGGCCAATGGTTGTACGTTGTTTATCAAGAGTCAGCTTTATTCCTGCACCATTTTCTGTATATTGAATTAATAAAGCCATGTAATTTAACCTGCTAAAGCCTGAAAATAGGAAAACCAAACCACGATAAAAATAAAGCTCATCGCGAGATCTATACGCAAAATCATTTTATAGCGTTTATGTTCTGAACCTTCTGTTTGCGTTGACCATAATTTTGCGATCAAACTATCCAGAAATAACAACATCAGCAAAATGGGGGCAAATACGGGTAATAATAAAGTATTGAATACAGTCAAACCTTCATAAACAACTTCTGTACCGGGAGCAGGTTTAAATATGATAGAAATTACGACAACCATCAATAACAAAGCTCGCATCGGTCGTAAATCATGTAAAAAAGATATCATTCTGGCTCCTAAAATAAATTTAAGCATATTTCAAAACTACCATATTATGGAACAAATACCGATATAGCGGTATAGTTATCTTATTATTTTTATTAATCTTTATGGGACAACATGGATTTAGAAAAAAAAATCCTTCATAAACTCGAAGATAAAATTAAAACTAACCAATTGGTTTTACCATCTATGCCCGATATTTTCTTACAAGTGAAAAATATTGTAGATGATCCATCATCCAATATGGACAATATAGCAAAAGTAATAACACGAGACCCGTCACTTACCGCGCGCATTTTAAAGGTTGCAAATAACGTCCTGCACAGGGGAAACCATGAAATTACAAACCTTCAACTGGCTGTGTCAAGAATGGGATTACAGTTAATAAAAACACTAGTAACCAGCCATGCTATTACTCAAATATTCAATCAGCCTAAAGGTAGTTTAAAACCTTTTTTTAATCAGTTACAAAATCATAGTATCGAAGTTTCCGCTCATGCTTATGCGATTGCAAAAAATTACAGCAAAATTAATCCTGATGATGCTTTACTTTCCGGCCTGGTACATAACATTGGTTATTTACCCATGGCTAAATGTGTTGATTCATTTCCTGAGATTGAAAGTGATCCAGACTTACTTATTGAAATTATGGGAAAACTACATACCCAGGTTGGCAAGATGATCTTAGAATCATGGTCTTTTCCAAAAAATATTATTGATGCTTCAGTACAATATGTTGACCAATTTAGAATGGGAACAGCAACGATTGATCTCACTGACATTGTGATTATTGCTGGTCTTAATGCTTACCGTGGAACAGATCATCCCTGCACCCTGGTTGACTGGACACAGTATCCGGCTTTCCAGAAAATTGGCATACATTCACGTGAAGAATTAGATAAACTGGATGAGATTAATTCGGATATTGAGAGTGCACTAAGTATGCTGGGGATTCCCTCAAGCATTAAATGATACTTTGACCTGGTTTTTGTGTTCCTGATCAAAGATTAAATCAAACATAACCTTTTTAGAATCTTCATCAGTATCTGCTTTAACCTGCTTTAAGTCAGGATAGCGAACAGCCAGGTAGGAATTCATTGCTGCAATCACGGCTTCATTATCTTCCTGAATTGCCGTGACTAGAGTAAAGGCGACAAATTGAGCTCGTTGTTGCTGATCCGGGTTAACAATATTTTCATTTCCTAATGTTATACCAGCATCCATTTGCTGATCCATGCGATCAAGGTATTGCCGTTGGTTTTCAGGTAAAGCCCTTGTGCGATCATATTCAAACATAGCCTCACCGTTAAACAAAACAACCATACTATCTGACATACTATTCTCCGACTAAATACTTATATGCGGATTTTACCTTGAAGCAGAACGAAAAGGTGAATATTTAAAAATTTTCAGGCTATTTTTTAACTACTTTTTTACCCGTATTCTTTTTCATAAAATCTTCAATTAATGTTGTCGGTACGGCACCCGCTTGCGCTGCTTTTAATTCACCCGTTGGTGAATAAATGAGAAAAGTCGGCGTACCGGCAAAATACTGTCCGGTCAGTTCCTGATAAAAACGGCCAACAGTCTCTGGCTCAGCAATAAGATTAGGAAAATCAACAGAGTGTTTTTTAATAAATTTTACTGCTTCTTTTTTACGGCTTTCACCATCTAATGAAATACCTAAAACCGTTGCATCTGTATCTGAATGGATCATATGAAAATCGACATATTGATGTGCTTCACGATTACAAATATGACAATCGGATGCCCACATCATGACGATAGTCCATTTTCCTTTTTCAAGAAAATTTTCTACTTTTTGAGATTTTCCATTAAAGTCCTGGAAACCTTTTATCTCTGCTGAAACAATCGGCGCAACAAAAAGAAGTCCTAGTAGGCCCAATAAAGTGAATGTTCTCACAATAAAAGTATTTGAAAAAAACAGTTTATTCATAATATACCTGCGGGTTTTAACCCATTTTATGACGAATGTGCCAGACAGGTTTATGACAGAAGTAGATGAAAGGAGTTCAGTTTCAAAGTGATTTAGCGAAATAGCGCTGCAGGAATGTTGCAAAAGGCAATGAGTCGTTATCTTCCATCTCTTTTTGTTGCGCTAAAGATATCCTACTCAGATCTCGATAGAACTGTGATTGTTCAGCACTCAATTCATCTTTAAGAAATGCTTCATGATGTTGTTCTGACATACGCGTCGCAAAATGATAAAAACCCTCACCTTTCTCACGCATTTCACATAACATTTTTGCAGATGGCGTACATTCGGGATCATCCACCGCTTGTTTTTGCTTCTTTAAACTACGTGAATAATTATCAGCTCCATGCACATCATCAAGAAGAGAAGCAAAACCTTGCATGACATCAAGAATCTCACCACCCCATTCTTTAATTGAAATATCTTGACCATTACGACTTAATTTTAATTCAGGGTCTCTGCCTTGATGCGCAGTTAACATTTCATTTTGATCAATTTCTTTTCGTTCTTGATCATCAATAGTCGGGCTTTCATGAGTAAGACAAAACATCATGAAGGTTTCAAGAAAATAGAGCTGCTCTTCATTAATGCCTAATGGATGAAAAGCATTTACATCAAGTGAACGCAATTCTACGTACTGAACACCACGAGCCTTTAACGCTTCTGAAGGCATTTCATATTTATTCGTAATTTGTTTTGGCCTAACAGTACTATAATATTCATTTTCGATTTGTAAAATATTAGAACTAAGCTGTTGATACTTGCCATCAACTTCAAAGCCAATGTCTTTATATTCTGGACAAGCTGTTTCAACCGCATGCTGTAAACTATTAGTGTAACTTTCTAAGGAGTTGTAATCTGCAACAACCCCAACTTCACTTTCTTTATTGTTTTGATAACCAATATCACCCATCCGTAATGACGTTGCAAAGGGTTCATAATATGTCGTATCGTTAAACGGTAATAAAGTTGTTTCTTTTCCCTGTAAAAAAGACTTACACACTGCCGGAGAAGCACCAAACAAATAAGGAATCAACCAGCCATAACGCTGTAAATTACGCAACAAAGAAAAATAGGCTTCTGAAATTAATTCTGTTTGGGCACGTTCATTATTTTCTTTGTTAACATTAAAAAATACTGGCCAAAAATCTTCAGAAAATGAAAAGTTAAAGTGCACGCCGGCGATTACCTGCATCACTCTTCCATAACGATGTCCTAAGCCACGACGGTAAACTGTTTTCATTACGCCTGAATTTGATGAACCATATCTTGCAAGAGGAATACTTGTTTCACCAGCGACTACACAAGGCATACTGGTTGACCAGAGGATTTCATTATCAAGCTGACTATAAATATAATTTTGAGTGTCGCTTAAAAATTTTAAAACAGTTGGAATATCTTGCGAAGGAGGCGTCACTATTTCTAGCAATGCTTCTGAGTAATCAGTCGTTATATATGGATGAGTTAAAGCTGAACCAAGAGCAACGGGATGTGTAGTTTGAGCCAAACCACCTTCACGACTTACACGTAGAGTTTCTTTCTCAAGACCAACCATACTTTGAGAAAATATTGATTTATCTTTAACATTTGTAAATGCTTTTAAGTACTGTTCTGCTAACTGATACAAACGGTTTATTTCCCTGAATTCACACTATATATAATATTATTCAATTATAAGGGCTATAAGAGTAAACCGCTATTCCCATTTTTACTCTGATCAAGTTTAATCGAGATTTAGCAGATTAAATTCATCTTCAATATCTTTAGCTGTCAAATTTTGGTAACTATCCTGATTAGCCGTCAGGATCCCACCCGCGAGTTCATACCAGGAAAACCCGGGCGTCCAATCCGCATGCTCATAGGAACCTTGCATTTTTCTTGGGAAACAATACACCTGGCCAGGGAAATACAGTAAATTATAAGCCGTATTAGTTTTGTGTAAGTGTTCAATATACTGAGCACTCTCTTTATAGCTATTAAAAACATGACAGGCCGCAGGATAAACATCTTTCCCTCCACTATGTCGCCAATTATTTGAAGTTACTGGCAATGCATTTTCACGAATGAATAACTGAAAATGCAGGTGGTTAACAGACGAAAATGCCCCGCGTGAATTATATCCCACACCAACACCGTTGATATTCTGCCCTATTGATTCAAGAAACTCCCATACCATAATATGATGTGTTCGCTGAAGAAATTGCGGGTGCTGTTTCTCCCGCTCCGGCACTAACAAGGTATGGTAATGCGCAAAAGGATATTTATTATAATATAAGGATAATTGACTATTCCTGTGCTCACCTTCCCACAAACGTTCTTTAGCTAAAAAAGGTTTATTGAAGTTAAACCCGTTCGCAGAGAAATTTAATATTAAGCTGTCAATCTGTTGTTGCGTAATACGATTAGGCCTGAAGCCTCTGACATGATTAAACTGCAACTCCCAGCCAGATTCATATCTAAAGGCTGTGGTTTGTAACTTATCAAAACCTACGCAAATCATTTTTAAAAAAACAAGCAAGTCTTCATCAATCTCATTGACTTTCTTACCTTGAGAAAAACAATCAATGTATTTTTGTTTTAAATGTAAAAATTTATCTTGTAAACTTGTTTTTATTGCTGAGTAAATTTCTTCATCAAAGGTAGCATTTGCCATTGCCAGAATAAACGTACCAAGACTCTCATCCTGAGATAGTTTAATTAGCCCATCGTTAAATGTTTTCTTGTATTCCTGAGATGATGAAAATATATTTTTCATGATTTATTCTAATAATGTTAACGACGTTACAATAACGCGTTCATTTTCGACTTTCCATTTCACATCATATTCGTATAATTTAATCGCAAACTCATTCTTTATTTTCTTTTCTCTTTGATAAGCCGGACGAGGATCAAGCCGTAATATTTCTTCAATAGTTTTTTTCAGCTTTGGATATATATTTTCAGCATTTTCTACTTCGACATTAGCGGCATCAGAAAAATCTACTTGTAATTTAATTTTTGGTTTTTCTATAGCATAACCCGCTTTTGCTGTATCAACTGAATCTACATAAGGAATGTATGGTTTTATGTCAATAACAGGAGTGGCATCCAGAAAATCACCGCCTATTATATTTAATATAATTTTATTACCTTTTCTTTCGATACTCTTTAACTCAACTACCGATAAACCAATGGGGTTGGGACGAAACATAGAACGACTGGCAAAAACACCAATACGTTTATTGCCTCCTAATCTTGGAGGCCTAACCGTGGATTTCCAGTTTTCATTCGCCATACCATTATTTTTTGATATTCCATGAAATACAAAAATGACCCAAATATGTGAAAAGTTTTCAAGCTCGCGAAAGGCTTCATCATTTGAGTATTCCTGTTCAATTTCAATAGTTGCAGGACTGGCAACAAGTGCAGGTTGACGAGGAATGCCAAATTTTTCTTTATAACAAGAATAAACGATACCAATAGAGCTAAAATTATACTGAGTCATTTAACGTTCTTACCGTTCCAGTCGGGTTGTGCGCTAACTTTAAATAATGCTCTGTTCCCATTTCAGTTAACCGACTGATAGTTCTATCAAATGCAAACTTCATTCGCGAGCCACGATATAGCTCACCGGGTTTAGCATTTGCAGAGGCTAATAATTTAACATTATGATCATAGATCGCATCAATAAAATGAATAAAGCGTTTTGCAGCAGCATCATCCTTCTCATCAAGAAGCTGAATATCACTTACGAGTACAGTCTGAAAACGTTCCGCAATTTCAATATAGTCATGTGCGGAACGATTTGTCTGACAAAGTTCATTAAAATCAAACCAGATAACATCATCAGCCCACGAAATATATTTTATTTCACGATTATTAATTTCAATTACTCTATTGGTCTTTGCCTGACAAGGTGCAAGTTCAATAAACTTATACGATAAAAAATCTTTACCCATTTCACTGGTATTGCTCTCATCTATTATATATAGATGTTCAGTTTCATCTAAAATAAGAAATCGATAATCAGTGCCTTCGCCCAAATCAAACTCTTCTGTATATTTTTCCAATAACTCAATAGCATACATAAAACGCTCACGTTGTAATCCATTCTTATATAAATCATGTATTGCAATATTTGATGTTGCAACAAGAGTAATGCCTTTTTCAAACATTGCCTTGAGTAATCCAGCTAATAACATGGCATCGGCAATATCGTGCACATGAAATTCATCTAAACACAGGACTTTCATTTTCTCAGCGAGCTGTGCCGCAATAATTTCTAATGGATTGGGTGACTTGGGTAAAGCCTCTAATTGCTGATGAATATCAAGCATGAAACGATGAAAGTGCACTCGGTATTTTTTATCCCCCGGTAAACATTCATAAAAACTATCAATTAAATATGTTTTACCTCGTCCTGTACCGCCCCATAGATAAAGTCCGCGCACGGGCTGTTCTTTTTTAAACAACGATGACAGGAAAGAGCTTTTAGATTGAGATGCTATATTTATTTCCGAATAAACACGCTGAGTACGTTGCAGTGCCTGCCACTGCAAGTCATCAGCTTTAATTTTTCTTTTTTGTATCTCTGATTGGTAGCGTTGAAGCGGAGTCATAATATTTTATACTATATAAACCCACTCTAATAAATGCAAATACCATAAATATCATTATTCTGCTTATTCAGTAAAATCGTGTCTATTATGTGCTCCATCACAAAATGGCTTGTTCGCAGAATGCCCGCAACGACATAAGGCACTTTTAGTTCGGGTAGTTTTAGATAAACCATCGCGGCTAAATATTGTAACTGGCCCCTGAATGCTATACATAGAATGGGTTTTAACTGTAATAGTTAAATCAGCGACCACACCATTAATATCTTCTTCTCGATCGTCACTAAATGCTTGTGTCGCTTGCACTCCTTGTGTTTTATGTGTGCCATCACAAAAAGGTTTTTTATTAGATAATCCACAGCGACATAAAGCAAACTCTTTATCTTTCATTATGAGTTCTTCATCTGCATTCTGCAGCGTAATCGCGCTATCACTTTTACAAATTAAGGGGCCATCTGGACGAACCATAATCGAGTTTCCTGAATAAACAGGTTTAGCACTATTATTGTTGCTCAAGTTTACAATTCCTTATTAAATTAATACGTACTTTATACTTAAACTATTACAAACAGTACACTATACTTAATTTTATGAACACCACAAATTAATCAACATTGCAATTTAACAAATAATACTAATAAGGATTTGTCCTTTGGCTACCGATAAAAAAAAACCAAAACTAGCCATAGTGATGACGGGAGGTGGCGCACGAGCCGCTTACCAAATTGGTGTATTAAAGGCGATAGCAGAGATGATACCTGCTGGTTCGCCCAGTCCCTTTACCATTATCTGTGGTACATCAGCAGGTGCAATCAATGCTGCTTCATTAGCTGCTAAAAGTGACCACTTTAAAAATTCGGTTCGCAGAATGCATTTTGTCTGGTCAAACTTCACATCTGACCAGATTTTTCGAACCGATATTTTTGGCATAATGAAAACAGGCGCACATTGGATAATTTCAATGATGTTAGGTGGATTAGGAAGACATAGTCCTATTTACTTACTCGATAGAACACCATTAAGAAAGTTACTCGAAAAGTATATTGATAGCAGCGTACTACAAAGATCTATTGAAACAAAAACATTACATGCGTTAAGCATTAACGCAACGGGGTATTCAAGCCATCAATCTGTTGCTTTTTACCATGGTCAACCATCACTTAAAAACTGGAAGCGAGCTCAGCGTATTGGTTTATCAACCCGAATCACGGTTGATCATTTAATGGCTTCTTCAGCTATTCCCTTTTTATTCTCACCGGTAAAACTTAATCGTGAATTTTTTAGTGATGGTTCTATTCGACAAACAGCCCCGATTAGTCCTGCGCTGCATCTAGGCGCAGATCGTGTTCTGGTTATTGGTAACCGTCAAGCTGAGCCTAAATTAGAGCGGGTTTCTAATCCTAAACTCCCTACCTTAGGTGAAATTGCCGGGCATACCTTAAACAGTATTTTTCTCGACAGCCTCGATGCTGATATAGAGCGATTACAACGCATTAATAAAACCGTCAAACTCATTGGAGATCAGGATCGTGAAAAACATGGTGTAACATTACGCCAGGTTGAGGTACAGGTTATTTCTCCTAGCGATGACATCGGCAGAATGGCATCAGAGCATGCACATGAATTACCCTGGTCAATCAAAACATTATTACGCGGCATTGGTGCATACTCAAAAACAGACAGTAGCTTTATGAGCTACTTATTGTTTGAAAAAGGATATTGTAATGCGCTGATTAAATTGGGCTACGAAGATACGCTGCGGGAAAAAGAAAATGTTTTACATTTCTTACGCGATTAACTTTCTGTCACGCTGTGCTGTGATACGAGCTTTGCTTCAGGTACAGCCTGATGAATTAACGAAGCAATCTCTGAACTTAAACCAATATGCGGCTGAATAGTTACCCACAACACATTAATTTTCAGATTCAAGTCCGCCATTATGATGTCGTTCTCGAAATGCTTTAAAACTGCACCCATTTTATTAACGATATCGTTAAGACGAGCAGCATCAAAATTTTTCAGCCCCGGTATGAACATCATAAAGTCAGAATAAGGCTTACCTGAATTATCGCGTGCCGGTGCACGCTTCCATAGTGGTTCAGATTGCTGAATATCCGGGAATTGAAAATGGGCATGGAGTGACAGGGAATTAGAAGCACAAGCCAATGAGTTTGATTTTTCTTTGTTCGACATTACCTAACTATAGGCAATAAAAGTGGAGTATTACAGGTTTATCCACACATTTGTCTGACTAACTTTTTAATAATTTCACCTTCTGAAAGCACTTCATCCGAAGCAACAATAACATCCTCTTCATCAAGGTTTAGTTTTTCCAGTAATTCTAACGGAATTTCTTCAGAACTATCTCCAAATGTTAACCCATGAGGTACTAATAAGGTTTTAACAAGCGTCAATAACTGAATATATTTTTCATATTCTTCAGAAGGCTTTTTATCACTAAAATATGCCGCTACCGCAATGAGCTCTTCCGGCATATTCCACATACGCATAACCATTTTTCCGATTTCAATATGAGTAATACCAAATACATGCTCTTCTGCTTCTAGAATATTTACATCACTATTTTTTTCCAGATATTTGTTAAGTTCAATATATTCATTCGTAAACAAGTGACCCAATACCAGTAAACCAATATCAGACAACAAACCGACTAAATATGCTGTACCAGGATTAGGGCGCTCCCCCCAGGGCATCAACATACTTAAACGTTGCATTAAGGAAGCCCCATATATTGAAGATTTCCACACGCACTTTGCGCCAACAGGCCCGGTTTGTGGAATGCTAAAGGTGGAGCCAACCGATAAAGCGAGAGCCATATTCATAACAGCATCCACACCCAACACTCTGAATATGGCATCTTTCAAAGACTTAACAGAACCGGCTTGCCCAAAAAATGCTGAGTTAGCATAACTGACAATTTGTGCGGCGAGTACAGGATCTTTCTCAATAACCTCTACAATTTGCTCTACCTTCACCTCATGAATAGCCCTGAGATTTAAAATCTGACTTGCTATTTCCGGCATAGGTGGTAATGAATGAAGTGCTTTAACACGCTCTTTAAAACTTAAGTTTTTTTTAATATCCACATTTTTTTTCACTTCATCCGAGAACGACAACCCTATTAGATTATCGTTTGAAAGCTTATATAATTGTTTTACATCGATAGTATAAGCATTTTTTTCTTCTTCACAAACGATAAAAAAATCATCCTGATTCTCAAGAGCTTCATCAATAAAAACATGTACTCTTCTATTTGAACCCTTAATTATTTGTTCTTCATTATCTATCCGTGATAAAGACTTACCCGTAATTTTATTTAATCGTGACAAGTCAAATATATGTGAAGCAGGATTAAGAGCTATAAAAAGCTCATTATTAGAGGTCAAAACAGTACAGTCAACCTGAGATTTTTTAAGTATGTTTAGTACAGAAGTATTTGTTTCTGAAAAAATATCCATGCAACTAAAATCGACATTATTTTTTTTAAACATTGTTTTGAGTAACTCACTGTGCATAAATCACTTTCTCGTCATTATTTTTTTGTAAGTATATAGTTCTTAATATATCGTCAACTGTAAATATTTGTTAAGTAAATAACTTTGATTATTCATACATACATTAACTAATGTGATAGACATCACATCACTGCTGTCCCGTTAACACGTCATTCCCACGCTGGCGGGACAGCATTGACATCACATAATATTGTTTAATAAAGTCATTTCTATTGTTAGCGTCAAAACTAATTGTTTTTTTATACCTATAATAGTTTTTTTTGTTAACAATCGTTACGCTGACTTTTTTGTTGTAATATGCAGCGTATGAAACAAAAAACATTAAGTATAGAAACAAAAGGCAGGGGAACTTTTGATATATCAAATGATATTCAAAAGGTGGTTAATGAAAAGGGTATTCAGTCCGGACTTTGTCATTTATTTCTGCAGCACACTAGCGCATCCCTTATCCTTTGTGAGAATGCTGATGCCTCTGTCAGAGTCGACTTAGAGAATTTTATGGCGCGTATAGCACCTGATGGCGACCCAGCCTATCTACATGATATGGAAGGCCCTGATGATATGCCTGCACATATACGGTCGATTTTGACACAGAACAGTTTGACCATCCCTATCTCGAATAGTCACCTTGCTCTAGGAACGTGGCAAGGAGTTTACCTATGGGAACACCGTACTCATGGACACTCACGAAAGTTAATTATTACATTACAGGATTAAAATAAGTCTTATTTATATAAGAGCCCTGTGCCACCCAGTCCACAGTATCCACCAGCATTTTTTGCTAAATATTGCTGATGATATTCTTCCGCAACATAAAAATCTGTTGCTTCAATAATTTCACTGGTTATATCGCCTAAAGCGGCCTCCCGTAAAATTGTTTGATAGTGTTCTTTTGATTTTAATGCCAGTTCATTTTGCTCTTTAGAATAAGTATAAATACCCGAACGATATTGCGTACCACGATCATTTCCCTGACGCATACCTTGCGTAGGATTATGTGATTCCCAGAATAATTTTAGTAAGGCTTCATAACTGACTTTATCTGGATTATATACAACATAAACGACTTCATTGTGACAGGTCATTCCTGAGCACACTTCCTGATAAGTTGGGTTAGGGGTATATCCTGCTGAGTAACCTACCAAGGTGATATACACACCTTCTGTTTGCCAAAATTGTTTTTCTGCTCCCCAAAAACATCCCAAACCAAACATCGCTTGTTGCATATTTTCAGGATATGGAGCAGAAAGGTTGTTTTGGTTAACAAAATGTTTTTCGGGTAACTGAATGCCTTCTTCTCTGCCAGCTAATGCTTGTTCTTTTGTTATCATTTCGACACCTTATATATACAGACCTTTAACCACGGGGAACACCGGGTTCACAGGGAAAACCTTTAATCTAAAATAATAAGGTTTATTTCCCGGTGTTCCCCGTGATTTGTTAACTATTCTGGTGCATTCGCCAATACCACTGCCCGCATTGGACCTGGATAGCCTTCAATTGTTTTTGTTGCATCATTTGGATCTAAAAACTTTTCTAATGAGTCAAATATCATCCAATCTGTCGTACGTTGTTCATCGGTATTTGTCTTTGATACATCAACAACACGCACGTTTTTAAATCCACAACGTTGCAACCATAAAACCAATGCATCACAACTGGGTAAAAACCAGACGTTACGCATTTGCTGATAACGATCTTCAGGCAGCAAAACAGAATTCACATCACCATCTATAACCAGTGTTTCCAATACCAGTTCCCCTCCGGGTTTTAAACAATCCCGAAGCTCGTATAAATGCTCCAATGGTGAACGGCGGTGATACAACACCCCCATTGAAAACACGGTGTCGAATGCTTTTAACGAAGGAAGAATATCTTCAATACCTAAAGGTAAAAGGTGTACCGGAATATTTCCTAAATATTTTTTTAGTGCATAAAACTGCATAATATATTTTTGGCCGGGATCAATACCAACAACTAAATCCGCACCCTGCCCATAACTTCTAAGCGCGTAGTAACCGTTTCCACATCCAATATCAAGAACATGCTTCCCTTTTAAGGAATCAATATGTGGCTGTACACGATCCCACTTCCAGTCTGAATGCCATTCGGTATTAATATCTAAACCGAATACAGAGAAAGGTCCTTTCCGCCAGGGCATTAACAATCGTAAATGTTGTTCCAGTTCGTCCCTTGTCGTTTGTTCGCAATCATTACTCTGACCAATACGAACCCCGGTATTCAAATCTATAGACGAAGGCTGGATATCCGGCAGGTTATTTAACATGGCTAACCACTTATCAAGTTCGCCATGTCGGGGAGAATTAAAAGCATGTTCTACACTTTTCTCAAGAGTCTTTAACCACTCTTTTGCATCGCTGTTCTCGAGGGCTTGATAAAGGTCGCTATAATCGATCATATTATTTAATTGCGATAAACGAAGAAAAATTAAAACATTGAAACCAGGGGGAAACCTGACTAAAACCGGTTTCTTTTAATCGTTGTACATGGGTTTCTTTGGTTTCAGGAATCAGGACATTCTCTAATGCGCTGCGTTTTTGTGCGATTTCAAGCTCACTATATCCATTTGACCTTTTAAAGGCATGATGAAGTTCAATCTGCACTTCATTTTCATCTGCATCAGAAAATGCCAGTTTCTCAGATAAAATCAAACAGCCACCCTTGTTTAAACCTGTAAAAATTTTAGCCAGAATATTTTTACGTTCCGCTAAAGGAATAAATTGCAACGTGAAATTCATAACAACAACCGAGGCATTGTTAATTTCAACATCCTGAATATCGGCACACAATGTTTGCACCGGTGTTTTGCTATTATCACGCTGTAAAATTTTATCTAAACGATCGATCATGGCTTGTGCATTATCGACCGAAATTATTTCGCAGCCATCTTTGGTTAAATGATGGCGCATCGATAAACTTGCGGCCCCTAATGAACATCCTAAATCGTATAAATAAGTATTTTCTTTTGCATGGTGCTGAGCAAGAATGCCGATTTGATTAATGATGGTACTGTAACCAGGCACGGAACGATTGATCATATCAGGAAAAACATCCACCACCTTTTCATCAAAAACAAAATCGACAATTTCTGATAATGGCGAAGCAAAAATATTATCTTGAGATGATTTTTTATTCATAATAAAACACAGTCCTTTACACTTTGGCTATTTTAACAGATAGCCAAAGAAAACAAGAGTAAAAAGGACATGTTAATTATAAAGAAATGAAGCGGAACAGATAATGAATATCCTAAACTTTGAATTGCTGCTGTATTACTGCGGCTATCAGGGAGTTAACATTTTCTTTAACGCTCTTGCTTTGACTTACTATGACGACGGTAAAAATAGCCCCATCTAAAGAGAAAAAACTTAACTTTTCACTATTTTTAGTGCTTTTATATCTGATATAGTCAGCTTTTAAATATTTCGCTAAATAGCAGTCAAAAATTAAAGGTTTCCAGATGAAAATCAGTAAAAACAGCGTTGTTACAATTAACTACACTCTAAAAAATGATCAAGGTGAGACGCTTGATGAATCTCAAGACAACAGTTTTCTTTATTTGCATGGATCAGGCGGAATTATCCCAGGTCTGGAAGGACAAATGGAAGGAAAATCAGCCGGTGATGAATTCTCTGCGCATGTTGAGCCGGAAGATGGCTACGGTGTTCGTGATGACTCAATGGTCCAGGTTGTTCCTCGTAATATGTTTGAATCAGATCACCCCGTTGAAGAAGGTATTCAGTTTCATGCCGAAAGTCCTGAAGGTGACATGCTCACGGTAACTGTGACGAAAATTGAAGGTGATGAAATCACCGTTGATGGCAACCATCCATTAGCAGGCATTGCTTTGAACTTTGATATTAAAATTTCAGATGTTCGTGAAGCATCAAAAGAAGAAATTGAACATGGGCACGCACATGGTCCAGATGGGCATCATCATCACTAAATAAAGAGGGGCATTAAGCAAATGCCCCTCTTTATTTACATAAAGCAGGTTTGCCCATCAATACCGTTATCCGCAGCATAAGCAACTAAATCGTCACAATCATGCTGACTTAAACAAAACTTCACAATCTATACATAAGATGTAAACATCCAGATTCCAGAAAATATAGTTTTTATTCAATAACTTCCATCCGATATATAATGCTTAAGATTTAATATATCCGATAAATAAACTAAAGTTTTTGCTCATTTACCCTTATTGAAACAAAGTTATAACTCCTCTACGATAGAACTCTCTGAAATAATAAATAGCACAACATTATGACTATCAAACTCACAAAAAAAGAAGCGCAATACTTTTATGTTGAAGATTCTGACATTCATGGCAAGGGACTTTTTGCCTGCGCAGTAATAAAAGAAGGTACCTATTTAGGAGACTATGAAGGCCCCGAGACGACCGATAATGGGATGCATGTTTTGTGGACAGAAAAGGAAGACGGCGAATGGATTGGTCGAGATGGCAAAAATGCATTGCGCTATTTAAACCACAATACAACCCCCTGTGCTGAATTTGATGGTTATGAACTGTATGCAGTCGAAGAAATTGAAATGCATCAGGAAATTACTATCGATTATGGCGAAGAACCGTAATAATTAATTAGCTTTAAATCAAAAGATATTCTCAACCATGTAGGATGGATCAAGGAACAAAGTGACGGATCCATCATTCTTTGTTGGTTCCGTCACTTTGTGACTTGAACCAACCTACTTAACTTAATAATATCTAATCACTCTTTTAAATCTATATAATCCCCGCCATGAATGACGCTCACAAACAACTCCAGACTCTCATTAAGCAATGTATGTTGTTTGATCGATTTAAATTCACTAAAAATCTAAAAAACCTATCGAAAGACAAAGAAGCGACAAAACAATTAGAAAATTTAGAAAAACAAATAACCCGGTCTATTCAACGTGCTGAAACACGCGCATCCACTAAACCTGTTCCAGGCTTTCCTGAAAACTTACCTATTAATCAAAGGCAGGAAGATATATGCAAAGCCATAGAGGAACACCAGGTTATTATTCTTTGTGGAGAAACGGGCTCTGGTAAAACAACTCAATTACCAAAATTATGTTTAAAAATTGGGCGTGGCACTTATGGCATGATTGGTCACACCCAGCCCCGCCGTATTGCTGCTCGCAGTGTTGCCAGCCGTATTGCTGAAGAACTTAATACTGAACTGGGGACAAGTGTTGGTTATAAGATTCGTTTTTCAGATAAATCAAATAAAAACAGTCATATAAAAGTGATGACCGATGGCATTTTATTAGCCGAAATACAAAACGATCCTTTCCTGCAAAATTATGACACCCTTATAATTGATGAGGCTCATGAACGTAGTCTTAATATTGATTTTATTTTAGGTTACTTAAAACAACTACTACCTAAACGCCCGGACTTAAAAATTATCATAACCTCGGCAACCATCGACCCTGAACGATTTGCTAAACACTTTATAAACGCACCTATTATTGAGGTCTCTGGTCGAACATACCCTGTTGAAGTTCGATATCGCCCATTAAATAGTGATGAAGAAAACGAGACTAAAAAAGATCAACAACAAGCCATCCTTAATGCCGTTGATGAATTAAGTCATGAGACCAGTAGTAACAAATCAAGCGGAGACGTACTCATTTTCTTAAGTGGTGAACGACAAATACGCGAAGCAGCTGAAGCCTTACGTAAACATCACCCGGATAAAACAGAAATTATTCCACTTTATTCAAGGCTCAGTAATGCAGAACAACAAAAAGTCTTTAAGTCACACGCATATCGAAGAATTATTTTAGCCACCAATGTTGCAGAAACATCATTAACCATCCCAGGCATTCAATATGTTATTGATACCGGTTACGCGCGTATAAGTCGCTATAGTTACCGCACCAAAGTACAACGCTTACCTATTGAGCGAGTATCACAAGCAAGTGCAAACCAACGCAAAGGACGTTGTGGCCGTACCAGTGACGGCATTTGTATTCGTTTATATTCAGAAGATGATTTTAATAATCGTCAGGTTTTTACCGACCCTGAAATTCTGCGCACCAACCTGGCCAGTGTTATATTGCAAATGCATAACATTCGTCTTGGTAACATTGAAAAATTTCCCTTTATAGATAAACCTGATTCACGTTTAATTAAAGACGGTTACCAATTGCTTGAAGAACTACAAGCAATGAATAAGCAGAACATTACACACATTGGAAAAATATTATCACGTTTTCCTATTGAACCACGCTATGCCCGCATGCTCATTGCGGCTAATGAATTTTCCAGTTTGAATGAAGTTCTGATTATCGTCAGCGCCCTGAGTATTGCTGATCCTCGAGAACGTCCAATGGACAAACAACAGCAAGCTGATCAGGCTCATTCACAATTCAAAGATGAAAAATCAGATTTTATTGCTTATCTCAATTTATGGAATTTTTATCAGGAACAGCGCCAGCATCTTTCGCAAAACAAGTTACGCAAATTATGTAAGGCCAGCTTTCTTTCCTATACACGCATGCTCGAATGGCGCGATATACATAGCCAGCTTCTTAATCAATGTAATGAAGTTAAATATAAAATTAATACTACCGTTGCTGGATATGATGCTATTCATCAGGCACTTTTAAGCGGTCTTCTAAGCCATGCAGGTTTAAAAAATGAAGATGGCGAATATCAGGGAGCGCGAAATAACATCTTTGCCATATTCCCTGGTTCGAACTTACGAAAAAAACGTCCATTATGGATTATGGCAGCAGAAATGCTGGAGACCCAACGTCACTACGGATTAACGGTAGCGCAAATTGATCCTTTGTGGCTGGAAAAACAAGCCAGTCATTTAATTAAAAAATCATATTTTGAAGCACACTGGGAAAAACGTCCTGCACAAATTGCCGCTTATGAAAAGTCGACCTTATATGGTCTCATCATTAACCCACGTAAAAAAATAAACTATGGCCCTATCGATCCAGAATTTTCCCGTGAACTTTTTATCAGGGGTGCTTTTGTAAACAGAGAATATTCCGGACATGCGGCATTTTTCCAGCACAATGAAAAGTTATTTACTGATATAGAGAAATTGGAACATCAATCACGACGTCAGGATGTCCTGGTAGATGATGAGGTTGTCTACCAATTTTATGATGAATGTATTCCCGCCGGAATTTATAACAGTAAAAGGTTTGATACCTGGCGCAAAGAAGCAGAAAAAAATAATGCTAAAACACTATTTCTTAATCGTGAATATCTTATGCAACACAGTGCTGGCGATATTACAGAGGAACAATATCCAAAACAGCTTGTGATAAATAATACGGCACTGCCGTTATCTTATCATTTTGATCCAGCGAGTGAAGATGATGGGGTGACCTTAACGTTACCTCTTGCTTTACTCAATACGCTTAACCCGGTTCAATTTGAATGGTTAATACCTGCTTTATTACGCGACAAAATTACACAGCTTATTAAAACATTACCCAAAAATATGCGCAAAAATTTTGTTCCTGTACCTCAATTTACTGATGCCTGTATTGATGCTATCACCGATCATTCATCACCACTTATTTACTCTATAAGTCAGCAACTAACCCGAATAACGGGCATAGAAATCCCCGATAATGCCTGGCAAATTGATAGTCTGGATGCCCATTTTTTTATGCGCTTTGATATTCGAGATCAGTATAATAAAAAAATTGCTCACGGTCGTAATTTACGAGTATTACAGGAATCACTAAGTCAGGAAGTATCTGAACAATTCAGTAAAAACATTAAATGGGAAATAGAGCAAAAAGGGTTAACTGAGTGGAGCTTCGACAAGTTGCCGTCTGTTATTAATAAAACCCAGAACAGCCTTAATATCAAGGGGTTTCCTGCACTACAGGATGATGATGAAAGCATCTCAATTGTTGTTATTGACAATGAAAACCTGGCACAAGAAATTCATCACGATGGCTTAAAACGTTTATATTTTTTAGCCCTGAAACAACAAGTTAAATATTTAAATAAAAACTTACCTAACATTCAGAAAATATGCATGAGCTACACAAGTGTTGGCAGTTGTAATGATTTAAAACTTTCTATTATAGATGCCAGTATTGAACAAAGTTTTTTTACTACAAAAAACATTATTCGGGACAAAGAATCCTTTAACCAGAACTTACAACAGGGGAGTAATAATCTGGTTAATAACGCCAATGAGATATGCGCAATACTAACAAAAGTTTTTGATAGTTATCATAAAATTCGCAAGCAATTAAAACAAAATAACAAACCTAACTGGCTTATTAGTTTAAATGACATTCAATCTCAGCTTGATCATTTAATTTATGAAGATTTTATTTATTTCACACCGATAGAATATTTAAACAGTTACCCGCGTTACTTACAGGCAATACAACAACGTTTAGACAAACTGCAAGAAACAGCAGATCGTGATCGACAATACACCAATATTCTAGCCCCCTATTGGGAACACTTTGTTAAGCTTAATGATGAGTATTACGAACATCCTGTTTTTTCTCTCTATCGTTGGATGCTTGAAGAATATCGCGTTTCACTTTTTGCCCAGGGCTTAAAGACCCTGATACCGGTTTCGGAAAAACGGTTAGAGAAACAGTGGCAGGAAGTCAAAAAAATAATTTAATTATTAAAATCTTTTGATTTAATTAACATTACGCGCCAGATGCACAGTAAAGCGAGATCTGGTAGAGTACAGCTATATAATATAGAGTAAATAAACAGTGCTTTCTTATTTTTCATCATCCCCTTTATTCTCATCGCCCAGGAATACCGCCATTTTTATGGTTGTGTTTTTTAGCTTATTACACCTGCTCACCATGGGACAGGCTGAATTAACGAATGATGAAGCTCAATACGCGTTATACGGATATTATCTTGACTGGAGTTATTTTGATCATCCTCCATTATCAGGTTGGTTAAATGCCTTTATTCTGCAATTTTCAGATAGCGACTTTGCATTAAGAATTTGGCCGCTGCTGCTCGCGGCTCTTACCAGTTTTTTGCTCTACGGATTTACTCGAGAACTTTTCCCCGCTGAATCAGAATGGCTGGGCACGATTGCTGTACTTCTTTATCAAGCAAGTATTATTTCTCAATTATTTGGTCTTGCGATGTTACCGGATACGCCGTTAATACCTATCGCAATTTCTGCAGCCTGGCTTTTATTCCGGGTGCTAAAAGAAAACCAGCAACACCTCTGGATTTATGTCGGCATTTTATTTGGCCTTGCCGGTTTATCAAAATACACTGCAGTTACTTTAGTTGTAACGGCTATCCTGGGTTTAATAATTTATAAATCACAAAAATCTTTAATTACGAAGTGGCCATGGATTGCCATAATGCTGGCGGCGATTGTTATTAGTCCTGTTTTATACTGGAATATTCAACACGACTGGATTTCTATTTCATACCAATTAAGTCACGGCGCTCCTGAAAAATCATGGCAGGTTAAAAGCTTACTCACATCACAAGCCGCACAATTTATCGCGTATTCACCCGCTGTCTTTATATTTGGTTTACTCGCTATTTTTTCCAGTTTAAAAAACAGCAATGAAAATATTCGAAAGAAAAATGAAAAGTATATCCTTGCCTTTGCTTTGCCTGTTTTAATTTTATTTGCATGGATGAGTGGTTATGAACAAACCCTTCCACATTGGACCGCATTAGGCTGGATAGCTTTAACGCCTCTTACTGCAAAGTGGGTTAGCCAGCACTGGTACAAAAAAAGTGTTCGTGTCTTTTCTTACTTCAGTCTTATTTACTCCTTCATTATTATTATCACCCTGCATTTATTGTTAGCAACTTCATTAATGCCGTTTGAAAATAACAAACATCCTTTGGAAGATATTTACGGCTGGGAAAAGGTAGCGCATCAGGCTGTTGCATTACAAAAAGAAATGCAAAAAGAACAGAACAAACCAACAATGATTTTTGTTGGTAACTGGTCGCAATTCAGCCGTCTCGCATGGTACGCAAAACCAGCCCCGGTTCAGGTAACCGATCAACGATATGGTCAATCTGACATTTGGTATGGTTCAGCACAAATTGGAAGTAACGGTGTTTTAGTCGTACCACCAAAATATAAAAACACTACAGCAAGCGGAGTAAATAAGTTTGAGCGTTGTGAGCAGAATAAAAATGTATCTCAGCTCATAAATAATAAAAAAGCTGCAACCTATCAACTCTATAAATGTTTTGGCTACAAAGGATAAACATGAAAATCAGTTCTCTACCTTATTCCACTGTGTCCTTATCTTCCCCCTGGTTTTGGGCAATCCCCACTTTTGCATTACTGGCAATGTTAATTATTGGAATAACAGGGACCAATCAACCTCTATTTTTATACCTTAATCACGCGCTATACCTTCCCGCAGAGAGTATCTGGATCAATATTACTCTTTATGGTGATGCTGCAATGGTGATGATACTAATGCTGCCCTTTGTCGCTAAACGTCCGGACATCATGGTGAAAAGTTTTATTGCCGCTATTATCGCCGCATTCTTTTTACACGGGTTTAAGGAATTTTTATCTGTACCCCGGCCTCCGGCTATATTTCCTGCTGGTTTATTCCATCAGTTAGGCCATCAATTCTCAGCATCATCATTTCCATCCGGTCACGCTGCAGCGCCATTTACTCTGGCAGCAATGGTTATATTTTTAGTTACAGATGTACGAATTCGTTCAGCCGTTATAATTTATGCTTCAATCATTGCTTTATCACGTATCGCGACCGGTGTTCATTGGCCAATAGATATCCTGGGGGGAATGTTTTTTGGCTGGTTCGCAGCCTATCTCAGCATGAAATTATTGCCTACATCTGGAAATAATCTAGTCGCCCAACGTATTGTTACTGTAATACTCGTTTTAGCAGTCATACACCTTGTGTTTTTACATGATGGTGGTGATAAAGAGGCCCGTATTCTCGAAGTATTAACACCGATAATATGTTTTATATTAAGCCTTAAAGGTTTAAAATCGTTATTTTTAGACCCCATTTTAACCCGAGTTAAAAAATGACCGACATTGAGAGTGAAGAAAAATTAAGTTTTAAATGGAGCTGGCTCATACGCATTATTATTACAGCCGTCCTGCTTACCCTTATATTCAGAAATATTGAATTTAAAAGTGTAAAAGATATTATTCTTCATGCAGATATTCAATTACTCATCCTTGCTATTTTATTTCAACTATTAAGTACTTTGCTCGCCGGCTACCGTTGGGGCAGGGTAATGAAGGCACTAAACTTTGGACAAAAGTCCGAATTCTACATGCGCAGTTACTTCAAAGGCTCATTCTTTAATCAAGGCTTACCCACCAGCATCGGCGGTGATGCAGTCCGCGTTCTTGATGTTGCAACAAAAGGACACCGTAAACGTGACGCCTTTATTGGTGTGTTCATTGATCGTATTTTGGGACTTTCCGGTTTACTTATTTTAAACCTCGTCGCAAATTATTTCTTACCCGGCTTACTACCTGAAAATTTATTCCTAATGATTAATGTCATTGTTCTGGCTGGTTTATTAGGCTTTATTACTTTTATTTATATTCACAAAATTAAAGCATTACACAAAGGTCGATTATTAAGCTACATCCTGAGAGTGTCGAAACAACTTAATCGAATCCTGCATGATCTTCGATCTATATCTTTTCACCTTGTCATTGGTGTATTGATCCACTTATTTTCAATTATTAATATCTATCTTGTTGGTCAGAGTGTTGGGCTTGAATATGACCTTCTTACAATTGCCGTTATCGTTCCCCCTGTTATCCTGCTAACGTTAATACCTGTTTCACTTGCTGGCTGGGGAATTCGTGAAGGTGCAATGGTTGGTTTATTTGGACTTATCGGCGGAGTAGCCGCAAATATATTATCAATGTCGATTTTATATGGCATTATATTAATAATTTCCAGCTTGCCTGGTTTATATACTTACCTACATCGTAAATAAAAATAATTTTAACTATCTATAATACTTTATAAAAAAGCAGAAATAATATGAAAGTAGATACTATGCGTCGTATTGATCACCTGGCCGGTGTTCCCTTATGTTTTCTAGTTACCCTGTTAATAAAGCTGCTTTCTATTTTTAGCTTTAAAAAACCAACAGATGTCAAAAATGTATTGTTAATTGAACTTTCAGAAATGGGCAGCGCTATACTTGTTGACCCGGCTATGCGTAAACTAAAAGACAAGGGTGCATCCCTTTTCTTTGTTATATTCAAAAAAAATGCTCCCAGCTTATATTTATTAGGAACAGTACCGAAAGAAAATATATTCACTATTCGGGAAGATAGCCTTAGCTCACTGGTAATAGACACATTACGTTTTTTCATTTGGACACGTAAAAATAAAATAGATACCGTCATTGATCTTGAATTATTCTCACGTTTTACGGCGCTACTAACCGGTTTAAGTGGTGCAGAACGCCGTATTGGCTATCACGCATTTCATAATGAAGGTCTATACCGTGGTTCTCTTCTTACTCATGAAGTTGCCTATAACGCTCACATGCATATCAGTAAAAACTTCATCGCACTGGTAAATGCGGCATATGCAGCAAAACATGAAGTGCCCTATTCAAAAACACTAATTCATGATGACGAAATTGTGTTAGCTAAAGCAACAATAAGCGATAAAGAAAAAAACGACCTGCACCTGCATGTAAAAGGGGTATATTCAGAATACGATAAAGACAAGCAACGCATTGTATTAATAAACCCCAATGCAAGTGAATTACTTATTCAACGTCGCTGGATGCCGGAAAGATATATCGAATTAATAAAAAAAATATTAAATGATTTTGAAGATACAATCATACTGATCACTGGTGCTCCCAGTGAGAAAGAAGAGGCGGCTGGACTTAAGGAACAAGTAAATAATGAACGCTGTATTAACTTTGCAGGCCAATTACAATTATCAGAGTTGCCTGCTCTATACAGTATTTCGCACATGATGCTAACCAACGATTCTGGCCCAGGCCATTTCTCTGCTATAACAGACTTAAAAACCTATGTTATTTTTGGACCAGAAACGCCAAAATTATATGGCTCGTTAGGTAACAGTACCGCTATTTATGCTGGCTTAGCGTGTTCACCTTGCGTGAGTGCGAGCAATCATCGCAAGACCCCTTGCAGTGATAATGTTTGTTTACAAGTGATTGATGTTGAGCGGGTATATAAAACGATACGCCCAACATTAGAGGCTTAATAAAAGTTATACTGTTCTAATAACAGAATATTTCCATCACTCTTCCTTTTCGAGTGTGACGCGATCTCGACCGTTATGTTTTGATTCATATAAAGCTTTGTCTGCACGATCAAATAGTACACTTGGTGAGTCTCGATCAAGCCTATATTCTGCAACGCCAAAACTACAGGTCAATTTATCCCCTGACGGCATAGTCGCTTCTCTTATTACTTTTCTTATCCTATTTGCAAGATCTTCGGCTTCAATCAAATCCGTTCGTGGAGCCAGGATAACAAATTCCTCACCACCATGACGGGCAAAAACGTCATACAGTCGTTTAGTTTCTGATACTAACTCACTTATGCAAATGAGAGTTTTATCTCCGACTTGATGTCCATATAAATCATTAACTTTCTTAAAATAATCAATATCCATTAATATTAATGAAAAAGTTTTATTTTCATGACACCAGTCATTTAATACTTGTTTGTAATATCCATGATTAAAGGTATTGGTAAGTTGGTCTCGTATGGAATACCACTTTAGCTCGTTAAATAATATGATAATTCGTGCAGCCAGTATACCGAAGCCTAATGCAATGACCGCAGGGGCAAGTAAGTAAAGAGCTTTAAAATCGGTAATTCCGAGAATAATTTTTATCTGCAGAAAAGCAGCAGCCATGGTCAACGTAAAGGATACAAGAAGAGATTTAACGTAAACAAGAACAACATTTAAATCTTTTGGATACATGGTACCTCACGCAGCTATAATTTTTGTATTATAGACATAGGGGAATATATTTATACTAACCCAGATACATTAAAAATGCACATACATAAAGTAGCACTTACTGCATAAAGCAATCTATTTTCGCCTCATATTTTATTATTTTAGAATAAAAACCGACAAAATAACCCTGTTAATCACCCGGTTTTTTACATATCACATGGACGTATCGTGCTAATTCATTATATGGCTCAATACGTGAATACTGTTTTTCTAATTCAATCAGCTCATCTTCATTTATTTGCTTACGTCTTTCACGACTAATACCATCATAAAACACACGTACACCACTTTTTACTTTTGTTTCAAACTTCAAAGTATTTAACCACCGATAAACATCTTCAGGATCTTGAGGGTTAGTCGGCGTTAATGTTTTTCCTTTGCCAGATAAGGAATCATTTAGTACATAATCAAAATTCCCACGAGTAAGGTTCTGAAAAATTAAACCGGTACGACTATAAAACATCAATGATAAATATCCACCTGGTTTAATGAATTTCAAGAGTTCTTTTAATGTTTCTTCTGGTTCAGCCAACCACTCTAAAACGGCATGAAAAAGCACAACATCATATTGAATATCAACATGCTCTGACAACTCTTGTACAGCCACATGAATAAAACGAACATCGGTATCGAGTTCATGCTCAATAAATAATTTTTGAGCATCTTCTAACATGTTTTTAGATAAATCGCATAATGTCAGCATATGATTTTTCTGTGCTAACTGTAATGCAAAGTTACCCTGTCCAGCACCCGCATCCAGAATAGACAAACCGCCAGTTTCTATTTCAGGAATGATTTCAATCAAATCTCGCCATAATATATTTAACCTGATTTTTCCTTTTGCTGTATGGTAAATATTCTTTTGGAAACGAGAGGATAAATCATCGAAATTTTTGTCATATTTTTGAGTCATATTATATATTAATATCTGCCAGGGATGATATTCATAGTATACGGGTAAATATTTTATATATAATTAAAACATGACTATAAATACAAAAATAAAAAATCACCAAACACGACTTAAAAAATGCACCCAATGTCCTGATATGTATGGGCCTCCTGTAGCGGGAAATCCTATACTTTCACCAATTATGCTTATTGGGCAGGCGCCGGGAGATAAAGAAATACTTATTCCAAAACCCTTTGCCTGGACAGCAGGAAAAACACTATTTAAATGGTTTAATCAAATAGGACTCTCTGAAGAAGAGTTTAGAAATCTGGTTTATATGTCGGCAGTGTGTCGTTGCTTTCCCGGTAAAAAACCACGTGGAGGTGACAGAGTACCCAACCTGACAGAAATTAAAACCTGTTCCCACTGGTTAGAAATGGAATATAAGCTATTACAACCTAAATTAATCTTACCGGTTGGAAAATTAGCAATCAGTCAATTTTTTGAAGTTAAAAAACTCACAGATATTATTGGTCAGATTCATCAGCTGGATATTAATGGCAAGCAAGTTGATTTTATTCCCCTGCCACATCCTTCTGGCGCGTCTACATGGCATATTACTGAACCAGGGAAAACATTGTTACAGACGACATTAAAACTGGTAGGGAATCATCCAGTATGGAAAAAACATACCCATAATGTATAACAACAAATTGTCGTAGTTTGTAACTTTTTTATTTCCTCTACTGAATATCCATATATTAGTGTTTTTTCATTACGCGTAATATTTTTATATTTTTACGAACATCCAACGTAATAACATTATTTTTATAATTACAGAGCCAATCTCGCGAGCTTAATTAAAGGATTACAATATGAATAAGGTCCCACAAATAAGTAAATGAATTTACGTTAATTTAATAAGTTTCAATTTTTCAGCACGAGTAATGCTTTTAATTACAAATTCACGTTTACTTGCTTCACTTCTATTTTTTTGTACTTCCCTGTAAACACATTTTACCGGCCGACGGACACGTGTATATTTCGCACCATCTTTTCCATTATTATGTTGCTCCAGACGTTTCTCAAGATCATTGGTTATGCCTGTATAGAGTGTTTTATCGCTGCACTCTAATATATATACAAGCCAGTCTTTATTTTTGTCGATACTCATTTAAGTAGCAGGATGAAAGCCAAGGTTTAACGTCTTAAACCCTTCCATCAAAATTTCAATGCATTTTTTTATCTCTTCATCGCCGTAAGCTTTAGCAGGAAAAGCCCCCCACACCGGAGCCGGCCAGGCAATATCCGTTTTATAACGCACGATATGATGAATATGCAATTGAGGAACCACATTACCTAATGCTGCAACATTCATTTTATCGGCATTAAATTCATTTTTTAAATATTCCAGGAGAGTATTCGATTCTAATTTTAGCTGAACCTGGTCTTCTGCTGACAAATCAAAGACTTCTGTTTTGTCTACACGATCGGGAACCAGCACACACCAGGGATAATTGGCATCGCGCATTAATAACACATTACAAAGTTCAAACTTCCCAAGTATTGCACAGTCATTTAATAAACGAGGATCGAGTGTGATCATATTAAGAATCCAGTTTTTGTTCTATTTCCTGAACGAGAATAAAAGGTGCTACAACGACCGACCATAAACTTGCAGATGTTTCATGCCATTTTTTAGCATCTTCAATTTCAACACCAATTATCGTTTTATTATCAAGCCATTCTTTTAACGTATCCTTATCATCACGACTCATAACAATGGCAACGTCCAGGATATCAGTTCCTTTGGCAACTTTAAATAATACGCCACGCGCAAAATGTGTTTCGAGTTCAGTCCACGGCAGCTTACTTGTTTCTCCGTGTAGATGGGCACGTAATTCTTTATCTGACTGTAATGATACATCATTGGTCATTTTTAAATATCTCGCTTTTCTATAGATTCAGTATTATAACTGGAGATTGCTTCGTCGTACCTCCTCACAATGACAGCATTTAACCGTCATTGCGAACTGCATGGAGAAGGTGAAACCAGAGGTTGAAGCTGGTCTGGGCCACGCAGAAGATAGGATACGCAGGAGCAGTTACCGAGTGCAACAAAGCAATCTCATTTTGTTGTAACCCAATTAATTAAATGTTCAGGGTATTCTTCGTAATGAATATATTCTTCCGAAACCACTTTTCCGGCTATAGAAATTCCTGCTTCAATAACTGTTTCTGCTCGTCCTGAAATAAGCGGATGCCACTCAGGTAAAGGTTTTCCTAACTGTAATAAACGATAAGCACAGGTTGACGGCATCACTTCCAAAGCATCCGTATTATCTACACTTAATATCATACAATCCGGCATACTGACTTTACGATTTGTATAATCAGAGCAACGACATTGTTCAATATCTAATAACTTACAGGTTACGTTGGTAAAATAAATTTCACCAGTATCTTCATCTTCCAGCTTATTTAAACAGCAGCGACCACAACCATCACATAAAGATTCCCATTCCTGCTGTGACATTTCTGCTAATGACTTTATTTCCCAAAACTTTTCTAACATTGATATTTAAACCTGTTCTTCAAGACTGGCGCAACGAATACAAAGTGAAACAGCAGGGTCAACCTCAAGACGGGCGACTGAAATAAGTTCATCACACCTTAAGCAATATCCATAATCATCAGATTCAATTCTTGATAATGCAGATGATATTTTACGTAAGCCTTCTTCATGTCGTTGTTTTGTTTCTTTGATCATTGCCTGCCCCTGCAAGGCATCCATTCTGGATAAACGTCCCATTGTACTTTGATCTAATTCAACTATTTTCGATGATTCAGTTTCACCTTCGATTGCAGTAGTTAAAACTTTGCGATTTTCAATCAGGGCAGCACGAAACTCCTGAATTGTCTCGTCCGATAACTCAGTCATTAAGCCATTCCACTAAATAATAAATATATTGTCCTTCCGATGATTTAGAGGGCCCAAGTACACGAGCAGCAAATTGTTTTTTATCTGAGTCAGCCTGCTCAAGAGCAACTTCTTTTGATACCACCACTTCAACACAGCCTTTAGGAAAGCGATTTCGACTTCGCTTCGGTACATAAACAACAGCAAAGTGTTCTTCAGATACTTTGGTATAGGGATCAGGAGGAACAAAACCACGCATAATTTAACCTGCATCATCCTGATTTTTCACAAACAACAATTTACCACCGCAATCTCTACACAAATAATGACCTTTTCCACGAAGAATCTTATTATGCCGTCGACTGGTTAATTCAAAATTTTGGCAACCACAATGGTAAACAAATTTTTGATAATGTCGTACAGGTAAGCCGGATAAATCATAATTAGCAGTACGGTTTGCTGCGACGCCAAATACCTGCATCACAGATTTCCACTCACTGCCATGTGGTCTTATTTTTTTTAAATTGAATAGCATGTCAGTCACATAATGTGCAACTTCATGTGGAATCGTTTCACTAAAATTATCATCAAAATATTTTGAAAAAACATAGGGATTGTAGCGAATAACACGCTGACCCGCTTTAACCCGATACATGCCGGCCGCTTTGCCGGTCAGGTCAAATAACACGGGGATTTCAGGTAAGGTACGACTGTAATAATTTTCAGCACTTTTAACAAAATTATTTGTTTCTTTTATTACCTGCTCCTGAAGAGCAGGTGATATAGGCTGAATGAGATTGTTTTGTTCTGACATAGCACTAGTTTACACCATAGCGCTTTATGGGAGAATCCAATACTTCTCATTATACAATTATGCTAAATCAATCACCCTTGATTTCACTATGTTTTGGCCAGCCATCTGAATTAATTGTTTCCTGATACGCATGCCACGTTGCATGCCCCATTAAAGGCATTAGAACAATAAATCCAATAAAAGCGGTCACAAATCCAATTGTGACAATAAACACAATAATGAGTGCCCACAAAACTGCAATGGTTCTATTTCGAAGTACTGCGTTAATACTGGTGATAACGGCAGTAATTACATCAACTTTTTTGTCCATAATCATCGGTAAAGAAAAGGCACTAAAACAAAAAATGATTGCAGAAAAAACGGCACCAACCAGTGTACCGACTAACAAAAAAACCACGAATTGTGTCCAGTCAGCATTCACATTCGAGGGATAGAAGATATGAATCATAGAGGCAGCTCGAGCCCATATTATAAATACGACTGATAAGACAACAGCAAACACAAGCTCGTTGCTTAAATGTCGTTTACCTTCACGCAAACAATAGCCTAACTTCGGTTTCATACCTGCCTGTAGTTGACAACTTATTGAATATAAACCGATAGCTAATACCGGGCCAAGAAAAACAAAGCC
Organism: Gammaproteobacteria bacterium; assembly: GCA_023135195.1. GTDB lineage: Bacteria > Pseudomonadota > Gammaproteobacteria > UBA6429 > Thiohalophilaceae > JAGLTQ01. The sequence goes on along the minus strand of JAGLTQ010000080.1, from coordinate 13,721 downwards.
AGATAATATACTGACAAGTAAACCAAGCCCGCCATAGAACCAGACCATTAAACTCACACCATAACTTAAAGCCACAATAATAGCGCCATAGGTCAAACTTTGTTTTGGTGCTCTTGTAATATCTAACCAGCCCAATCGCAACCACCGCATAGGGGCACCAAAATCCAGTTTATTGCATGGTGCAACAAATGGTAATTCATCTATATTCAGATTTTTTCCAGCTGATGACATAAGCCTTCCCCTTAAAAAAATGAGTAAAAATTTATTAGTATTATTATTAGTAGTGGTATTGTTAGGAGTAGCTGTATTTCTATAGATAAAATAAACCTGTGAAGCTATTAATTCAAGATGAACTTATCAAAATTCATAGGTTACGCTGCTTTTTGCAATGAATAGATAAAGGAGCGTAATGTGCGCATATAAGGTTTAATACTCTGCATAAAGCCCTCATTATGCCCTCCCTCAATTTTCAAGAATTTTTTTTCTGATTTTATAGCTGAAAATAATTTTTGACCTGTAACGTACGGGATAACTCTATCATCAAGACTATGAATCACTAACACTGGAGCAGACACTTTCTTTATTTTATTAAATGAATCAAATGGATATCGCAGATAAATAAAATTAGACAATATTGGGAATGCAACATCAACGACATCACGTACTGAACTAAAGGTAGATTCTAAAACTACTCCCCCGGCCTTTACACGGGAGGCTAAATCAACAGCAACCGCTCCACCTAATGAACGTCCAAAAATAATAATATTTTGCGGATTTATTTTTTTATCTGAAATCAGGTATTGCCATGCCGCATTTGCAGATTGATATAAACTTTTTTCAGAAGGCGTTCCTTCACTTTCTCCATAACCCGGATAATCAATAATCAGAACATTTAGTTTTAGTTTATGGAAAATAGTTACGGAGTTACCACGATGAGAGATATTACCGCCATTACCATGAAAAAAAAGAACTGTTTTCTCTGCTTCTGGATGCGGTAAATACCAACCTGTAATTTTTCTTTTATCTGCTAATTTTATCTCAACAGCATCATAAACCAGCCCCCATTCTTTAGGCGTTACCTCAATTTCATTTATTGGATAGAACATCATGCTCGGTTGTTTTATATAAAGAAAGGCATTGAAAGAAAACAAGAGAAAAATAATGAATAAAACCACTCGGATTATCAATAAGCTTATTTTCTTATTGTTCTTCATTTAGTTTTTTTATTTATAAACTTTCTAATAATATGTGCAGCGGCGATAAAACCAAAGGTACCAGTAACAAAAGAAGCTGCACCGTAGCCAAAACGACAATCGAGAGACACACCATGAATCCCCGGTTTTTCGTGACTTACCGTGCCATCTTCTTTTGGATACAACTGTTGCTGGCTGGAAAAAACGCAATCAATAGCAAAACGTCTTTTAGGATTTTTAGTGAAATTATATTGATCGCGTAAAGTCGAGCGGACTTTAGCCGCTAATGCATCATTATACGTTTTTGTTAAATCAACAACTTTGATTACAGATGGATCGGTTAAACCACCCGCACCACCCGTTGTGATCACAGGAATCTTATTACGTTTACAGTAATAGATAAGTCCCGCTTTAAATTTAATACTATCAATAGCATCGACTACATAATCGTAATCACGTGATAATAAATCTGACATATTGTCTATGGTAATGAAGTCATCAATAACATTAACGACACAGTCAGGATTTATATTTTTGACCCTTTCTTGCATCGCAGTACATTTTTTTTCATCGATAGTAGTGGATAAGGTATGAATTTGTCGGTTAATATTTGAATTCGCAATAGTATCAAAATCGATTAATGTGATTTCCCCTACTGCTGAGCGTGCGAGCGCTTCTACTACCCATGAACCAACACCACCAATGCCGACAACACAAACATGCATATTTTTAATTAATGCATAAGCTTCTCGACCGTAAAGTCGAGCTATACCAGAAAAAGCATCTTCACTATTATTTTTATTGTTAGTCATAATTTGAAAAATTAATTACGTCATTTGCATTTTTACTGGTTTGTTGTGCAATGAAAGTAATGTCTTCATTACGAATTTTTGCTAAAGCAGATAAACATTCCATAATATACTCTGGACTATTACGTTTTCCGCGATGTGATTCTACCACCATATCAGGCGCATCGGTTTCGAGAACAATAGATTCCAAGGGTAATGTTTTAGCAAGCTTGTGAATTTTCGTAGAATTTTCATAGGTTAATGTTCCACCAAATCCCAACTTAAACCCCAGCTCAATATATTGTTCTGCCTGCTGAAGGCTGCCATTAAAAGCATGACTAAAACCACTCTTTACTTTTATTTTTTTCAATAACTGTAAAACCTGATCATGTGCTTTTCTTACATGCAAGATCACAGGAAGGTTATGGTTTTTTGCAATGTATAATTGTGCTTCAAACAAATCAATTTGCTGCTGCTGTTTCTGATCGTATTCTTTAATATAGAAATCCAGACCAATTTCACCAATAGCTACCGGGGAAACTGTTTCCAGTAATTGCTCTAATTTTTCAAGATCATCGGCTTGATGCTGATTAATAAAAACAGGATGCAATCCTAATGCGGGATAAAGTCCTTTTTCTGATTGACATAAATCAAGAATATTAGACCATGTTTTTGATTGAATAGCAGGGATAATGATTTTAGAGATGCCCTGTGCACGACAACGAGAAAGAACCTCATCTCTATCAAGATCAAAGTCCGAGACATCAAGGTGGCAGTGTGTGTCGGTTATTTCCATAGATACCAGTTTAACGTATCTACTAGTATTTTAGGCAGGTGTTACTAAGATAATTTTATTAAATAATTTAACTCATTATTAATAATAGACACCAATTCAGGAAGTACCACTGGCTTTGTAATATATTGATTAAAACCTGCTGCAAGTCCCTTCTCGACATCATCTGCACTTACTGATGCACTTAATGCAATCACCGGTATATCTTTGGTTTCAGCATTATCATGTATTTTTTGCAGTGCGCTATATCCATCCATACCCGGTAAATTAATATCCAGAATAATCAAATCAAAATGTTTACTGGAAATTTCTTCCAGACCCGTTTCAGCTGTTGCTTTAATCGTTAAATTAAAATTAGGATTATTGACCAGAAGGTTATCAATAAGTTTTTGGTTGGATATATTATCTTCTACATATAATATATTATATTGTGAATTCGTATTTTCTAATTCAACTTCTATTATTTTATTTGTCTTAGTTTCAAGATGCTTTCCTATGGGGAAATCAAGATAAAATATAGTTCCCTCGCCTTTTTTACTTTCAAGACTGATCGAACCATCCATCATATCCATTAATTTCCTGGAAATAGATAAGCCTATCCCTATGCCTTCTATATCCGTGTATTCTGCACCTAAACGATTAAAGGGCTCAAAAATTTTAATTTGCTCTTCATCCGATAACCCTTTACCTGTATCGGACACATGGATACGTATATTGTTTTTATCTATCTGTTTATATCCGATTGAGACAGAACCATTGTCAATATTGTATTTAACGGCATTTGTTAACAGGTTAACCAAAACTTCTTTTAACCTTGTTTCATCAGCTCTTATTGTAATGTCATCATCATCGGGAATTAAGTTATGAATTTCAATATCTCTAAAATCTAATTTATGTTTTACCAATGAAATACTTTCATATATAACCTGGGCTAGTAGCACGTCGGACATTGAAACGGTTAAATTCCCCGACTCAATTATTGATAAATCCAGAATATCTGAAATCATCAATAATAAATGCTTTCCAGCTAATAAAATTTCATCATTATATGATGCTTCTTTTTCATTTAAATCATGAAGTTTTAAAAGCTGAGAAAAACCTAATATAGCATTCATCGGCGTTCGTAATTCATGACTCATTCGACTTAAGAATTGTGACTTACTGATATTCGCATTTTCTGCTTCTTCTTTTGCTGTAATCAATAAAGCTTCAGTTTTAATACGTTCAGCATTTTCATTCTGAAGTAGCTCTACTGTCTCTTGTAATAATTTGGTTCTTGCTTCAATAATTTTCTCAAGTTCCTCATCATAACAATGTAATTCTTCTTTCACTTTTTCGTATAATTTTTGTTCTATGCTAATTGGCCATGTCACATCGACACATTGTAATAAAACACCAATACTTTGATTCTCATTATTTTTTATCAGGGTTAAACTCCAATCCCAGTACGTCGTACCTTTTTCTAGTGCTTCAATATGCTCAAATGCTTCAGCCTTAATTGTGTAAGGTATTCCTGTTTTTACGACATCACTAAATATTTTCTGATTTTCATCACCGGGATACAGATCAAAATGATTTTTCCCTGAGAAAAAATCAACCTCTTTTCCGTGAGCTAAAGCATAAGCTTGATTAACATAGAGTAAATTAAAATCTAGATCCAGAAAAACTAATGGTGAGCGGTTATTATCAAAAAGATGCTCAAGTAATAAGTTTTCGGTAAAAGGCATTCGAACCATGGTAGTCCTCAACAATCTCAATATTTAGAATAAGTCTAATAAAAACTATATGTTTTATAAGAAGTGGGGGGAGTGTTACAAAAGGAATAATTTATATCAGCAAATTAGGCGCTGATGAATTAACCTCCCATCGAGACTAACATACACAAAATAAATGTGCGTGATCTAGCTCACAAAAAATCAAAAAGTTCGAAAGAGTAAAAGCTAAACCATCACTTTCTACAGAAGTTTCATGGTTATCGCCCCATGAGTTTTATACTTTGTAATAATTATTTTGCCGACTATATCTCCCCCTTTGAGGACAAAACTTACTTTTTTAAGTTTGCGAAGGCTTGAGCCATTGTTCCAGTACCCGAGGCAGTCTTTTTTGTTTGACGGCTTTTAGGTTGACGAGCCTTATTAACTTGAGATTTATTAATGGCAGCACCATCTTTTGGCTTAGCTGATTTTCGTTCTACTTCATCAGTCAAACGCATTGATAAAGAAATTCGATTACGTTTAATATCAATATCCATTACTTTTACTTTTACCACTTCCCCTGTCTTAACAACTTCATGAGGATCTTTTACAAACTTATCAGCAATCACTGAAATATGTACAAGACCATCTTGATGTACTCCAATATCTACAAAGGCACCAAAGTTGGTTACATTAGTAATAACACCTTCGAGAATCATACCTTCTTTAAGATCGCTAACTTTTTCGACGCCATCTTTAAAACTTGCTGTTTTAAATTCCGGGCGAGGATCACGTCCCGGTTTTTCTAATTCTTTAATAATGTCTCGAACAGTCGGCTCACCAAATCCTTCCATTGCATAATCATTTGCTGCAAGTGATGATAAAAATGAACGATCACCAATAACCTTGTTCATATCACGATTATTTTTTTCTAAAATATTTTTTACAACAGGATAAGCTTCTGGATGAACAGATGAAGCATCAAGGGGATTATCGCCATTGGATATTTTCAAAAAACCTGCTGCTTGCTCAAAGACTTTAGGCCCTAAGCGTGAAACGTTTAATATTTCCTGACGATTTTTAAATGCACCATTTTGTTCGCGATATGAAACAATATTCTCAGCCATGCTTTCACTTAAACCGGCAACACGTTGTAATAAAGGTGCTGAGGCCATATTTACTTCAACGCCAACCGCGTTTACACAATCTTCAACTACGGCTTCTAACTTGCGTGCCAGACGATGTTGGTTAACATCATGCTGATATTGTCCAACACCAATTGCCTTAGGATCAATCTTTACCAACTCGGCTAAGGGATCTTGTAATCGACGCGCAATCGAAACTGAGCCACGGAATGTTACATCTAAATCTGGAAATTCTTTTGCTGCTAATTCAGAAGCAGAGTAAACGGATGCACCCGCCTCACTCACTACTAAACTGGTGAGTTTTAGCTCTGGATGTTTTTTCATTAATTCATTGGTTAACTTATCTGTTTCACGCGAAGCGGTTCCATTACCAATAGCAACTAATTCGACCTTATGTTTTTTAGCAAGATCAGCTAGCACATGAATAGATTGATCCCATTGATTTTTAGGCACATGAGGATAGATAACAGCGGTATCCACTAACTTACCAATTGCATCAACCACCACAACTTTAACACCTGTACGTAAACCGGGATCTAAACCTAACGTGGTACGTGCACCAGCAGGTGCTGCCAGTAATAAGTCACGCATATTCTCACCAAAGACGCGAATCGCTTCTTCTTCTGCAGCTTGACGTAAACGTAAATTTAACTCAGATTCGAGCTGCATCGAAATTTTTACACGCCATGCCCAACGTGCACTTTCTAACAACCACTTATCCGCCGCACGTTCTTTATTAGCGAGCCCATAATGCGAGGCAACAATACTGTCACACAAGCCCATATCTAATGGTGACTCAAGATCGTCTTGCATAGGAATTGATAATTTAATGCGTAAGATGCCTTCGTTACGACCGCGAAATAATGCGAGTGCACGATGCGAAGGAACTTTATTAATGCCTTCGGAGAATTCAAAATAATCTTTAAATTTTGCACCGTTATTTTCCTGGCCAGCGATCAACGTAGCGGTAAGTTCACCTTTATTCCAACAGGTATCACGTAACTCTCCGACCAGATCAGCATCTTCAGAAGCACGTTCCATAAAAATTTGTCGCGCGCCTTCTAACACTGCTTCGCTATCTGCAAAACCAGCATCTGCATTTATGTAATTACTGGCTTCATCTTCAGGTGTAAGTGAAAAATCTTTTAATAGAGATTCCAATAAAGGTTCAATACCTGCTTCACGTGCGATTTGTGCTTTAGTGCGACGTTTTGGTTTGTATGGTGCATAGAGATCTTCTAAACGTGTTTTTGTGTCTGCCGTTAATATAGATTTTTTAAGGTCATCGCTTAACTTACCTTGCTCTTCAATGGTTTTTAAAACTGTGGCTCGGCGATCTTCAAGTTCACGCAAATAATTTAAACGCTCTTCAAGAGTACGCAACTGGGTGTCATCTAAACTACCGGTAACTTCTTTACGGTAACGAGAAATGAAAGGGACGGTTGAACCTTCGTCTAAAAGTGTAATGGTTGCTTCAACTTGAGCAAGTTTAACACCAAGCTCGGTGGCGATAGTTTGTTCTATGTTCATGGGTAATAGATACTTTTATTTGTTGTGAAATTAATAGGTATAAAAACGATATGGCCTGATTTTATCAAAAGCTTAGTTCAAAACCAGACTTGTATTTTTATTAATTGTGATTTAGGCCGCAACGAAACATCTCATTTTAATATTAGGTAGGTGGACTTAAGGAGCAAGGCGACGAAGCCAACAGCTTAAAATGTTAGCTTCACTGCGCTTAAGCCAACCTACAACGGTCTGCCATAGAGAAACATCTCATATTCATATTACGTAGGTTGGCTTAAGGAGCAAGGCGACGAAGCCAACATTTTAAACTGTTGGCATCACTACGCTTAAGCCAACCTACAATTTAGTCCCTTCTCAATATCGAGATATTTTAAATAAACCTAATCACTCAACTCTTCCCAACGTGCATAGGTTGTTTCAAGTTCTTTTTTTAACTCACTCAAGCGTGTTAATACTTTATCAATATCTTTCTTTTCTTGTTGATAAAAACCAGGTTCCGCAATTTTGTTTTGGATTTGTTCTTGTTCAGTTTCTAACTTTTCAATATTTTGCGGAAGGGTGTCCAGTTCAAATTGATCCTTATAGCTTAACTTGCTTTTCTTTTTTTCTTGTTTTGCTTCTTTTTTACCGGTTTTTCTGGCCGTTGTAGATGTATCGACTTGCCGTGATTGTCTTAACCAATCTTCATATCCACCAACATATTCATTAACCTGACCATCGCCTTCAAAAGCAAGCGTACTGGTAACCACGTTATCCAGGAAAGTACGATCATGACTTACCAGGATTAACGTACCATCGTAGTTGCAAAGCAACTCTTCCAGTAATTCCAGTGTTTCTACATCAAGATCATTAGTCGGTTCATCTAACACTAATAAATTAGCGGGCTGAATAAACAAACGTGCAAGTAACAAACGATTACGTTCACCACCAGATAATGATTTCACCGGTGAACGTACACGTGCCGGAGGAAAAAGAAAATCCTGCAGGTAACTCATAACATGACGAGAACGGCCATTAATCGTAATGGTGTCACTGCCAAAGTTAAGATTATCCGCTACGGTTTTTTCAAGGTCGAGAACCGCACGTTGTTGATCAAAATAGGCAACCGACAATTTTGTTCCTAAACTTACTGTTCCAGTATCGGGTTCTAACTCACCCAGTAACATTTTCAGTAGTGTACTTTTACCAACGCCATTTGGCCCTAAAATACCGATGCGATCGCCTCGCATGATTTTCGTGCTGAGCGACTTAACAATAGTTTTATCAGCAAAAGATTTAGAAATACCTTCAACCTCAATGACTATCTTGCCGGATGCCTCGCCACTTTCAACTTGTAAGTTCACATTACCGACTTTATTTAAACGCGATGAGCGTTCTCTGCGTAATTGTTCCAGAGCGCGAACACGGCCTTCGTTACGGGTACGGCGAGCCTTAATACCCTGACGAATCCAGACTTCTTCTTGTGCAAGTTTTTTGTCGAATAAAGCATTTTGTTGCTCTTCGATAACGGCACGTTCTTCTTTGTTTTTAATATAGGTATCGTAATTCCCTGGCCATGAGGTGATTTTTCCACGATCAAGCTCCACAATTCGAGTGGCCAGATGGCGCAGGAAGGTTCGATCATGGGTAATGAATAAAACGGCACCATTAAACCCTAATAAAAAGTCTTCCATCCATTGGATTGCTTCAACATCAAGATGATTGGTAGGTTCATCGAGTAAAATAAGTTCTGGATCCAGCACTAAAGCGCGCGCCAACATTACGCGACGTTTATAACCACCTGACAACGACCCCATTAACGCATCTTCCGGTAACTCAAGTTTTGTTATGACCGTGGTAATACGTTGCTCTAGATTCCAACCATCATTGGAATCAATTTCATCTTGTAAACGTGCAAGTTTATTATTAATGGCATCGGAAAAATTCGTTTCCATTTCATGTAAAACATGATGATATTCAGCTATCACTTCGCCAATATGATCTAAACCACCCGCAACGACATCGTAAACGGTTAATTCATCAAGTTGCGGGACTTCCTGGGCAAGAATGCCAACACGTAAATCAGGCTTTTTCCACAAGCCACCCTCATCTAGCTCTGCTGCGCCTTCCATGACCCGCATTAAGGTGGACTTACCTGCGCCATTACGACCAACCAGGCAGACACGTTCGCCAGCATCAATCTGTAAATCGACCTTATCTAATAAGGGAACGTGGCCATAGGCCAAACAGGCAGATTCTAGTTTAATTAACGCCATGAGAAGATTTTACCCGGAATTTAAAGAGCCGCTAGTCTACTATATTTAATGCAATAAATACTTTCATTTTCATCAGATTCTGCGATATCGTGGTACATTAAAATCATCTTTATAAATAAATAAGTGAGGCAAAAATGAACAATTTAAAAAAAATTATTTTAGTGGGATTTATCTCATCACTGGCTTCAGTAATGGTCGCTTGCGGCGATAACCCGGATGAAACCACATCAAAAGACAATGCTAAAGGTGACCATGTTTGGAAAACACAAACCGATACTTTGCAATCCACCAAAGACATGGCGAAAAAAATGCAGGAAAGTCTTAATCAACAACAAGAAACAATGGATGAAAATAATTAAATTTCTATGGGACGTTATCGACCACCTCAACCAAAAAGTTCGCCTTATATTACAGCCGATGGCTATGCCAAACTCGATGCAGAACTTAAATTAAAATGGAAACGCCGCGCTTATGTGGTGAAAATTTTGGCTGAAGCAGCAGCCGAGGGTGATCGCTCAGAAAACGCTGAATATATTTATCGTAAAAAAGAGCTGCGTGAAATTGATTACCGAATTCGTTATTTACAAAGACGTTTACCCGATTTAAAAATCGTCGATAATCTACCCAGCAATCCACAGCAAGTATTTTTTGCCGCATGGGTTACACTGGAAGATGATAAGGGTGAAGAGAAAACCTATCGTATCGTTGGACCTGATGAGTTTGATCCCAAGAAAGGCTGGATCAGCATGGATTCTCCCGTGGCAAAAGCCTTACTCAAAAAACATCTCGAAGATGAGGTGAAAGTTGAAACCCCAAATGGCACTGAAAACTTTTATATTAGTCATATTAGCTACAATCAATAAAATTTTATTTAATTTTTCACCTGTTATTCGACTAATTATGCCGTCCCGCACAGCATAATTTGATCTGGATCAACAAATTCTTATTTACCCCCATTTACTGCTGTAATAACTTTAGAAAGGGGCTAGTGTGTAAATAATAATTCAATGACTAATAAATCGGAATGTCCTTATCCCCAAAGGAGAGAGCCATGAAAGATTTTAAACTTATTGATCATATCCAAACCGCCGTTGCAGTAATTGATAAGAACATGAATATTATTGAATCAAATGACGCATTTAAACAGAGAAGTAATAAAAAAAACCTTAATCTCAGTCCACTGAAATGCTATACGGGAGCCTATAATTTTACTGAAAACTGTAATATAAAAACTGAAGGCTCTTGCCCTGTAACTGAAAGTTTTAAAACAAGAAAAACAGCTTCAGCGGTTCATCATGTTTGGATTGAAGATCATGCCATTGTTGAGGAAGTTACTACCACACCTGTATTTGATGACAACGGTGATGTCAATTATGTGATCGAAGAGTTTCATGATATCACTAAATTACCAGGCTTAAAAAAAGGCATTGTTAGCATCTGCTCTTACTGTAGAAAAATACATGAAGAAGATGGTCGATGGATAACCTTTGAGGCCTATTTACAAAAACATACCGGAGCTAACTTTTCACATGGGATTTGTGAAGAATGTAATGATTCCTTATTCAGTGAACTTCAGAATAAAAACTCAGGTTCTCACTAAACCAAAGTTAAAAGCGATTGATAGCCGTGACTCAGTACTCTTGTTTTTTGAAACTTCATGCAAAGTATCTGGTGAGAAAAAAACAAACATGCCTTCTTCCGGTTTTATAGTCGTTTTCTCATTGTCAGCAGTAATTATTAAATTCCCTGAGTTTTCAGGTACTCTTATATAATAAACACAAGACAACAATTCATCATCATCATCATGTGTATGCGCCGTTGTGACATCTCCTGCCGCCATGGAGTTTAACCAAAAACCTGACACCAGTTTTTCTTTTTTAATATTTAATATTTTTGCAGAATTTTCCAGCGCAGCATTAACAATTATTTCAAGTCCTGGTATTTTTTTTATCTCAAGATAAATGTTTTCATACCGACCATTAAAGAGATGTGTTTTTTCTTTGAAATCATCATCTGTTAATGATTCAAATTTCTCTAACACCTTTTTGTTAACATCAAAGCAGGATTGGCTAAAAATACGCGTATATAAATCCATCTTTAAAAATACCCCAACATTCTCATCACAAAATAAGATAACCCGGCTAACAAAAGACCTACTCCCCAAATAACCATCCAGTAACGTTTAACGTGCAAACCAAAATAGATAAAAACAACAGCCAATACTAAACCTAAAATAATCGAAAAAAAACCAAACCATCGTCAATAGGTACACCCAAACTTTGATAATCACCATTGTCTCGATAGCGCATAACTTATTCCTTTCTTATTTTAATTTACGAATATGGAAATCCAGTTTTCTACTTTTTTTAAGCTCATCAATGTCATTAATACGCTGTCGTAACATTTGACTGCTTGCCGTTTTTTTCAGGAATGCCCCTACAGCATTAACATAGTGCGTTAACGTAAATTGAAAAGATGACTTAAATAAACCTGTTATTTTTTTATACGATACACCTGCACTATTTTTTAAATCTTTAGTACTAATAAAATTCATCACCAAAACACCTTCCGGGCTTAAATGTGAATTTAACTTTTCAAACCAGGCTTTGTTCGCCTTAGCCACACGAATGGGCTCGCCATCTTGCTCACCAAACAAATCATCGATAATAAGATCAAAGGGAGGTCCTGAATATTCATCAATCCACTTTATCGCATCCGCCTGTACCAACATGGCTAACTTATTCGTGATTCCAAAGTATCTTTTCGCCAACATGATATGAACCGGGTTTAATTCAATGCCAATTATTTCAGTCGGTTTAATGTACCGTTGCAATAAGTGAATGACCGCACCACCGCCCACCCCCAATACCAGCACACGTTGAATTGATTCGGCAGGATAAAAAAAGGCTGGCAACATCAGAAGATCCCAAACTCCCCCTGTCACCTCATGCTCAGCATTAAATTGGCTGTGGAACACACCATCGGTATATAAACGACATGTTTGACCTGCGGAACGGACTTCATAACGGGTATTTTTTATTGTTTTTTGCCATAAGATGGCCATATTTTAGTGCCCAAAAGATGATATAAACCTATTGTTTCAATTCTGCATTTTAATATCAATAGCTTAAGTAGCAGTATAAAGTTAGCATTAGAAAAAATTTAACTAATCATTGAGTAAGCAAAAATTCTAAAAATAAAATTATGTTAACTCAATTTTCTATTGCATTAGCTGATATTTCATACTCTTTAATAAATACTACTTAACTAGTTTTAGCTAGTTTAATTATTCGCATTGATGTGAGTAACATCATACCAATGACCAGCCCAACAATAAGATCCGCAACTAATGTGGGTAGTGTCGACATGAAGTGATGAATGACATCAATATTGTGAACAAACATTCCACCACCAACCAGAAGCATTGCAATGGTGCCAATGATCCCCAACAGGTGAATCACTTTTGGCAACGCGTTGATCAAAAGCTCACCTGTAATATGAGAAGCCCTAGCAATAACGCCTTTCAACAATTTAGCGCGCTCAATTAAGAGCAAACCAGCATCATCCATGCGCACAAGAAGTGCCACCACACCATATACGGCAACTACGGCCAGTAGTGCTATTAAGCTGACGACCATTATCTGTATAGGAAGAGATTGACTCATTACCGTGTCCAAAGTGATAATAATAATCTCAATAGAAAGAATAAAATCTGTTCGTATCGCAGCCTTTATTTTAACCGCCTCCGAATGTAATATCTTTTTCTTATCTGATGATTCACTAGCGGCAGGTTTGTTAATATGAGGGCGTGTAATCCATTCAACAACTTTTTCTGTTCCCTCATAACTCAGGTAGGCACCACCCAGTAGCAGGATAGGAACAATCAACCATGAAGCATAGGCACTTAACAAAAAAGCTATAGGTAAAATAATAATCTTATTGATTAAAGCTCCCTTGGTGATCGCCCAAATCACAGGTAGCTCCCTGGATGCATGAAAGCCCGTGGCCTTCTCCGCGTTAACCGCGAGATCATCCCCTAATAGAGCGGCCGTTTTTTTTGCAGCCACCTTACTCATAACAGCTGCGTCATCGAGCAGCATTGCTACATCATCAAGTAGAGCTAAGAGACCACCGGCCATGATTTATCCTTGGTTGAGATATTGGTTGAGTATCATTTCAAGTGATCTGACCTCAAATATTCTTGTTATATTTGTTCTAAATACCATTTCACTTGCTCCCATTCTTCATCATGCGCCATGTGATAATCAAACAAAATTAAAGGAAAATTAAAGGGGTCGGTGACAAATGAGAATTATTAGTATTACT